>JBGXXU010000123.1:0-7194 GCA_041814865.1 Phocaeicola sp. | reverse complement strand
GAATGAGAAGCAATAGGGAAAAGGTGTATTCTTACTCCTTTATATATAGAAGAAAAAACATTCTCCTCGTACCTTGTCAACTCTCAAACTTAGAACTTCAAACTAATAATATATTGCCAGTTTGATAACAACATGTTGTCAAGTCGATAGCATCATGTTGCTATCGCGATAAGAACATGTTGCTATCGCGATGACAACAGCGTCAAAGAATGTTAACGTTATAATCGCGTCGAGAAGGCATCAGAAAGCCATTTCTCCGGTGTCAAAAACGAGTCGTTTTAGCAATAAAAAGCAGGTTTGAGCAGAGCGTTTTTACTTATCCTTTTTCACCCGAAAATTGCTTTCCGGTAGTAACCTTTTGATTGAATAACTCGTTGATATGCAAAAAGTATTAAAATGCAGGCTCTCCTAAAAGGCTTCGTTTTTCTGCATGAAACCACACTGTTATTCTTTTGTTTTATAGTGATATACAAAAATGCATTCAAAAAAAACGGACAACACGCGCATTTTTAATACTCAACTTGTAGGAGAACAGCACGGAAACATTATCTTTGCAGTAGACAAAATGATATGTAAATGTATGAATGAAGATATAGAAAAGGCAAAAGGCTATATAAAAAGAGGAGATATAGACCTTGCCGTTGAATTTTTGTCAGATTTGCTGCAGAAATTCGAAGATAAAAAACACAAAGCGGATGTGTTCTACTTGCTGGGAAACATCTATCGAAAAAAGTCCGATTGGAAGTTAGCCTTAGACAATTATCAATCATCAATGGATTTGAATCCTGAAGGTCCTGCAAAAGGAGCACATAAAATGATACTGGATATCATGAATTTCTTTCATAAAGATATGTACAATCACTAATACCAATAAAACGCGTAATGTATGGCTAAAGTAAAAGGAGTTGTGTTAGTAAACACAGAAAGATGCAAGGGCTGTGGGCTATGTGTAGTCGCCTGTCCACTCAAAGTTTTGGAGTTGAACTCCAAAGTAAATCAAAAAGGGTATAACTATGCGCATCAAGCATTGGAAGACACTTGCAACGGATGTACTTCCTGCGCGGTAGTATGTCCCGATGGTTGTCTCACTGTATATAGAGCAAGAATAGAAGAATAAAATGTACTAAATCAAAAAAGATTATGGCAAAAGAAGTAGTATTAATGAAAGGCAATGAAGCCATCGCCCATGCCGCAGTACGTTTTGGGGTAGATGGCTATTTTGGTTACCCCATCACACCGCAATCGGAAGTATTGGAAACATTGGCGGAAATAGCACCTTGGAAGACAACCGGTATGGTGGTGTTGCAAGCAGAAAGCGAAGTTGCTGCCATCAATATGGTGTATGGTGGTGCTGGCACAGGTAAAAAAGTAATGACTTCTTCATCAAGCCCCGGCGTGAGTTTGAAACAAGAAGGCATATCCTATATAGCAGGGGCAGAACTCCCTTGTGTGATATTGAACGTGATGCGCGGAGGTCCCGGTTTGGGAACCATCCAACCGAGTCAGGCAGACTATTTTCAAACAGTGAAAGGCGGTGGTCACGGCGACTATCATTTGATAGCTTTGGCACCTTCTTCCGTACAGGAAATGGCAGATTTCGTAGGCTTGGGATTTGACTTGGCTTTCAAATACCGTAATCCGGTAATGATATTGGCAGATGGTGTTATCGGTCAGATGATGGAAAAAGTAGAACTCCCCGAACAACAACCGCGCCTGACAGACGAAGAGGTAGTAGCGCGTTGTCCTTGGGCTGCAACAGGCAAGAAAGGACGTAAGCCGAATGTCATCACATCATTGGAACTCGACCCGAATGTAATGGAAAAAAGAAACATTCATCTTCAGGAAAAATATGCGGAAATCGAAAAAGCGGAAGTACGCTATGAAGAGTTGAATTGCGAAGATGCGGAATATCTGGTGGTAGCTTTCGGTTCTAGTGCACGTATTGCCTTGAAAGCTATCGAACATGCGAGAGAAGAAGGTATCAAAGTCGGCTTATTCCGTCCTATCACGCTTTGGCCTTTCCCAAAGAAAGAATTGGAAGCAAGAGCCAAACAGTTGAAAGGTATTTTGGTTGTGGAACTCAATAGCGGACAAATGATAGAAGACGTTCAGTTGGCGGTGAAATGCAGTATCCCCGTAGAACATTTCGGTCGTTTGGGCGGTATCGTACCCGATCCGGATGAAGTGGTAGAAGCTTTGAAAACTAAATTGGTTAAATAACAACAGAATATGGGCACAGATAAAATAAGAAGCATCCTGAATATTTTATTCCTCATTGGCGCAGTGACATCCGTCATACTCTATTATGCTTGTGAAGATAAAACCGTATTCTTTTATGTTTGCGGATGCTCCTTGTTTATCAAAATAATGGAGTATGTGTACCGTTTTCTCATACGATAAATCAAAGAACTTAAATTATGAAAATCGAAGATATAGTTAAGCCTGAAAACTTGGTTTATGAAAAACCGCGCTTAATGAATGATGAGACTATGCACTACTGCCCCGGTTGCAGTCATGGCGTAGTACATAAACTTATCGCTGAAGTGATAGAAGAAATGGGGATGGAAGAAAAAGCCATCGGTGTAAGTCCGGTAGGATGTGCTGTATTCTTGTACAACTATTTGGACATAGACTGTCAGGAAGCGGCACACGGTCGTGCACCTGCTGTGGCTTCCGCTATCAAACGTCTGTGGCCGGATAGATTGGTGTTCAGCTATCAGGGAGACGGTGACTTGGGATGTATCGGAACAGGCGAAAGTATCCATGCGTTGAACAGAGGTGAAAACATCACAATGATATTTGTAAACAACGGTATTTATGGTATGACCGGTGGACAAATGTCGGCAACTACACTTTTGGGTATGAAAACTGCAACTTGTCCTGAAGGACGTGTACCCGAAATACACGGTTATCCCATCAACATGACCGAATTGGCGACGAAGCTCGAAGGAACATGCTATGTGACACGTCAGTCCGTGCATTCTGTAGCTGCTATCAGAAAAGCTAAGAAAGCACTTCGCAAAGCTTTCGAGAACTCCATGCAAAAGAAAGGTTCCAGTCTTGTGGAATTTGTTTCAACTTGTAATTCGGGATGGAAGATGTCGGCTGCAGCTGCCAATAATTGGATGGTGGAAAATATGTTCCCACATTATCCTATTGGCGACTTGAAAGACACTACAGCAGAATAATAATTCCCATACGTTTCACTTCAAAAAACTAAGAACATGCAAACAGAAATTATAATTGCCGGTTTTGGAGGTCAGGGAGTCCTTTCTATGGGAAAAATCTTGGCGTATTCCGGTTTGATGGAAGATAAAGAAGTTAGTTGGATGCCGGCTTATGGTCCGGAACAGCGTGGTGGTACTGCCAATGTGACAGTTATTGTGAGCGATAAGCGTATTTCTTCTCCTATCTTGAGTAGATACGATGTGGCTATCATTTTGAATCAACCTTCATTGGCTAAGTTCGAGTCTAAAGTAAAACCCGGAGGTATCTTGATTTTTGATGGTAACGGTATCATCGAACCTCCGACAAGAAAAGATATCAAGGTTTACAGAATAGATGCCATGGATGCTGCCAACGAACGCAATATGGCAAAAGCTTTCAATATGGTCGTATTGGGTGGTTTGTTGAAACTTTGTCCCATTGTAGAAATAGAAGGTGTGATAAAAGCACTACGCAAAACGTTGCCTGAGCGCCACCATCACTTGATACCGATGAACGAAGAAGCTATCAAGTTGGGTATGGATATCATTGAAGAAGTAAAATAAGTCTATCTTTAATATTTCTGAGCGACAGTCGAAGTATTTCGGCTGTCGCTTTTTATTTTAATCAGGCAAAACAACATACAGAGTTTTAATATCCTACTTCGAGCAGATATATAAAATGCAGTGTCATAGTCATAAACGACTGAAAAACTTGTTCTATGCAGAAAAAACATTGATATGGGAACAGTATATCATAAGAGACTTTGGCAATTGTTGATTTTTGCGTTTCTGTTTTTCTTTTCTTGTTCCGATTATGAGGTGGACGAGAAGAAAACAAACGAAGTTTATACTCTGCAGATTGATTGGAAGAATGCTCAACAAGCACAAATCAATTATCCGTTGTGGGTATATTTCTTTACAGAAAAAGGAATTTTCATCAAGAAAGAGCAAATCCAAAAAGCAGATGCAGTAAAAGAGTGGCAGTTGCCGAAAGGGAATTATCAGTACTGCTTGTTATCCGGATTTGATGAAAAAGATTATCAATTGCCATTGGAGTACGGATTTAGCAGCTATTTCAGTCCTAACAAATTACTTGAAAAACCTCTGCTGACTGGTAATGCCACTATTCTCTTGTCACAAAATCTTCGTTCGACTGTCGCATTGGAATATGCCGTAGCAAAAATAGAGTTTTTACTGACAGCTATGCCCGATGACATTACGGAAATCAAAGCTATGATAACGCCGGTGTATTCGGGATATGCTTTTGATGGAAATTACTGGGATGTGGACAAAACGCACGCAATTTCTCTCACACATTTTGACAAAGGGGAATGGCGTTCTTTGCCGACTTATATATTTCCTTCCGATAAAAAGAAAATCACGATAAACATAATATTGAAACGTAAGAAAGGTGAAGAGAGTTATAGCATGAATTACACCGGTCCGTTGAAAGCTGGTACACCTTATCGGATAAAAGGGAGTTTCCGTAACAATGAATTGGCTTTGGAACAAGTGGAGGTTATCAATTGGCAGCCAACAGAAGATGTGGATTTTCCTTTTATAGAAGACCCGGTAAAACCGAAGCCCGAAGACAACACTGAAGGTACAAAGCCTGCACCTCCTGCCGCAGATGTGGAAACCATCACTTCCGATGTGCTGCCCCGACAAGGAGAGTTTTGGAGAAATATGTTTGTCTGTCAAGTGAAAGAAGCTTCAGCAGAAGAAACCCGTGTACTTTTATTGGCTCCTGTGCAATGGTATTGTAAAGTAGCAGATGCAAACGGTTTGTTGAACGCTTATCGGTATGAAGGGTTGAGTGCTTGGAGATTTCTTGCAATAGAAGAAGCCCGAGCCTTCACTGAATATGTTTCCGACAAGCTGGAAGTTTTGAATACCCAATTGGCACAAAAGGGGCAAGACCTTTTGATTACGGATAAAGGCAAACGATACTTATGCGATGATGGAAATTCCACTTTTTCTTTTACAGCCAAAACCATACTCAAAGCAGGAGGAACGGTGAAATACTATGTAAGGGGAGTAAAAGAAGTAATCATAAGAAAGCCTTAGACATAATGCCCGCTTGATATTATACGTATTGTAACAAATGTTATCATGCTATCTCATTGCAAGGATTTACCTTTGTAGCGACAAAGGGAAAAACAATGATGGAAGAAAATAGAAATGTAGAAGTCGTAGTTATTGGTGCCGGTATCACGGGATTGACTACGGCTTTTCTTTTGCGTGAACGTGGAGTAGCTGTACAAGTGCTGGAACAGCAAGAGGAAGCAGGCGGACAAATGAGAACTCATAGAGATAGAGGTTACACGTATGAAAGTGGTCCCAACACCGGCGTTTTATCCTGTCCCGAAATCGTAGAATTGCTACAACGCTTGGAACCTGATTGTCGCGTGGAAGTGGCACAAGCTTCGGCAAAAAACAGACTCATCTGGAAGAACAAATCTTTTCATAGACTTCCGTCGGGACTTCTTTCGGCTATAAAAACTCCTTTGTTTACTTGGAAAGATAAAATAGGCATCTTGTTGGAACCGTGGAGGAAAAGAGGAAACGACATCAACGAATCGGTAGGCGAACTTACCCGAAGACGTTTGGGACAATCTTTTCTGGATTATGCCATCGACCCTTTTCTCTCGGGAATATATGCCGGCAATCCCATGACTTTGACTACCCGTTTCGCATTTCCGAAACTTTACAATCTCGAGCAGGAATATGGCAGTTTCATCAGAGGGGCTATCGGAAAGCGACGTATTCCTAAAACCGCTCGCGAAAAGCTGGCGACAAAAGAAGTGTTCTCCATAAAGGGAGGATTTACGGCACTTGTCACCACTTTGGCAAATAAAATAGGGAAGGAAAGTTTGTCTTTGGGAGCAAAGAATACTGTGATTTCTCCCGCACCCGATGGTTGGCAGGTAACTTTCGAACAAAACGGACAATCCCGAAGTATCTCTTGTAGACAGGTGATAACCACCGTCGGAGCCTACGAATTGCCGGGTCTGCTACCTTTCATTTCGGAAAATGATATGCGAGGCATCAATAATCTGCGTTATGCTCCTGTGGTGCAAGCCGTGATAGGAGTCCCCAGAAGCAAGGATGAGTTGTTGCATGCTTTCGGAGGCTTGATACCATCGAAAGAAAAAGAAGACGTGTTGGGTATACTGTTTCCTTCGGAATGTTTTGTCGACCGTGCTCCTCAAGGCAAAGCTCTGTATTCTTTCTTCATCGGTGGAGTGAGAAGAGAAGATTTGTTCCGTCTTTCGGACGAAGCACTTCGTACACTTATCGCACGCTCGGTTCACAAGCTATTGAAGTATCCACCGGAAACGGAAATCGAAATACTGGGTCTTTTCAGACACGAAAAAGCCATTCCGCAATATGAACAGAATACGGGCGAACGAATAGCTGCCATAAAAAAAGTAGAGAAAGAATATCCTGGTCTCTTCATCGGCGGAAATCTTATAGATGGCGTAGGTATTTCAGACCGTGTAAAACAAGCCACACGATTGGCTGCAAATGTTCATGTCTCTGCTGCAATGAGTGCAGAATAAAGCATTGTTTTTGGTTTCGATGCTTGCGCAAAAACTGTGTTGCATGAGTGAATTTGATACATGTGTTGCGTACCAACTTGTGCGACTACACGCATCGCGTTGCGTGACGCATCAAAGAATGTCAACTTCATAATCGCATCGAAAAGACATCATAGAGCCATTTTCAAATGAACGAGAAATACAGGAAAAAAGTGCGTTCTTACTCCTTTTGTATATAGAAGAAAAAGCATTCTCCTCGTATCTTGTCAACTCATAAACTTAGAACTTCAAATCGACTACATGTAGTCGATTTGATAACAACATGTTGTCAAGTCGATAGCATCATGTTGCTATCGCGATAAGAACATGTTGCTATCGCGATGACAACAGCGTCAAAGAATGTTAACATCATAATCGCATCGAGAAGATATCAGAGAGCTATTTTC
>JBGXXU010000122.1:0-4675 GCA_041814865.1 Phocaeicola sp. | reverse complement strand
TGTTAACATTCTTTGACGCTGTTGCTATCGTGATAGCAACATGTTCTCATCGCGATAGCAACATGATGCTATCAACTTGACAACATGTTGTTATCAAATCGGCAAACGCATATCTATTTGAAGCGATGAGTTCGACAGACGGAGAGATAAAAAAAAAGAGGATAGCTCATTCGAGCTACCCTCTGCTGAAGTTTCAAAGAAGATTATCGCCATGCAGCTGTTTGTGTCAGCGTGAATCCATGGTCTTCGTATTCCTGTATGTCTTGTCTTCCTACCGGCGACACATACATTTTTGCTTCGTCGAACTGGTCGCGTGGTTTCACATCTTCTATTTTATAGAAGCCTATCATCTTGTCGGCATTTGTTCCATCGAATACGATTTCTGTGCCATCGGCAGTACGTACTATCAATTTACCGATACGTTTATCTGTCAGATATTTCGGTAAATCCACCGGGAAGTTTACCCATGCACCGAACATCGTGTCGGGATATTTGTTGTTGTCCATGTAAGAGAGCTTCTTCCAACGCTTGATGTCCAAAAGACGTGTGTGTTCGTAGACAAACTCCATACGGCGTTCTCTACGTATCTCCCACAAAAGCTTCGATACATCTGCATCTTTTGCCGGGTCGTTGGGCAAAGCTGCCAATTGCATGGGTGCGGTTTGTTTTACGCCGTTCTCTATTGCCATGTCGTCCAACGGACGCTTGCGAATGATATTGATGGACTTGTCCAAGTCTGCTTGTGTCACGGGTGTTCCTCCGTAAGTTTCTGCCAGTTCGGCTTTCGCTTCAATCCATGCCAACAAGACTTCCGCATAACGTATGATGGGAGCATCGTTGGTGTTTTCGTTGCCACCGAATTGTTTGGGAAGATTTCCTGCATTGTTGTAGAAAGATGCACCCAAGCGACTTGTGAACTTGTCTGCATAAATCATGGTGTACGATTTTTCGTGCGGGAAGTTGTAGAACGTGGCTTCGAAACGTGGGTCGCGCGTTTTTGCCATTTCTTTCAAGCTGAAGTCCTTTGCCGTTGCCAGTGTGGAGTTTTGGTAGGGCTGTCCGTCGTTGCAAATGAACGCTTTCAGAAGCTCCAGGTTGGGACTTGTTTCATACTCTATACCATTGGAATAAGATGCGATAGAGTGCATGGCTTTGGCTGTCGTATAGTTTCTGTAAAAAATCACTTCCGGATGCCCTGCCAAGTCTTCCGAACCGAAGATGGAACGGAAATCTTTGCTACAATTGTATTTATTCGTATTCATCACCATTTCGGCGGACTTCACACACAAATCGAGATATTTCTTCGCACGTTCGCCGTCGTTGAGATGATACTTTTGCCAAGTGCCCTCGAACAACATGAAGCGAGATGTCAATGCTGCAATGACATACTTGTTGAGATATTGTGTACTGCCTTTGTCCATGACGTAAGCATTTTCCATTGCAAACACCAAGTCGTCATACACTTTATCCATGACATATCCGCGACTGTTTCTGTCTTTGTAAAGCTCTGCTTTTTCCACACTCTGTACTTCTCTCTCGAAATAAGGTACATCGCCGAACGAGATAACCAGATTGTAATAAGCATATGCACGGAAGAAACGAGCCACAGCCATCCAGTGATTGTAAGCTGCTTCTGAAAGGCGGCTTTTGTATGTGTCAAGACGCGCAATCATCACGTTGGCTTTGTGTACCCAACCGAAATTCCAACGTTCGCCGTTATATTCTTTATACCAACTTTGGTCTAAGAGTTTGTCGGGATTGACTACTACACTCAGCTTGCCGGGAATAGTGGATGAAAAGTTTGTTTGTACGCCGCGAGTAGAGATATCGTCGTTGAATGTATATCCTCTGAGAGGTGTATAATTCGTTCCGTAACTTGTATTGTATCCTGTGAAGAACCAAGGATAAAACTCTATACTGTATGTACGGAAGTCGTCTTCGTTGCGCCAAAATTTATCGTCATCGTTTACATAATTCAATGCCGGTTTGTCAAGGAAATCTTCGCAGCTTGTCATGGTACCGAGCAATGCGATTGCAGACAAGCAAGTCAATATATATTTTTTCATAAGACAGAATCTTTTAGAAGTTTAATTGTACACCAACCGACACGCTCTTGAAAGCAGGTGAACTTAGACCTGCGCGTCCCAATTGATAGTTCGAATCTGAAAGAAGACCTACACCTGCCACGATTTCAGGGTCAACGGGAGTTCCGTCGAGATGGTCGAACGTGAAGAAGTTCTCGAGCGAGAGATAGAAACGTGCTTTGTTTATCCATGCTTTCTTCGTGATGTAGGCAGGCAAAGTATATCCCAATGTGATATTCTTGATACGCATATAAGCCATATTGAGCAAATAGCGGTCTTGTCTGTACATATTATAAGCATTGACAGAGTTTGCCATATTCCAAGCACGCGGATAGAATGCACCGGTATTTTCTTCTGTCCAATAGTCTTTGGTAAAACGTTCGGCTATTGCACCGTCGGCTACGTTAAAGCCTGGCAGTGTAGTGGAAGAACTACCCCACATATCGCGCTTCATCACACCTTGCATGAAGATGGAGAAGTCTATGCCTTTGTAGTCTGCTCCCAAACGGATACCGTATTCGTAGCGAGGAGTGGTATTGCCGATGACTTCAAGGTCGCCATGATTTTCTGCCGTACGATTACCGTCCGTGATTTGTCCGTCGCCATCCAGGTCTTTGAACTTCACGTCACCCGGGCTGTATCTGAACGAACCGCTTTGCAAATAACCTTGGTATACGGGTTTGTCTCCTACAAGTTTGTAAACGGTCTTTCCTGCATTCTTTGCTCCGTGAGAAGCATCCAGCACGATGGGAATAAGTTTGCCTTGATTGTCGTATTCGAAATCGCTCTTTTGGTAAAGTCGGTCGTGACGGTATCCCCATATTTCACCATAAGTCTTTCCGTTGTACCAACCGTCGATGCCTCTACTTGCTCCGTATTCGAAAACTTTCGTAATAGCGTCGGATAAAGTGAACATCGCATTGATGTTAAGTCCGTTTGAAAAACGGTGTGTATAATCGATGGAGATTTCCCAACCTGTGGTACGCAAATTACCGTAATTGCCACGCGGAGGTGTGGTGCCGAATGTCGGTGGTACTCCTTCTGCCGGTACTATCATGTTTTTCGTGTCGCGTCTGTACCAGTCGAATGAGAGTCCGAGTGCGCCGTCGAAGAAACGAGCGTCTACTCCGAAGTCGAGTGTCTCGATGTCTTGCCATGTGATGTCCGAAGCCACAGCTGTCGGAGAGTAGACCATGTTTACTTTGTTTCCTTTTTCATCCAACCAGAAGGACTGTGTGATACTGCCGAGATTGGATATATATAATGAGTTGGGGACGGTCTGGTCGCCGATGATACCGTAAGAAGCGCGTAGTTTCAACGTGTTGATGAAAGGTTTTGTCCATTTCATGAAGTTTTCTTCGCTTGCACGCCATCCAGCCGAGAAAGATGGGAACCAACGCCATTTCATGTGTTTGGGGAACTTGGAAGTCCCGTCACGACGGATATTGGCTTCGAAGAGATACTTCTCGGCGAAATTGTAGTTCAAACGTCCGAAGAAACCGAGTTGAGATTCCCAGCTCTTGCCACCATCCACTATTTGTTCTCCTGTTGCCGTACCGAACTGTACGTTGTTCAAATCCAACAGTTCTTTGCGCAAACTGCTGTGCCATTCCGTCACGGCTGAAACACGGTTCATACCTGCCATGAACTTGAAGTGATGGTCGTTGCCCAAATTCAGGTTGTAAGTGGTGTAAGCGTTGATAGTATTGGTTTGTCTGTTGGAGGCGTTGCGATTTACGTTGTCGATACCGCTACCTATACCTGTGTATGTATGGTAGCGCAAGTCGTGTGCCTGCATGGCACCGGCAACACTGCTGTCTACCACTTCGCCTTTGTTGTTCACGTAGACGGCATTGCCTTGTGCATCTACACGAGGAATACCGGCTGACCAAGTGTCTGCGGCTGTGAAACGAATACCGGGTCTGAAGCGGATATTTTCTTCGTTGGCATGTGTGTAATCGAAATCAACAGTCCAATTCTTTGTCAAATCCAGATGTAAGCCCAAGTTGATATTGGTATAGTTTTGTTCGTACTTGGCTGTATTCGCTTGATGGAATTCTGCTGCGGGGCTGCGCAATTCGTGTCCGTGCTCATCGTATCCCAATGGGAATTGCGGTCCCCAGCGATAGAGATAGTACCATGGGTCAAGCGTGCTGGCAGTGGTATAAGGATAACTTTTAATGCGCTTGGAGTAGATGGCTCCCGCATTGATGGTAATGTAGTCGTTGAACTGTGTGCTGAGACGGATAGAAGCGTTGTAGCGTTTGAAATTGTCTTCTTTTGCCAATTTGTTCATACCGCTTTGGTCGAGATAACCCAATCCCACATTGTAAGTGGTACGTCCGCTTTTTCCGTTGACGGAAAGATTGTGGCTCATCGTGGGCGCACCTTGTCTTATCATGTAGTCGTAGGCGTCGTAAGTACGCAAACCTATTTTGTTCGTTCCTTCCATGTACCAGTCGCGACCATATACCGTAGGTTCGTTGCTGCTCATGTTGCCGTAAGTCTCATGCCATTTGCGAATGTCTTCCATACTGGTGTCCGATATTTTGTAGAAAGCACCGAAGAGACTGGCGTTGTTATTGTTCTTC
>JBGXXU010000121.1:0-17489 GCA_041814865.1 Phocaeicola sp. | reverse complement strand
CAGTTGTACGACAAAAAACGAAAACGGTACTGCAGACAAGCACCACAAAAAGTGGGACAAGGTAGTGAACATCAAAGACAAGGTAAAGAAAATACAGATAGACGATACCTTCATTGGAAGAGTCATTCGACTCTATATCCACGACAAATACTTCTTTGTCGTGGATTACAAGTCCTACGATAAGATGATACACGCTTTCGACAAAAACACCTATGCGTATATCAACAGCTTCGTGGACAGAGGGCAAGGTCCCAATGAGATTACAAGTATAGGTACTCTTGCCTGGAACAGCGAGAAGCGGGAACTATACGTCACGGACTTCGGTCAATACAAAATACTCGCTTACGAACCGGACAAAGCACTCAGAGACAGTACATACACACCAAGTCTGAAAGTAAAAATGCAGGAAACAATTTATCCCGAGAGATATCAATATGTGAACGACACTTTGACCTACGGGACATTCTTCATACCGACTTCCGTGTCTACATTCAATCAGACATCCGGCAGATGGAACATGAAGACGGGAGAAGTTACCCCGGTAAAAGACACGCATCCCGAAATCAAAATCAGACGATTGGAATCATCCGCCTCCGTAGAACACAATCTGCTGGTAGAGACATACGCCAACTACGATTTGATACGGCTCTACGACCTCGACGGAAAACTCAAATGCAATATCTACGGTCCTGCCTGGAACCCGAAGCACAGTCCGGGACACTATTTCACCGAAAGTTTTATTTACAAAGACAAACTCATCGTGGAATACGACGGTGATAATTGGAGGGAAGACATCAATCCATCGGTGCTTCATGTCTTTACCTTAGAGGGAGACTATATAAAAACACTGGAAACAGGTGTTAATGCCGCAGGATTTTGCTACGACAAGGACAACGGCAGATTGCTATTTTGTATATATGATGAAGAAAACCGATTTGCCTATATAGATTTGGACAAAGTACTATAATATGGAGAAGCCCACGCTTTGAACTATCAAAACACAATAAAGAATGAAAACACATAGCTGTCTGTTTTTGCTTTGCATGGTTGTCGTACTTGCAACAGCCTGCTCGGAAAAGAAAAAAGAAACCCAAGCAGATATCGCCACCATCGTGGCAAACAATGACAATGAAGTCACGGTGGAAGTACTGAAACGTCGCATATTCGTACACGAATTGGTGAGTAACGGCAAAGTGACAGCCGGCGCACAGGCAGACTTGCGTTTCGAAACGGGAGGTATCATCGCTCGCATTTACGTGAAAAACGGCGACCACGTACGCAAAGGACAGAAATTGGCAGAACTGGACAAGTTTCGCCTTGCCAATAAACTATTGCAAGCCAAAGAAGCGATGGAAAGAGCCGAACTCGAATTGCAAGACGTGTTGATAGGACAAGGATATCCTCCCGGCAAAACCGATGTCCCTGCCGACATCATGAAACTGGCACGAATAAAAAGCGGCTACGACCAAAGTCTGTCGCAATACAAACTGGCACAATACGAAGAAGCTCACGCCACACTGACAGCTCCTTTCGACGGCGTAATTGCCAATCTCTTTGCCAAACCTTTCAACAACGCCAATGTGAGCGAAACTTTTTGTTCCGTCATTTCCACACATGGCATGGAAGTGGACTTCACGGTATTGGAGAGCGAACTGGTATTGATAAAAAACGGAGATAAAATAAAAGTGACACCTTACTCGGATGCGGCATCGCACTACGACGGACATATCACACAAATCAATCCTTTGGTAGACGACAAGGGAATGGTAAGGGTAAGAGCACAAGTGAGCGGCAACAAAAAACTCTTCAGTGGAATGAACGTACGCATCAACGTACATCGCTCGCTGGGCGAACGATTGGTAATACCAAAAACGTCTGTGGTTCTTCGTTCGGGCAGACAGGTAGTTTTCACTTTGAAACAAGGCAAAGCACAATGGAACTATGTCAAAACAGATTTGGAAAACATGGACAGTTACAGCCTGGTAGAGGGTTTGAACGAAGGAGATACCGTCATCGTCACCGGTAACATGAACTTGGCACACGATGCACCCGTAATAGTACGTTGAGCATATGGTAAAGTTTTTGATACAACGTCCCATTGCCGTATTGATGGCTTTCACCGCCTGTTTTGTCTTAGGCTTGGTGACTTATTTCAATTTGCCCGTATCGTTGCTGCCCGATATCTCCATACCCGAAATTACCGTACAGGTTTCTTCGCAAAACACATCGGCACGCGAATTGGAAAATACCGTAGTCAAACCTTTGCGACAACAGCTCGTGCAAGTAGCACATCTCAAAGACCTGCAAAGCGAAACGCGAGACGGAGCAGCCATCGTCCGATTGAGCTTCGACTATGGCACCAATACAGACCTGGCTTTCGTGGAAGTAAACGAAAAGTTGGATGCTGCCATGAACTATCTCCCCAAAGACCAAAAACGTCCGAAAGCCGTTAAAGCCAGTGCAACAGACCTTCCCGTCTTCTATCTGAACCTGACACTAAAAGATACCACCCCGACAGAGGAAAATCTCACCATATCCAATAGAGAAGCCTCATCAAAAGCCTTTCTGGACTTATGCGAATTCGGCGAGAATGTTATCAAACGTCGCTTCGAGCAACTACCCGAAGTTGCCATGGTAGATATAACGGGATTGGTAGAAAAACAGCTGCAAATACAACCCGACCCCAACAAACTCGCAGTATTGGGCTACTCTATCGAAGACCTTGAGAATGCGTTGTCGCAGAACAACATCGAACCAGGCAGCATGACCGTACGAGATGGTTATTATGAATACAACATAAAGATATCGAACCTGCTGCGTACAGAAGAAGATGTAAAGAATATCTTCTTGAAAAAGGATGGACGTATCGTACGATTGGGCGACTTCTGCGAAGTAAATATCGTCGCTGCAAAAGAAAAAGGAATATCCATCAGCAACGGGAAAAGAGCAATCACATTGGCTGTCATCAAGCAAGCAGACGAGAATATGGATGCCATGAAAAAGTCTGTTCACGAAACCATCGACTATTTCAAGCAGGCATACCCCGACATAGAGTTTAACATCAGTCGTAACCAAACAGAATTGTTGGATTATACCATCGAAAATCTGCAACAAAACCTTTCGCTGGGTTTTATCTTTATCTGTATCGTTGCTATTCTTTTCCTGGGAGACGTGAAATCGCCGTTTATCATCGGCATCAGTATGGTGGTCTCTATTGTTGTCTGTTTTCTCTTCTTTTACTTGTTCGACATGTCGTTCAACATTATTTCCTTGTCGGGACTCATTTTGGCTTTAGGAATGATGATAGACAACAGTATTATCGTAACGGAAAATATCTCGCAATATCGAGAAAGAGGCTATTCATTGCGACGAGCATGCGTGGCAGGTACAAGCGAAGTTATCACACCGATGCTCAGTTCTTCCTTGACAACCATTGCCGTGTTCGTACCCTTGATTTTTATGAGCGGTATTGCCGGTGCATTGTTTTACGACCAGGCTTTCGCCGTGACAGTCGGACTTTTTGTTTCCTACTTCACCGGCATTATGTTGTTGCCTATACTCTATATGCTTGTCTTCCGCAGCAGTTTCCGGCACAACTCGTGGCTACCTCGCATCCGTTTCTCCAATCCGCTTAAAGGGGACGCACTCGAACGTTTCTATCACTCCGGCGTTGATTGGGTGTTTGCTCACAAAACACTTAGTATCATCTTCTGTTTGGTAGCTATTCCGCTTTGTTTCTTTCTATTTAGTTTCATAGACAAAGAGCGTATGCCGGACATAGACCGCAACGAACTGATGGCACGAATAGAATGGAACGAAAACATACACGTGGACGAAAACCGTCGACGAGTAGGAATTTTATTCCAAGAATTGAAAGATAAAACGGTGGAACAGACAGCAGCTATCGGAGAGCAGGACTATCTGCTAAACCGTGAACAAGCTTTGTCGACTTCCGAGTCCGAATTGTATTTCAAAACCGCAACAACAGCAGAAATACATTCCTTGCAGAAAGAGATATATCGGCAAGTAAAAGAGAAATACCCCTTTGCCGTAGTTTCTTTTTCTCCACCCGAAACCATATTCGAGAAACTCTTTGTGACGGGCGAAGCGGATATAGTAGCAGAACTCTATTCCCGCCACAAAGGAAAGGAACCTGTTGCCGAAGAGTTACGCGAATTGGAGCAACGTTTCCATCGTGTTACGGGAACAGCTCCTACCGGTATCGCTTTTGAGAACCAATTGAATATCCGTGTACAGCAGGAAAAACTGTTGCTGTACAACGTAGCTTACGAAGAAGTATACAGAACACTGAAAGTCGCTTTCAAGGAAAACAAGGTTTCGGTACTGCACGCGCACCAACATTTGCCCATCACGATAGCAGGAGAAGAAAAAACCGTAAACGAAATACTGCAACAACAATTGATACAGACACGTTCCGGCTCATACATTCCTTTGAACGAGTTGATAGTGGTATTTCCCGCAGAAGACTTGAAAACCATCACTGCCGGAGACAACGGAGAATACATTCCTTTCCGCTTTTATGAAACGACACACCCCGAAGAAGTGATGCAAAAGACCAAACAAATAGTGGATAGCACTCAAGACTGGGATGTCAACTTTTCTGGTAGCTTCTTTTCCAATCGACAAATGTTGAGTGAATTGGTAGTAATACTGTTCATCTCTATCCTGTTGATGTATTTCATCCTTGCTGCACAATTCGAGAGCTTTCTGCAACCCTTGATTGTTTTGTTCGAAATACCAGTAGACGTAGCTTTTGCCCTTCTTTTGCTGTGGGTTTGCGGACATACACTCAATTTGATGTCTGCCATCGGTATCGTTGTGACTTGCGGTATCATCATCAACGACTCCATCTTAAAATTGGATGCCATCAACGAATTACGAAAAGCCGGCGTTCCCCTATTGGAAGCCATTCACGAAGCAGGAAAAAGAAGACTTCGCCCCATCATCATGACTTCTTTGACTACCATCTTTGCCATGGTTCCCTTGCTTTTCTCTTTCGACATGGGTTCCGAGTTGCAAAAGCCGTTGGCAGTTGCCATGATTGGCGCCATGTCCATCGGCACGCTGGTCAGCTTGTTTATCATTCCATTGGTTTATTGGTTTATATATAGAAACAAAGAACAGCTTGTTGCCGAAGAGGAAATAAGCAAATAGCACGATAACGACCATGAAAAGAACAGTTTTTCTCTTTGTCTTGAGTTTGGGAACACTGTTTTCCTTTGCTCAAAAAACACTGACATTGGACTTGAAACGTACCATAGAGTTGGCAAACGACAGTTCACTGGAAGCCTTTCGTACACAAAACATGTATTTGGCAGGATATTGGGAATATCGGACTTTCAAAGCCAATCGTTTGCCCGGACTGACTCTGAACATGACACCTGCACAATACAATCGGGATATCACCCGACGTTATGACTACAGACAAAACCTGGATATTTATCGCAGCCAACGCTCCTTTTATGCTTACGGCAATCTCTCCATTCGTCAAAACTTCGATTTAACAGGAGGTACATTTTATATCGACACGGAATTGGGGTATATGCGGAGTTTCGGTACCAACCAATACACACAATTTACCAGCATTCCCTTACGATTGGGATATACGCAAAAACTGGTGGGCTACAATCCTTTTCGTTGGGAACGAAAGATAGAACCACTAAAATACGAGCGTGTCAAGAAAGAATTCATCTATAATACGGAACAGGTTTCCGAGCAGGCAACAGCCTATTTCTTTACACTCATGATGGCACAAACCGAATACAATTTGGCGAAAGCAAATGTTGCCTCATCGGACACATTGTACAGCATCGGGATGCAACGTTTGAAAATCGCTTCCATCAGTCGCGCCGACTTACTGACACTGAAACTGGAAGCGGTCAATGCACGCAACACTTTGCAAAAGACATCGAGTGCGCTGAAACGTGCCATGTTTGCTTTGGTTTCATTTCTCAATCTGGAAAAGAACACAGAAATAACAGCCGTTTTGCCCGAACGTCCTCAATCCCTCCATATTCCCGTAGAAGAAGCACTATCGGCAGCCAAAAACAACAATCCACAATTCTTGCGTCTTCGACAAAACATTCTCGAAGCCGAACAAGTCGTAGACAGAACAAAGAAAGAATCCCGATTTAATGCTGCCATCAATGCAAGCATAGGTTTCAACCAAACGGCGGAAACATTCAACCAAGTATACAGAGACCCCATGCGACAAGAACTTATCTCCATCAGCCTAAGCATACCGCTGATAGACTGGGGCGTGAGGAAAGGTAAGTACAACATGGCAAAGAACAATCTGAATGTAGTAAAAACTTCCGCCCGCCAAAGCGAAATAGAAATAGAGGAAGAAATCATCATGACCGTAGCCGACTTCAATGCCCAACAAGCATTTGTAAACAGCGCAGAAGAAGCACTCGAACTCGCTGTGCTGGCATACAACGAAACACGACAACGTTTCATTATAGGCAAAGCGGATATCAACAGCCTGACACTCTCGTTGAACCGCCAACAAGAAGCACAACGCAATTACATTTCGGCTTTACAGAACTATTGGCAGTATTACTACAAGATACGGAAACTTACGTTGCACGATTTCAGTACGGGCTCTTCTCTCTCGGACAAGTTCGACCGACAGATGCTCTCGCCCAACCTCTAATTCCTGCTGCCGATGAAATCCGCTTCCTCCTTTACGCTCATCGTAGTCTTTGCCTGTCTTTCTTTGATAGGCGCAGCATTGATACCTCTGCTTCCTGTAAAGTTGAATCCTTCGCGCACATTACCGGGTTTCAGTGTACACTTTACCATGCCGGGGGCTTCGTCGAGAGTAGTTGAAACCGAAGTTACTTCCAAACTGGAAGCAATGCTGTCGCGCATACGTGGCGTACAAGACCTGAGTTCTACTTCGAAAAACGGTTCGGGCAATATCACGGTAAAATTGGACAAACATGCAAACCCTGATGTGGTACGCTTCGAAGCCTCCACCGTCATTCGTCAAACATGGTCGGAACTACCGAACGGTGTGAATTATCCCATCATACAAATGAAAGTACCCGACGAAAAGGCTTCTCGTCCGTTTATCTCCTTTACGCTGAATGCTCCCGTCGCTCCCATTCTAATACAACAGTATGCAGAAGAACACATCAAGCCACATTTGTCGCGTTTGCCGGGTGTATACAAAATAGAATTGCGAGGAGCGAGTCCGATGGAATGGCAACTAAAGTACGACGGAAAACAGCTCCAACACTTGGGCATAACGATACAGGATATCAGCAATGCCGTACAAAGGCATCATCAAAAAGATTTCTTGGGAATTCACAACGTGGAAGACCACAAAGGTGGTGCGCAATGGATGCGTCTGGTACTCGCACCCGAATCTTCGGGAGAACAATTCGAACCGTCGGCAATATCCGTCGGGACGATAAACGGTAAAATAGTGCGCCTGAACGAGCTTGTGACCGTGAGCCATGTGGAAGAAAAACCGCAAAGCTATTTCCGCATCAACGGACTCAATTCCATCTATCTTTCTATCACGGCAAACGAAACAGCAAACCAATTGCAACTCAGCAACCGGATAATGCAGGAAATGGAATACATCAAAGCCACGCTTCCTGCAGGATACGAAGTGCACACAAGTTACGACGCAACGGAATACATACGCTCCGAATTGGAAAAAATCTATTTCCGAACAGGCTTGACCGTACTTATCCTGCTGTTGTTCGTCTGGTTGATTACCCGACGACTGAAATATCTATTCCTGATACTCGCTTCCTTGACAGTAAACATTGCCGTGGCGGTGATATTTTATTATCTCTTCGACTTGGAAATACAGTTGTATTCTCTGGCAGGTATCACCGTTTCGTTGAATTTGGTCATCGACAATACGATAGTAATGACAGACCATTTACTGCATCGACGCAACCTGAAAGCTTTTTTGTCCATTCTTGCAGCCACACTCACCACGATAGGTGCATTGGTGATTATTTTTTTCCTGAATGAACAAATACGTGTCAATTTGCAAGACTTCGCCGCAGTGGTTATCATCAACCTGGTTGTTTCGCTTGCAGTCGCATTGTTCTTTGTTCCCTCGATGGTGGACAAGTTGAAACTGACAAACAAGAAAAGAAAGAAAAAACCGCTCCTCCTCCGACGTCTCCCCATCTACTTCACACGTGTGTATGCCGTACTCATTAGCGTCTTCTGTCGCTGGCGATGGGCAGTTTGGCTGTTGTTGATATTAGGGTTCGGATTGCCGGTGTTTCTCTTGCCCGAGAAGTTGGAAGGAGAAGGCAAATGGAAAGAATTTTACAACAAAACATTCGGCTCCACAACTTATAAAGAGTCTGTCAAGCCTGTTGTAGACAAGTTTTTGGGGGGCTCTTTACGACTATTCATACAGGAAGTTTATACGGGGAGTTACTTCAACAACCAGCAGGAAGTGGTGCTGACGGTGGCAGCCAACCTGCCCAGCGGCAGCACACTGGAACAAATGAACACGCTGGTAAAGCGAATGGAAACATTCCTGAGCGACTTCAAAGAAATCAAACAGTTTCACACAAGCATAGCAAGTGCCAACCAAGCCACCATCAACATTTATTTCAAGAAAGAGTATCTGCATACAGGTTTTCCTTATGCACTGAAGTCGCATATCATTTACAAAGTGACACAGTTGGGCGGTGGCAGTTGGGGAGTTTACGGATTACCAGATATACCATTCAACAACGATGTGCGAGAAATGGCAGGCAGCTATCACATCCTCATGTATGGATACAATTACGATGAACTGTATGCACAGGCAGAACGCCTGAAAGCCAAACTGCTCACCAATCCGCGCATCAAAGAAATTTTCGTGATGTCCGATTTTTCATGGTTCAAGGACGACTACAAGGAGTTTTATTTCGATTTAGACAAAGAACGAACTACACAGGAGGGGTTCGATGCACGAACACTCGTAGCAGGTATGACACCCATCTTCGGAAGAGATATGACAATAGGCACATTGTCCACGGAAAAAGGAACGGAACGTATCAAACTGTCTTCCCGGCAATCGCAGGAATACGACTTCTGGAGTTTGCAGTTTTTCCCTTATAAAACAGGCGAAA
This sequence comes from Phocaeicola sp., assembly GCA_041814865.1. Classification (GTDB taxonomy): domain Bacteria; phylum Bacteroidota; class Bacteroidia; order Bacteroidales; family Bacteroidaceae; genus Phocaeicola. The sequence continues at coordinate 8,370 of JBGXXU010000121.1, read as the reverse complement.
AACAATACAAACTCTCCGGACTTGCCACGATGGAAAAATGCCAAATGCCTCAAGAGATAGCCAAAGAAAACCAACAGTACCGTCTCTGTCTGCAATACGAATTCGTCGGCACCAAAGCGTTGGGAGAAAAAGTATTGAGAAAAGAACTGAAAAACTTCTCTCAAACGCTGCCTATGGGCTATACGGCAGAAGAAAAAAGCAATAGTTGGCAATGGAGGAATAAAGACAATAAGCAGTATCTGTTGCTGTTGGTAGTTATCACCATTATATTCTTTATCACGTCCATTCTGTTCAACTCGTTGCGACAGCCGTTTGCCATTCTCTTCATCATCCCGGTATCGTATATCGGCGTTTTCCTCACGTTCTATTGGTTCCGTTTGAATTTCGACCAAGGCGGTTTTGCGTCCTTTATCCTTTTGTGCGGTATCACCGTCAATGCGAGTATCTATATACTCAACGAGTACAACAATATCCGCAAACGGTACAGACATCTGTCGCCGCTAAAGGCTTACCTCAAAGCATGGAATGCCAAAGTCGTCCCCATCTTTCTGACGGTGATGTCTACCATTTTGGGATTTCTCCCTTTCATGATAGGTTTGCAAAAAGAAGCATTCTGGTATCCTTTGGCAGCCGGTACCATCGGCGGTTTGGCAATGTCTTTTCTCGGCATCTTCCTTTTTCTTCCTGTTTTCGTGTTGAAAAAAAGCGAAACACGACAACAAACATTCGGAGATTAGTATCCGATGGGCTTTCGGGCAACAGCTATGTACATCAAAGGATGGATTTTGTTCCATTCCGTCTGTTCAAATCCCGTTTCGTGCAAAATATCTTCCAATTCTTTCTGTCCGAACATGTATGCGTCTCCCGTTTTCATACGTTTGAAAAGAAATTTATTGTACAACCAACGCCCGCAATAAATACACACTCCCCTCTTACACCTCGTCAACTCTTAAACTTAGAACTTCAAACTGATAATATATTGCCAAGTTGATAACAACATGTTGTCAAGTCGATAGCATCATGTTGCTATCGCGATAAGAACATGTTGCTATCGCGATGACAACAGCGTCAAAGAATATTAACAACATAATCGCATCGAGAAGGTATCACAGAGGCATTTTTCTTTCATCAAAAACACGTGTTTTCAGGATTTTCCCAAACTACAGAAACATGGCGAAACGGTCTGTTCTCGTAACAAAACACGGGTACGGCATCGGTACAAAAAATCGGGGCTGACTCCCTCTTACGGAAGTCAGCCCCGTGCTGTTTTATCAGACCAACACCTTTCGGCTGTCGGGAAGTGTCATAGATTTACCTGCATGCGATTTACGAAGTCCACGCTCTTTTGAATGGCTTTGTACATCACGATGTCTTCTTTTACTGAAGGTACTTCCTTGCGGTATTCCTCCAATAAGGTTTCGAGTACGGGCGATGTTTTGAGCGGACGACGGAAATCCACACCTTGCGCAGCATTCATCAACTCGATGGCAAGAATGTGTTCCAGATTGTTCATCACTTTGTGTAGTTTCGTGGCAGCGTTGGCTCCCATACTCACATGGTCTTCCTGTCCGTTGGACGAAACGATAGAATCGCTCGATGCCGCGAAACAATACATCTTGTTTTGACTTACCATCGACGCTGCGGCATATTGAGGTATCATGAAGCCCGAGTTCAAGCCGGGATTGGCAACAAGAAATTCGGGCAAACCACGAAATCCCATGATGAGTTGTGCCACACGACGTTCGGAGATATTTCCCAATTCTGCCATTGCGATAGCCAGAAAATCGTATATCAACGCCAAAGGCTGTCCGTGGAAATTACCACCCGAATAAATAAGGTCTTCGTCGGGGAAGATGGTGGGATTGTCTGTTACCGAATTGATTTCGGTCAGCAATACCGAAGCCACATAACGTATGGTATCTTTCGTGGCACCATGCACTTGCGGTATGCAACGGAAAGAATACGGGTCTTGCACATGTGCTTTTTTGCGCGCAATGATTTCGCTTCCTTCGAGTATGCGGCGCATGTTTTGTGCTGTTTCTATTTGCCCTTTGTGCGGACGTATCTGATGCAGGCAATCCATGAATGGTTCTATGCGACCATCGAATGCTTCGAGCGATAGCGCGCCTATCATGTCTGCTTTTTGGGACAACTTCATGGCTTTGAGCATGGCATACACTCCGTTGGCACTCATGAATTGCGTACCGTTGAGCAATGCAAGTCCTTCTTTGCTCATCAATTTCACCGGTTCCCAACCGAATTCGTCGAGTACGCTTTGTGCCTCTCTCTTCTGTCCTTTGTAGTTCACGTCTCCAACGCCAATCAGCGGCAGAAAGAGATTGGCAAGCGGAGCTAAGTCGCCCGATGCTCCCAACGAACCGCGGTCGTAAACGATGGGTAATACGTCGTTGTTGTAAAAGTCGAGAATGCGTTGCACGGTGATGACTTGCACACCGCTGTGTCCCAACGATAACGCATGCGCTTTGAGCAACATCATCAACTTCACCAATACGGGCGAAAGTTCTTCTCCCACACTGCAAGCATGGCTTTTGATAAGGTTTTCCTGCAATGTGCCCAATTCGTCGAGCGATATATTTTTATTGCACAACGAGCCGAACCCCGTCGTAATACCATACAACGGAACTTCCGAAGCAGCAATTTTCTTATCCAGATAGTCACGACAATACTGTATGCGTTGTTTGGCTTCCGAAGCCAACTCCAACTTCATGTTCTTGTTGAGGATTTGTTCGATGATTTCGAACGTCAATTCGCCTGAGCCTACTTTATATACTCTTTCCATAGACTCACGCAAATACAGTTTTCACATAGTCCAATACTTTCTTCTCTGTAGCTATGGTGGAAAGCTCTATTTCATCGGCTTCTTTGCTCATGGCTTGCACGAAAGCCTCGTCTTTGATAGACATCAGGTTGATACGTACATTGAGCAATGCTCCCAACACAGCAGTACGAGCGCACATCATCGAAACACAAGCGTCTGTCACGGCATTGCTGTTTCCCTTGCGTGCTACCTCATCGATGTAAGGCAATACCGAATGCACGGCGCGAGCCACTTCCATCGGCACCTGAGCGGCATACTTTGTTTCGCGTTGGATGGCTTCCGCGCGTACTTCTTTTTCTTCGTCTGTTTCTTTGGGCAGTTTGAAAGCAGCGAACACGCGGTCGTAAGCATCTGAGTCACGGTCTACATCTGCAACCAATTGTGTGGTGAGTTTGGAGAAACGTGCAGAGAGTTCTTCCATGAGGTCGTTCACTTCTACGTATTTCTTACGTCCGATGGTAAGATTGGCAACCATAGCCGCCAATGATGTAGCCAAAGCACCGTTGAGTGCCGATACGCTACCGCCTCCGGGTACCGGGTCGCTACCCGTCACTTTATCGATAAATGATTGGATGGAAAGTTCTGTTAACATGGTGTTTTTTGTTTAATGGGTTAATGATTAGTGTAAGATTTTTCCTCGTTTGATGGTATGTTTCACAGAATTCATACCTGTATAATAAGGAAGTACATTGGGGGTATCGCTGTCCAAGAGCACGAAGTCTGCTTCTTTTCCTACTTCGATACTGCCTATGCGGTCTGCTCGTCCGATGGCAGCAGCTCCGTTGAGTGTCATTGCCGTAATAGCTTCTTCCACACTCAAGCGCATATAGATGCACGCCAAAGCAAAAGTAAGCGGAATAGAGCCCGAACAACAGCTACCGGGATTAAGGTCCGTCGCCAAAGCCACAGCACAACCGCTGTCTATCATCTCGCGACCACGAGCATAAGGTTCGCGCAAGGTAAAAGCCGTCAACGGTAAAAGCGTTGCCACGACACCGCCTTCCGCCATGGCACGAATACCTGCATCCGAAGCATGCAACAAGTGGTCTGCACTCACCGCACGCAATTCGCCAGCCAATTCTGCACCGCCAAGACAGACTATTTCATCGGCGTGCAACTTCGCTCCAAAGCCCATTTCCTGTGCTGCCTTCAACAGTCTGCGCGATTGCTCCACGCTGAAGACGCCTTTTTCGCAGAAGATATCGCAATACTCCGCGAGATTGCGTTCGCGCACCAAAGGCAACATTTCATGAATAAGGAAATCTATGTACTCTTCTTCTCTGCCTTTGTACTCCACCGGTACTGCATGCGCGCCAAGAAAAGTTGTCGCAATATCCACCTTGCGATGAGGGTCTGCGTTGAGTGCCTGCATTACTTCCAACTGCTTCAGTTCCGTATCGCGGTCCAATCCGTAACCGCTCTTTCCTTCCACAGTAGTCACACCCATACGACTCATCGTGTCGATGAAACGTTCTGCTTTCGCTTTCAACTCCTCGAAAGAAGCCGTGCGTGTGGCGCGAACGCTACTTGCGATACCGCCTCCGCGCTCCATGATACTCATATAACTCTCGCCGTTGATGCGCCAGATGAACTCATCGGGACGATAACCACCGAAAACGAGATGAGTGTGAGAATCTACAAAGCCGGGCAAAAGAACCTTGTTTTGGGCATCGAGTTCGGGACAGCCTGCGGGCATCTTGCCCGACGGTTGCGTACCGACATGCGTGATGATGCCATCGGTGACTTCCACCACTCCGCAAGCAATATCGAGCAATGCTCGCATCTCTTCGCCGCGACGGGCTGTCTTTCCCTGCGGTGTGACGATGCGAGCATTGCGAATCAATAAATGATTGTTCATGTTTGTTCTTGTTAAGTATTACTCCATGATACGCGATTCGAGTACCTGTTGCATGGAGAAGTTCTCCAATCCGAGATAATAAGAAGCCGTATCAATCAGTGCTTCCATCGGAACAAGACCTACAATTTCCGCGCCAACGACTGTCACACCGTAACGTTGTGCTTCCATGCGTACCATTTCGTGTGCACGATAAATCGCTGTTTTTGTGAAGTCCGTAAGGTTCATGGAAACTTGTACGATGCCGCGGTCTGTCAATTCCACGCCCATAGCCTTGCAAAAGCGGAGACCACCACCGAGGAAACGTACCTTCTTCGCAATGGCATCTGCTATTTTCAAGTCGCCGGTATTGAGGTTTACGTTGTAAGCCACCAGCGGCATACGCGCACCGATAGCCACAGTTCCGGCAGTGGCATGACGTTCGGCAGGACCGAAGTCGGGTGTCCATTCGGGTTGTTTGATTTTCTCTGCCATTCCTTCGAATTCGCCTTTGCGTACAGAAGCCAAGTTTTCACGATGAGGAGCAGAAGCCGATTTCTCGTACAAGAATACGGGCAACGAATAGAGTTCTGCCACACGAGCTGCCACTTCTTTCGACAGCGCGATGGCTTCTTCCATCGTGGTATTCTTGATAGGAATGAAAGGAACCACGTCTACTGCGCCCATACGCGGGTGTTGTCCGCTGTGTTTGTTCAAGTCGATGAGACGAACCGCCGTACCGATGGCTTCTATCACAGCATCGCGCAATGCTTCGGGTTCGCCCACAACGGTTACCACAAGGCGGTTGTGGTCTTCGTCGTTGCTGTAATCCAACAGTTTCACGCCTTCTTTTGCACGAAAAGCTTCTACGATTTGTTCTATTTTCTTCAAATCACGTCCCTCGCTGAAGTTGGGGACACACTCCATAATTTTATTCCAGCTCATAAGTTTTTATTTTAATGTATAATGTTTTGCTGCTTTATATAGGGAAAGAGGCAAGCTCCCGCTTTAGGTTTACTTGCCTGCTTTCTCTTTTCCTATTATAATAATGTTCTCAAATAGTCTTCGTCTGCCATGTGGGGTATCATGATATGATAACCGTCGGCATGCGAAGCGTTGAATGATTCGCAGGTTTCCACCGCATGTTCATTGCGCGCCCAAGAGCGACGAGCCACACCGCCCATCACATCCCAAAGCATGGCAGAACGGAGTATTTCGTCTACGCGTTCGCTACCGTCGCATACCATACCGAAGCCACCGTTCACAGACTTGCCGATACCTACTCCGCCGCCGTTGTGCAATGCCACAAGGCTCATGCCTCTGGCGCAGTTGCCGGCAAAGCATTGCACAGCCATGTCTGCCATCACATTGCTTCCGTCTTTGATATTGGATGTTTCACGGAAAGGAGAGTCTGTTCCGCTCACGTCGTGGTGGTCTCTTCCGAGCATGATAGGACCTACTTCGCCACGGCGTACCATTTCATTGAAACGCAAAGCGATGTTCATACGTCCCACGGCATCCTGATACAGGATACGTGCCTGTGTACCCACCACGAGTTTGTTCTTTTCGGCATCGCGTATCCAGTTGTAATTGTCCAAGTCCTGTCCGCGACGTGTGGGGTCTATACATTCCATCGCAGCACGGTCTGTCTTGATGAGGTCTTCGTGTTTTCCGCTCAAACAAACCCAACGGAAAGGACCATAACCGTAATCGAACAATTCGGGACCCATGATGTCTTCCACGTAACTGGGCCAGATGAAGCCGTCTTTTTCGTCTATGCCGTTGCGCGAGATTTCTTTCACGCCGGCATCGTAAATGGCTTTCATGAACGAGTTGCCGTAATCGAAGAAGTAAGTTCCGCGTGCCACGAGCTTTTTGATAACCTCGAAATGACGACGCAAAGAAGCATTGACCAAACGACGGAATTCCTCAGGAGAATCGTGCAACAAGCGCGTGCGTTCTTCGAATGTCAAACCTGCCGGGCAGTATCCGCCTTCGTAAACAGCATGACAGGAAGTTTGGTCGGAAAGCAATTCTATACCTATATTATTCTGTTCGGCATATTCCAACAAGTCGATGATATTGCCGTGATAAGCGATGGAGCAAGGCTCGCGTTTTTCGACCGCTTCGTGTGCCATGCGATATGCTTCGGCGATGTCTGCCGTGACGTGTCCCACCCATCCTTGCGAATGACGGGTTTCGATACGCGAATAGTCTACTTCTGCTATGATGGAAGCTGCACCGGCTATTTCAGCCGCTTTGGGCTGTGCTCCGCTCATGCCTCCCAAACCCGAAGACACGAAGAGGTGACCGCGCAGGTCTTTGTCTTGCGGAATACCGAGTTTCATTCTACCGGCATTGAGCAAGGTATTGAACGTACCGTGTACGATACCTTGCGGTCCGATATACATCCATCCGCCGGCTGTCATCTGACCGTAATTGGCTACTCCCATTTGAGCGGCGATATGCCAATCGTGCAAGTTGTTGAACTGACCTATCATCATGGAGTTGGTGATGATGACGCGCGGAGCGTCCGGGCGCGAACGGAAAAGTCCGAGCGGGTGTCCCGACTCTATGACGAGTGTTTGGTCTTGCGTCAGTTCTTCGAGGTATTGTTTGATGAGCAAGTATTGCATCCAGTTTTGACACACCTGTCCCGTTTCGCCGTAAGTCACCAATTCATAAGGATAGAGCGCAATGTCGAAACAGAGGTTGTTGTCTATCATCACTTGAAAGGCTTTTCCTTCGATACAACGCCCGCGATATTCGTCGATGGGTTTTGCTTTCAAATCGCCTTGCGGACGAAAACGATAGCCGTAAATACGTCCATACGTACGAAGTTCATGAAGAAACTCGGGAGCAAGCTGTTCGTGCCATTTTTTCGGAATATAGCGGAGCGCGTTTTTCAATGCGGTTACGGTTTGCTCCTTCGTCAGTGTATAACCGCGGTCTGGTGCCCTGCGAATCCCTTCGACAAAAGTAGGATACTCGGGCAGGTGAGTGATTGCAATCGTCATGCTATTGTTTCATTAAGGTTTTACGAATAGTCGGGCAAAGCCCTTGTCAAACAGTTCGCAAGTTAGGCAAAATAATCGGAACCCTATACTACCCGGCTATTTTTATGTCACTTTGTTTCGGAGTTTGCGCCTTCACTCCATACGCTACGCAGACCGTACGATACCGTACGATGACTGCTTACCATTTGTCACCGGCTATCGTCGCACAGATGTCGCCCTACTCCTTATTATATATAGAAGAAAACAAAGAAGCCGGTGCTCAATCCCTCAGACATCCGCCTTGCAAAACATCGCTCTTCGTGACGTGTCAACTTGCGTAACGCGTCAAAGAATGTTAACAACAGAACTCCGTCAAAACAGCTTACACAAAGGGTGTAAATCGGTATGTGAAAGCACGAAAAAATCCGCGTTTCTATATATAAAAGGTATATGAGAAAGGGATGTTTTCTGCGAGAACGAACCATTTGTCTCTGCATAAATATACACTTCCTTCTCGTACCTTGTCAACTTATAAATTCACCCCTTCAAATTGGCAACATGTTGCCAATTTGATAACAACATGTACGCAACTTGATAGCATCATGTTGTCATCGCGATAAGAACATGTTGCTATCGCGATGACAACAGCGTCAAAGAATGTTAACATCATAATCGCATCGAGAAGGCATTGTAGAGGCGTT
>JBGXXU010000120.1:0-18737 GCA_041814865.1 Phocaeicola sp. | reverse complement strand
CGCGATAAGAACATGTTGCTATCGCGATGACAACAGCGTCAAAGAATGTTAACATCATAATCGCATCGAGAAGGTATCGTAGACGTGTTTTCAGACGAACAAGAACACGACTTCTCAGAGCTTTTTCGAGCCGAAAAAAGCATAGTGTGCCGACCGGATTTCACGCGATAATCGTCCTCCTCAGCACATGAAAAGACAGTATAAAGAAAGCTTTTGATTTTTATTCATCAGAATGATTTTCCGACAAGACGGTTTACTCTTTCCCGTTGTTCTGCTCGCGCAACTGTTTGGGAGATAGCCCGGAATATCGCTTCACGTACTTACCGAAGAAAGACAGATTGGGGAAATCCAATTCGTGTGCTACCTCTTTGATACTCTTTCTACTGCGTTTCAGCAAGACCCTGATGTCATTCATTACCGCTTGATTGATGAGCTGCGACGCTGTTTCTCCGCTGACATTCTTTACTACGGCAGACAAATACTTCGGTGTGATGTACAATCTGTCCGCATAATATGCCACCGAACGCTGCTTGGGATACTCCGATTCCAATAGTTTAATAAACGCCTGAAACAAGCTATCTGCCGAAGTGTGTGTTTCGGGAGTGGTTTGCACGAAGCGTTCTATGATTTCGACAAACTCATAAAAGAATATCTGCACCAATCCGTCGATTATCTCGTCTTGGTACTTACGCTGTACTCCCGTCAAACGGTCGCGCAAGAGGTGGTAATAGTACTGAAAATTGTCGATTTCTTCCCGTTGCAAAGGCAAAATGGGATGCTTCTGCAAAAAGACCTTGATATTCCAAGCATTTTCTTTCAAGAAAGTCAGCTGCTCCACATATTCACTTGCCAAGAAAATGGCTTGCATCCGATAATCGTCTGTTTCTTCTTTTTTCTCCAGAATGAGATGAGGCTGACAAATCAGCAAATCTCCCGGCTGTATCGCCCGTTGTTCGCCGTTGATAAAGAACGTGGCACTGCCCTGCGTACACAATAAGATGATGAAAGCATTCAGACGCACGGATTCATCCATGCCCACATCGGAGATTTTTTCTACAATGGCAATGCGCTTATCCGCATAAGTGCTGAGAGGTTTCAGTTCCTTCAAGTTCCAATCATAAGTTTGTATGGCTTTTTTCATAAGATGATATGGGTAAATAAGGTTATACCTGGTCTGCTTCGATGTATCCGCGCATAACGGCATAAACAGCCAAAGCCGGTGCCGACTTGATACCGAGTTTTTCCACGATGCGTTTACGATGAGAAATCACTGTGGTAAGACTGATATTGAGTTTGTCTGCTATTTCTTTGTTGATAAGTCCTTTGGTCAGGAGTATCAGGACCTCTATCTCACGTGGCGACAGTGCGTTTGTTCCCTGTTTCGGATGAGAAACAGACTTCGTTCCTCCATCGGGATGCCCTGTACGATGCAGTTGTACCAATTGTTTGACCAACCCTTTTTGGTCTTGATACATATTCAATGTCAACATGGAAGCAAGCTGAGGTTGCTGTGTACCATTGGTCAAGATGATACTGCGTCGCTTCCGTTCGAGAAAATAAGCGGTATGTTCAAAATAGATTTGCGACGAGACAAAGCAAAAAGTGTACATGTCCGGTGTATCCGAAACAAAGTCGGCAAAGGTGGAGAATATACGTATGACGGCACCGGGAATGATTTCTTCGAAAAGACCTTGCAGCCCCATAGATGTAAGGATGTTCGGTTCCACTATGGCGATTTCCAATGAAGAAGTGGCAGGATGCATATATAATTTCTTTTTGTTCTTAGCGGTTTATTGAATACGTGTCAGATAAGTCGCGACAGCTTCGGCACAGCGTTCCCCATCTATACCTGCGGAAACGATACCACCTGCATATCCCGCACCTTCTCCGCAAGGAAAGAGTCCTTTGATTTCCACGTGTTGCAAGAGTTCTTTATCGCGAGTGATGCGCAAAGGAGAAGAAGTACGTGTTTCGGCGGCTATCATCACGGCATCGTTCGTAAAGAAACCACGCGAACTCTTTCCAAATTCCATGAAGCCTCTACTCAAACGCTCGGTGATGAAAGAAGGCATCCATTCGTGCAAAGAAGAAGACACCAACCCCGGACTGTAAGAAGAAGATGGAAGTGTGGTGCTGAACTTCTTTCTCGTGAAATCCTCCATGCGTTGCGATGGTGCCGTCTGCATTCTATTTCCCTGCTCCCAACACAAACGTTCAAGACGTTCCTGAAAGAGCATCATACCTAAAGTATGCAATTCGTCGCCTTTCGCGCGTGTGGACTGTATGAGCTGCCATGTTTTTGCTTCTTCCGACCCTTCGATGGGCAACTGCGCAGGTATTTGCAAACTCTTTTCCACCAAATCTTCGGGACGTATCTCCACCACCATACCCGAATTGCTCCATTTCGTGCCACGGTTGCTGGGGCTCATACCGTTTACAACCAACTGATGAGGTGCACTTGCAGCAGGAACGACGAAGCCACCCGGACACATACAGAAACTGTACACGCCACGCTCCTTCACCTGTTTGACAAAAGCGTATTCTGCGGCGGGTAAGTATTTACCTCTTCCTTCTTTATTATGATATTGTATTTGGTCGATGAGATGAGAAGCATGCTCCAAACGAACTCCCACAGCCAATCCTTTCGGTTCCACATAAACCCGATTGGCAAAGAGCCAGCGATAGACATCGCGCGCCGAGTGCCCTGTGGCAAGTATGACAGGACCATAAAAACTCTTACCCGTAGACGTAGTTACTCCCACAGCCTCTTTTTCGCGAATAATCAAAGCATCCATGCGTGTACGGAAATGTACTTCTCCGCCTTTTTCCAAAATAGTCTGTCGCATGTTTTCTATGACACGCGGCAGCTTGTCCGTACCAATGTGCGGATGAGCATCGGCAAGAATGGAAGGAGACGCACCATGCTGACAAAAGACATTGAGTATCTTGTCCACACTACCACGTTTTTTGCTTCGGGTATATAGTTTACCGTCGGAGTAAGCCCCTGCTCCGCCTTCGCCGTAACAGTAATTGGATTCGGGGTCTACAGTGTGAGTCTTTCCGATGAGTGCAATATCCGTCTTGCGTTCACGAACATTTTTGCCTCTTTCTATCACAATGGGACGAAGCCCTAATTCTATCAGACGCAATGCGGCAAACAATCCGCCGGGACCGGCTCCCACCACAACAACGGAAGGACGTCCTTCCACATTCGGATATTCCGTTCGTACAAAACGCTCGTCCGAAGGATGCTCATTGAGATAAACTCTCACAGTCAGATTAACATAAATCAACCGTTGACGAGCATCTATACTACGTTTCAAAACACGCACCGCGTAGATATCGGAAATGTTGAAACCTTTCTCGCGCTGAAGATAACGTTTCAAAGACTGTTCATTATAGGCTTGTTCGGGGAGGATGCGAAGTTGAAATTCGTGTATCATACGCTAGCGTCTCTTAACCGAACAGCACTCGGAAGGCTTCTTCCACTTTGCGAACGGGTATTATCTCTATCTGATATTTCTTGGTATCCAAGCCTTGCAGATTTTGTTTCGGAACAAGGATTTGTTTGAAACCGAGTTTCTCTGCTTCACCGATGCGTTGTTCTATGCGATTGACGGGACGGATTTCTCCGCTCAATCCCACTTCGCCCGTCATACAAACACCGGCTTCCACGGCAGCATCTATATTACTCGACAAAACAGCCGTGATGACAGGCAAGTCTATGGCAGGGTCTTTCACCTTTAACCCGCCGGCAATATTCAGAAAAACATCTTTCTGCATCAGTTTGAAGCCCACACGTTTTTCCAATACAGCGAGCAGCATGTTCAGACGCTTGATATCAAATCCCGTTGCGGAACGTTGTGGCATACCATAGGCGGCGGAACTTACCAAAGACTGAACTTCGATGAGAAAAGGACGAACGCCCTCCATGGCACAAGCTATGGAAATACCACTGATGCCTTCGATATCTCTGCTCAGCAGAAGCTCCGAAGGATTGCTTACTTGGCGCAGACCTTCTCGACGCATCTCGTAAATACCCAATTCCGCCGTACTGCCGAAACGGTTTTTAATGCTGCGCAGGATACGATACAAATGATGCTGGTCCCCATCGAATTGCAGAACAGTGTCCACAATATGCTCGAGTACTTTCGGTCCGGCAATACTTCCTTCTTTATTTATATGCCCGATGAGAACAACTGGAGTGCCGGTTTCTTTGGCAAACTTCAGGATGGAAGCGGAACACTCTCTCACCTGTACCACACTGCCCGGCGAAGACTCTATCGTCTCGCTCGATATGGTTTGTATCGAGTCTATGATAAGCAAGTCGGGACGAACGTTTCGGACATGCGTGTATATCTGTTCGAGCGACGTTTCGCATACGATGATGCACTCGTTCGAAGCGTGTGGTATGCGGTCTGCACGCAATTTCAACTGTTGAACACTCTCCTCGCCCGATACATAAAGCACCTTGAGATGTGGCAGACGCAACACGGTCTGCAATATCAGTGTGGATTTACCGATACCCGGCTCTCCACCGATAAGCGTCAGCGAACCACGAACAAGTCCGCCACCCAACACTCGGTTCAATTCCTCGTCGCCCATATCGATGCGCGGTTCTTCTCTCATCGTCACATCGCGGAGATACTGCGGTCTGTTCCGTTTTCCGTCTTCGCCCGATGCAGACACATCAAAACGCGAGGGTACGGGTTTGGCAGTTCTCACTACTTCTTCCACGTATGTATTCCACTGACCGCAAGCCGTACACTTTCCTACCCACTTGGGCGAATCCTGTCCGCAGTGCGTGCAGATGTATATCGTTTTCTCTTTTGCCATAAAACTGTTCCATTTTCTCCGAACACTTGCAAAAGTAGCCAAAAACTCGCTTTCGATGTCAAAAATTTCGCATTATCCCACCATTGTGAAGCCACATCATATTCTTCATGAGCAAACACACGATGATATTGAAGAGGAAAGCCTCAACTTCAGAGTAGAGCGTCTTTCCGCTACGCAATGTTTTCTGTCCACACTGCATTTTGGACAGTCGTCGCAGTATAAAAATGTTTTGTCAATATGCTAACTACACTCTTCGCTTGCAGTAAAAAAAGAAAAATTGTCTTACAAGACATCCCATAAGACAATTTTCCAAGACTTCACACTTCGCCGATTACAACGACGTGCAGACACAAGTACGCATCTTTATCGCACGAGACTTTCGATGTAAGATTTCATCTGCGGGATATGTGCTTTTGCATCCTCGTACAGTTTCCATTGTGCCAACGTGCGCACGTGGTTGTGTTCGGGATATGCGATGCGGTAATAGGTATCTCCGTTGAGATAATCGAGGAAAAAACGTACGGCTTGCATATAGGGGAACAGCGTAACCGCATAAGGCAAGAGTTCTATTTCCGTAGGAGTCAGGAATAATTTCGCCGATTCGATATAACCTTTGGCAAAGGTCTTGAAGACTTCGAAGTTGAAGCGCACATTGTCCGTATTTTCATCATCCTCCTTTCCTGTATTTGCAGCCGAACGCAGGAAATCTCCGAAGTCCGAGAACACAAATCCCGGCATAACGGTGTCGAGGTCTATAACACACAATACATTCCCTTTCTCGTCGAAAAGCATATTGCTGACTTTGGTATCGCAGTGACAGATACGTTTGGGTAGTTTGCCCTCGCGATACAGTTGTTCGGCTATACACATGGCATCTGCATCGCGTTCTATCTTTGCGATGATGTCCTGCGTATGTGCCACTCTTCCTGCCTTATCTTGTGCCACCGCTTCGCGAAACTGCTTTATACGAAACTCCATGTTGTGAAAATCGGGAATGGTTTCTCCCAATGTTTCGGGAATATCTGAGAGCATGGCTTGGAACTCTCCGAATTTCAGTCCTACAAGATAAGAACTTTCGGGTGTCACGGTTTCGAGTGTCAGAGAACCGGGTATGAATACGCATACACGCCAATAGTTTTCGCCGTCGAAGTGATATGTCTTGCCTGTGTCTGCTCGCAGAAATCGGAGAACCTTTCGTTCGATATCGCTTTCTCCTCGTTCCTCAAGCTTGCGACGCAAGTGTGCCGTCACGCATTCTATGTTTCTTTGCAGAAGTTCCACATCCTTGAATATGTGATGATTCACACATTGCAAAATATAATCGGGCGTATCGTTCTCTACTGTCACCACCTTGTAAGTCTGGTTGATTAAACCCGATACCAATGTTTCCACAGCTTTCACTTCTTTCACTTCCGGAAAGTGTGCAAGTATTTTTGCGTACTGTTCTCTGTTCATGATGTTCTATTATTAGGGTGATATGTTTTCGTCAATCGTTTATTCTGTTTTCTCTGTTTCTGTCTTCTCTGCCACTGCTCGCATACTGAACTCGCATCCGCAGTAACGTTGATTGTAGAAATTGTATTCTCTGATGATGGCTACCCGTCGCTCGTTCAGCCCTCCTTTTCTCCAGTTCTGTCCCCACCAAATCACATCGGGATAGTGTTGCACCGCTTGTTTTCCCGCATGGTCTATCTGTTCCAAACTTTTCCAGCGCGAAGACATCAAAGTAGTGGTGATAACCTTTATTCCTCGTTCGTGTGCATAACGTGCCGTCTCCGTCAATCGCATTTGAAAACAACGGGCACATCGCCCGCCTCGTTCCGGTTCGTGTTCCAATCCTCTCACTCCGCAAAGCCATGCCTCGTGGTCATAGTCGGCATCCACAATTTCCAATCCCAACGATTGCGCATAACGCGTACACTCGTTTTTACGTATCAAGTATTCCTCCAGCGGATAGATATTCGGATTGCAATAGTAAATGACAGGCGTCACTCCGTTTTGCGTGAGACTTTCTATAATGGCAGACGAACAAGGCGCACAGCAAGTATGCAACAAAACCCGATTTTCTCCGTTCGGCACTTCCCAAAGTGTTTTCTTCTTCATGGCTTGAATATCTTCTGATAAGCTGTGCGTGGCGTCCCATTGGCAACATAAATCGTTCCGCAACACTCAAATCCCATTTTCTGCAAGACATGATGCATCACGGCATTGTCTGCATGTGTGTCTACACGCAAATTGCCACACTGTTGCAAACACCATTCGATGCAAAGATATGCCACACCTTTGCACTTTCCTGCGGAAGCCAAACGATGCAACACTCCATAAGGTTCATTGTTCAGCCAAGCCCCTTCTATATAAGAATAGGTAGGTTCATTGCCCATAAAGTAACAGAATGTAGCTTCGATATTTCCATCTGCGTTTTCACAGACGAAACTTCTTGCCTGCAAAATATCTTCACGAACAACTTCCTCTTGCGGATAACCGTTTATCCACTGATGCGCATTCCCGCTTTGCACCATGAGAGTACGCGCCCGCGCCACGATAAGCATGATGTGTGGCAGGTCTGCGAGTTTGGCTGCTCTTATATATAAAGGTATATCCGTCATTCTCCTGCTATTTCGCTCAACTCCATCCAGCGGAGTGTTTTCTCGTCCAGTTCTTCGCCCAATACATTCAAGCGTTTGGATTTCTCCGTTATGGCTTCTACATCGAGTGCGGCACTGCAAAGTTCGACTTCCAACGTTTTCTTTTCTTCCTCGAGCGTTTCTATTTCCACCCAAAGACGTTCCAATTCTTGCTTCTCTTTGAAGGAGAGTTTGCGCACCTCGTTCAGACGAACGCGTTGTGTCTTTTCTGTTTTCTCTGCTCTCTCTTTCACTTCATGGGCTTCTTTGGCTTCTTTCCACTCGCGATAATCCGAATAATTGCCGGGGAAGTCACGAATATCTCCCTGTCCATTGAAGACAAGCAAATGGTCTACCACCTTGTCCATGAAATATCTGTCGTGGCTCACCACGATAACACAGCCTTTGAAGTCGCGCAGGTATTCTTCGAGAATTTGTAATGTGACGATATCCAAGTCGTTCGTCGGTTCGTCCAAGACCAGGAAATTCGGATTGCGCATCAACACCGTACAGAGATACAAACGACGACGTTCACCACCGCTCAGCTTGGCTACATAATTGTGTTGTGTTTCGGGAGAAAAAAGAAAGTGTTGCAGAAATTGAGAAGCTGTCAATCGCTTGCCGTTGCCCAACTCTATCACTTCAGCAATGTCCGTAATGACGTCTATGACTTTCATTTGTTCGTCGAAAGTCAAACCGTCCTGCGAATAGTAACCGAAGCGTACCGTCTCGCCTATTTCGATAGTTCCGCTATCGGGTTGCAATACACCGAGCAAGAGTTTGATAAAAGTAGATTTGCCCGTGCCATTGTCGCCCACGATGCCCATTTTCTCATAACGAGAAAAGATGTAAGAGAATTTGTCCAAGATGACACGCTCGCCAAAACGTTTGCAAACATCGGAGGCTTCGAATATCTTGCTTCCTATATAAGCGGCTTTTACATCCAGCTTCACATTGTCGTCGTTGAAGCGTCGTTTTGCCACTTTCTCCAATTCGTAAAATGCTTCTTCCCGATAACGTGCTTTGTGTCCGCGCGCTTGCGGCATGCGGCGCATCCACTCCAATTCCGTACGATAGAGATTGTTGGCGCGCTCCACTTCCACGTTGCGAGCATCTATGCGTTCTTGTCGTTTTTCTATATAGTAGGCATAATTGCCTTTGTACGTATAAACTTGCTTGTTGTCTATTTCGATGATACGATTGCACACGCGGTCTAAGAAATAACGGTCGTGCGTGACCATCAGCAACGACAGGTTTTCCTTTTCCAAATATCCTTCGAGCCATTCTATCATATCCAAGTCCAAATGGTTCGTCGGCTCGTCGAGTATCAACAAATCGGGTTTTGTGATAAGCACATTCGCCAAAGCCACGCGTTTGAGCTGTCCACCGGACAATTGCCCGATGGTTTGTCCGTAATCCCGTATTTTCAGTTGAGAAAGGATTTGTTTGGCTTTTCGTTCGTAATCCCATGCCTGCAAATGGTCCATACGTGCCAATATCTCGTCCAAACCGGGATTTCCTTCCGTCTGCATGCAATTTTCATAGGCTTTGATGGCATCCACCACTTCATTGGCATGATAAAAACAGGCTTCCAACACGGTCAATTCGGCAGGATAATAGGGTGTCTGTTCCAAATATCCCACCGTAAGTCCGTTGCGAAAGGTGATACGTCCTGCATCATAGCCTTCTTTGCCTGCCAATATATTGAGCAAAGTGGTTTTTCCCGAGCCGTTTTTGGCTATCAATCCTACACGTTCTCCTTCGGCAATACCGAAAGCAATGTCTTGAAACAGCAGTAATTCGCCGAAAGATTTAGTCAGTTGTTCTACTTGCAGATAAACTGTCATGCCGGTATCACTTGGTTTGCAAAGTTTTTTCGATACGCGCTTTCAAATTCTCGAAGACTTGGCGGAGCAGACACGGTTTGCCTGCCTTCTTGGTTTCGTAAAGAAAGTCTGTCGGATAAAAGAATACATCCGTATCCTCGAATCGCAACGCAGGATATTCATTGGTACCATCTATCACGGACACCCAGTGCAAACCGTCCATTTCTTCGACCAGTATCACACCGAAAGCGATACCGATATCGGAGAGTGCCGCACGGTCTTTCGGCATGGCAGCCAACTTGTCTGCCAGTGTTTGCAGTTTTTCTATATCCTCTTGCGAAGAAGTAAAGTCCTTCCGCAACTGTTTCTTGACTTCTTTGGATGCCCATTCGTAGCCACTGTTGATACGACTGATTTCGGGTAAACGCACATTTATCACCTGCTTCCATGTTTCGCCGGGTCTGCGCAGTCGCAACGTTTTGACAATATCCTCGCCCAACTGCGGACTCTCTCCTTCTTTCACGGTCAACGAGCATTCCACAAGTACATCTTGTGCACCTGTCACCCAGAAATACGTGGTATAGTCCGTGCCTTCTTCTTGAAAATCCACGCGAAAAGTCACGCAGTCCCACGTCCCTATTCTCATCTGCTTGCTTCCTTGGGTCTGTCGCATTTCGTCTGCCATACAGCGACGGGCATAGTCGTTTCGCTCTCCTTTGTAAGCAGAAATGCGAAAATTGCCGTTCCAACACTCGGGATTGTAAAACAAAAAACAGTCTTCGCTGTCTTCGAACTCATGCCAACCATCTGGCAAACAGATATAAAACCATGAACCGGGAGAAATGTATTCCATATAAAGTTTATCGTTTGACAGGTAAGACTTCTATCCAGTAATTGTCCGGGTCGTTGATAAAATAAAGCCCCATGTCGTGATTTTCGTAACACACACATCCCATGTCTTTATGATATCGACGAATGGCATCGTAATCGCCTTCCAAACGCATGCAGAGGTGCGTTTCGTTTTCGCCCAAATTATAAGATTGAGGATGGTCTCTGAGCCATGTCAACTCAAGGAAAAAATGTTCCGTCGGGTCTGCCAGATAAACAAGAACGAAAGAGCCGTCCGACGCTTCTTTTCGGCGTACCTCATTCAGTCCCAACGCTTTCTTATAAAACTCCAGGCTTTTCGCCAAATTTGTCACATTGATATTCATGTGGTCGATACGTCCTCTTATTTCCATTGTCATCTGCGTTTGATTGTTAGCATGCACAAAGATAAGGGATTTATACCTAAACGCAAGTTGCAGGATAGCGACGGGGAAGCGAAAGAGTATGTACCAGCAGTGAAAGATACCGATGTATAAATATACAGGAACACGTGCCTTTTCTGTATATTTATACAGTTCTATGCGTGTGTTTTGGTGAGAAATCAGGTCGCTACGCAATGCTTTTTCGGCTCGAAAAAGCCTCGAAAAATCGTGTTTTTGACGAAAGAAAAACGCCTCTACGATGCCTTCCTGACGCGATTACGATGTTAACATTCTTTGACGCTGTTGTCATCGCGATAGCAACATGTTCTTATCGCGATAGCAACATGATGCTATCGACTTGAGAACATGTTGTTATCAAATTGACTACATGTAGTCAATTTGAAGTTCTAAGTTTGGGAGTTGACGAAGTTATGAGGGGAAGTGTATATTTATGCAGAAACTTTTTATATAAGAAACGAGTTTTTGAGTTGACAAGGCGAAGTCTCGAATGATACGACGGACTACATTTCGGGACATAGCCTATAAAACGAAAAAGAGCAGACACACGGTCTGCTCTCACTAAAAACATCAATCTAAAAAACTAAACAGCACTTTGTCTTTTATTTCTTTTTCTGCAAAGAATCTTTTGCTGAAATTTCTTTTTTCACTGTATCGCTTTTCAAGGTCGTATCGGTACGTTCCACGAAACCTTTCTCTTCGTCCCAATCGCCCACAACCACTTCCTGATTCACTTCCTCCTGCACACGGTCGTAATAGCTGTCCCAATCTTTTTGCGTGATGGCAAAGAAATTAAAACACAGTACAAAACCTATCATCCACGCAGCAAGCCAAGTGAACAGCAGTGCCAATTTGGTTCCGAGAGTCATGGACTTGCCTTTTCCCGACATTTTAATCATCACCTTTATTGCTACGAAAACAGGAATCAACACTATCACGACGGCACACAGGCAGATGAAGAACGCCAACGACGGATGACCTTGTATTTCTTCCCATTCAATGTACGGAAATACCTCGTACAGAAACACAGGTACGCTGGCAACAGCTCCGACAGCCGCAAGGAAAAGCCCCGCTACCACCAACAGCATGGCAAGCAAAAACGGCAACAACACTATACCCAAGAATATCAAAGCAACTTTCATCAACACCGCAAAGATTTTGAACAGGTTGTTAAAGAATTGCCCCAGCAACGTACTATGCTTGTCCTCGTTCTTTCTCGTAACAAAAGCATCTGTTACGGTCTTACCTATATTGCTCAAGTTCACCGCCTCGCCTCGCATACGCAATTTTTCCGTAGCTGTTTCTGCTTGAGGCACCAGGAACCACAATATAAAATAAACCAATGAAGTTATACCGAAAGAGATGAACATGGATACCACAAACAACAAACGTACCCACAAGGATTCTATGTTCAGGTAAGCGGCGATACCTCCTGCCACTCCACCCAACATACAGTCGGAAGTACTGCGATACAAACGTTTCGAAGCATAAGCCAGAAACGGCGGTACCGTAGTCGATGTGGTTTTATTTTGTTCGTTTTCATCTTCTGTTTCGTGTCCGCTCACTTCTTCCGGGTCTCCCATCCGCTTGATTACATCTTGTACCAATGCTATATTCACCACAGTGGCATCATCTATCAAACTCTCGCTGAACAATTCGGAGATACGGCTTTCCATATCCGCAACGATTTCTTCTCCTCCTTCTTCGTGCCGAAAACAGTTCTGCAAATTCTTCAAATAGCTATCCAGCATTTGGAAAGCATCCTCATCTATATGGTAGACTTTACCATTGAGATTGACTGTAAGTGTCTTTTTCATAATGTTGCGTTTTTACTGGTTATTCCTCAATTGATTGATACTATCCGAGATTTGCTCCCAAGCCATTTCCAAATCGGACAAGAAAGTTTCTCCCTTTTCTGTCAGACAATAGTATTTGCGTGGCGGTCCCTGTGTAGACTCTCTCCACTCATAGCCCAACAATCCTTCGTTTTTCAAGCGCGTGAGCAATGGATACAATGTTCCTTCCACAACAATCAGACTTGCTTTTTTCAAATCTGCAATAATATCGGAGGCATAAGATGCTTCTCTCCTCAACAACAATAATACGCAGTATTCCAACAAGCCTTTGCGCATTTGCGATTTTACGTTTTCTACTATCATAGCTTCATTGTTTTTGCATGACACAAATATAAAGATATAATGAATATCTTGTATCGCAAAGTACTCATATTTACATCTATTTAACTATATCGCAAAGAATACAAGAACGATTATATAATAAGGTATATAGGGCATGTCTCTTTTATGACTATCTTTGCCACGTACAAAAACAAAAATCAATAATGGAAAGTAAATACATCACAGTAGCATATAAACTTTATGCAACATTAGACGGAAAGAAAGAAGTCGTGGAGGAAGCTCCCGTAGAACATCCTTTCCAATTCATCTCCGGTTTGGGCTATACCCTTCCCATGTTCGAAGAAAAAATACTCTCGCTCAATCCCGGCGAAGAATTCACATTGACTATCCCATCGGATGAAGCATACGGACCATACAGAGAAGAAGCTGTCCAGAAACATCCCAAAACACTCTTTTGCGATGATAACGGTAAGTTCGACACAGAAAACATCTTTGTCGGCAATGTCATTCCTTTGAGAGACGGCGAAGGACACCAGTTCCTCGCTACCATCAACGACATTACAGAAACAGAAGTAGAACTCGATTTCAATCATCCACATGCAGGCAAAGACCTCCTGTTCGAAGGAAAAGTTGTAGAAATGCGCATTGCAACTCCCGAAGAAATACAAGGCATGCTCAATATGATGTCCGGTGAAGAAGGCGGTTGCGGATGTGGTAGCGGCTGTGGCTGCGGTGACGAAAGCAACAGCTCATCGAGCGGTTGTGGTGGCGGTTGCTGCGGTTGTCACTAATCTGTGGTAAAAGACAAAAAGAAAAGCCTGAGGAATGAATTCCTCAGGCTTTTCTTTTTCTATCCCAAATGGTTGATGCAAATACCTTGCTTATACCATTCGTAGAGTTTGTGTACTCCTTCTTCTATCTCAATGCGATGATGCCAGCCCAGTGCATGAAGCTTGCTTACATCGGTAAGTTTCCGCATTGTGCCATCGGGCTTTGTTACATCCCAACGCAATTCTCCTTCAAAACCGACTTCTCTCTTTATCAATTCGGCAAGTGCTTTGATGGAAATCTCCACTCCCGTACCCACATTGATATGACAGTTGCGTATCTCTTTAGCATCGACTGCATAAGTGTCTTTGAAATCCACATTCAACAAGACGTGCACACTGGCATCCGCCATTTCTTCACTCCAAAGGAATTCGCGCAATGGCGTACCTGTTCCCCACAGTGTCACACACTCTGATGTAATACCATATTTTGAGAGAATATGTATGATGACTTCTTCCGTATCTTTTCCCGACACCTGTTCAACCGGACGTAAATTCAAATCCTTGCGCAACTCTTCCCAATTTTGCTCGTACAGACACTTAGCCAAATGTATCTTTCTCATCATAGCCGGCAATACGTGACTGTTTTCGAGATGGAAGTTATCGTTATAGCCGTAAAGATTGGTTGGCATCACTGCGATATAATTGGTACCGTATTGCAGGTTGAAACTTTCGCACATCTTAAGCCCTGCTATTTTAGCTATGGCATAAGGCTCGTTGGTATATTCAAGAACATCGGTCAACAACTCCGTTTCCGACATCGGCTGTTGTGCTTCACGAGGATATATACATGTGCTACCTAGAAACAACAGTTTCTTTACGCCATGCCTGAAACTTTCGCCTATGACATTTTGTTGGATTTGCAGGTTGTTATAGATGAAGTCTGCACGATATTTCAAGTTTGCCATAATTCCTCCGACATGCGCCGCAGCTAAAATCACGGCTTCCGGTTGTTCTTTGTCAAAGAATCGTTTTACGGCAATCGGGTCGAGCAAATCCAATTCTTGATGCGTCCGTCCTACAAGTCGGGTGTAACCTCGCGTTTCAAGATTCTTCCAAATAGCCGAGCCTACCAAACCACGATGCCCGGCTACATATATCTTAGCAGATTTATCCAACATACGAATTACTCCACATTTGCTTTCAGATGTAACTTACGCACGAAACGCATATCGTGCTCAACCATCAATTCTACCAATCGTGGGAAAGGTGTTTTCGTAGGGTTCCATCCCAAGAGTGTCTTTGCCTTTGTCGGGTCGCCCAAGAGTTGTTCCACCTCACAAGGACGGAAATACTTCGGGTCTACTTCCACCAAGATACGTCCCGTCGCCACATCTATACCTTTTTCTTCCACTCCGGTTCCTTCCCAACGCAATTCTATTCCCAAATAATGGAATGCCAAAGTACAAAACTCGCGTACGGAATGCATCTCTCCTGTTGCTATGACAAAATCTTCGGGAGTTTCGTGTTGCAACATCAGCCACATACATTCCACATAATCTTTAGCATAACCCCAATCGCGCAAAGCGTCAAGATTTCCCAAATACAATTTGTCCTGAAAACCTTGTTTGATACGCGCTGCTGCCAAAGTTATTTTCCTTGTCACAAAAGTTTCTCCTCTGCGTTCGCTTTCGTGATTGAAAAGAATACCGTTCACAGCAAACATACCGTAACTCTCACGATAGTTTTTCGTAATCCAAAAACCATATTGTTTAGCTACACCGTAAGGAGAACGCGGATAAAAAGGAGTGGTTTCGCGTTGCGGAACTTCCTGCACTTTTCCATACAACTCGGAAGTCGATGCCTGATAAATACGACAAGTCTTATCCAAGCCACAGATACGAACAGCTTCCAACAAACGCAAAGGTCCTACCGCATCGGCTTCTGCCGTATATTCCGGAACATCAAAAGAGACTTTCACATGACTTTGCGCAGCCAAATTGTATATTTCCGTCGGTTGTACTTCACGAATGATACGTATCAACGAACTGCTGTCGGTCATATCGCCCCAATGCAATTCCAACAAGCGACCTTTTTTCATGTCACGAACCCACTCGTCCAAATACAAATGTTCTATACGACCCGTATTAAAAGACGATGAACGACGCAAGATGCCATGTACTTCATAGCCTTTTTCCAAGAGGAATTCTGCCAGGTATGAACCATCCTGCCCCGTAATACCGGTAATCAATGCTATTTTTCTCATATAATCAAAAAAAGTTTTTCTTCTATTTGTTTTTATACCATTTCGGAGTGGATGCCATCAACAAATCCACCATATCATTCAAGCCGGCTTTTCCGACTTTCTCAATAGCAGTACGACGTATATCCAATCCTTGCTTATTCGTATAGAATACATCCAACACCTCTATGGACAACAATTGAGCCACACCATAGACACGCGGCTCTTTGTGCTGTGTACTACAAGCTGCCAATTGTGCGAAATTGGGTTCTTCGTTACACATCTCGTCGAACATACCGGCGTAAGGCAAGGTGTACTTATCCTTCGACGGTTTCAAACAAACGTGATACAAATGCGTATGCACAATACTGCCATTCTTACTGCGATAACTGATGCGCAAAGGATGATAAGCACAAATAGACAACAGTAAAGTCTGGCTTATATCATCAATGTTTCCCGTCTCCGGTTCAAAGTCGCACACCAACTTTTCGCCAATAAAGGCGTTGTTCAAACCTTGTATATGTACGATGTCTCCGTTGCTGAAGAACTGTTCTGTTTCCGTCACGAAGTCGGTACCGACAAATCCCCATTCGAACAACTCCTGTACTACCTTGAAAGAGTTGGAAGCAAACAGGTATTGCCCGTCCTGACGAGTCGTAATACGGAAATATGCAAATCTTTCGCCCAACGCCGTCAAAGCTTGTTGCAAGTCTTCGGGCATGTAAAGTTCGGGATGTATTTCATTGTCTTTTTTTACCGTGTCGACAGATGGAAGAACTTCTGCCTCCGCCTGTTCTTCTACCTCGTCTTCGACAATCACCGCATCATCGGTTTCCTTTATCGGTTCTTCTTCCGGCTGTTGTTTCTTTTCTTTATCCGGGCGGTTCTTCGGTTCTTCGGCAACCGGTTCCACATCAAAAGAAATAACGATACCCGATGTCTCCGCCTCCTTTGCTGCTTCGAGAGGACTTTCTTCGGGTATTTCTTCGACCGGTACCTGTACGGTTTCTTTCACCTCTTCCGTCACTGCGATTTGTTCTTTGCTTATCGGCTGAGGTTCCTCTTCCGGAACGATTTGTTCTTTCAAACGTTTGATTTCTTCGGTGGAAGCCTGCAGTTTTTGTTCGTATCGGGCGGTCAGTTCCTCTATCTGCAGTTTGTTGTCGCGCTCCATTTGTGTGATTTGCTGATGCAACAATGTCACACGGCGACGCAGCTGTTTGATGAGTGTTTTATTGTTCACCTCTTCGGTGCTGTCTTCCTCTTCCGTCACAGTTTCGACCGTTTCAAAGGGCAACTGCGTATCTTCCACCACCTCTGTTTTTTCTTCTTCCTCCACTGTGTTTACCGACAAAGACTTCATACGCAACAACGCTGTCTCCAGCTTATTGACACGTTTCTCCATCGCCATGATGTCTTGCAACGTGTATTTGAGTTGGGTGGAGATATTCACGTTTTCTACTTGTACACGATTGAAGTCTGCTTGCAATTCGTCGACATCTATACCGGTTACCTTTTTCAGTAGTTGAAGCGTAAACTTATTCATGAGAACAGGGTGTTATTATTTCTTTTGCAAATAAACTAAAAAATCCATGCAACACAAAGCGGTTTTCTGCCTTACTTGCCCGACTGTTCTAAAGAGTTTATGTCAAAAGAAATTTCTCTACCACATGTGCCACTCCGTCTTCTGCATTGGAGAGCGTAATATAATCGGCAGCCGCTTTCACGACTTCCTGCGCATTTGCCATTGCCACCCCCAAGCCTGCGTATTGTATCATGGTCAAATCATTGAAGCCGTCGCCGACAGCCACCAGCTCGTCCACCGATATGCCCAACTTATCCAGCAACACAGCCAGAGAAAGTGCCTTGTCTATGCCCGGCGGGACGAGTTCCAGAAAGAAAGGAGCCGAACGAAACACACCTATTTTCCCTTGCAAATGCGCTTTCATCTCTTGTTCCAAGATTTCCAAGCGGCTCGCTTCTCCCACTATTAAGCACTTGGGCAAGGGATGAGTGGTTGCCGCCAGGAAATTGTCTACTTTTTCCACCGGCATCTTGACCAGCGTGGCTTCTTCCTGCACATATCTGTCTTCGGGATTTTCCGTTATGATGGTATCTCCGCGATAGCTGAGTATGGACATGCCGTTTGTCTTTGCACTCATATATAAATAAGGTAAGACGTCCGAAGGTAATTCCGCTTTGTGCAAGACTTCTTTGGTCTGCCAATCTATGATTTGGCCACCATTGTAAGACAATATACAACCGTGATGCTTGTCCAGTTGCAACTCGTTTGCCTGCGCAGTCATGCCATACGTAGGTCTGCCCGATGCCAAAACCAGTCGTATGCCGTTTTCTTGTGTGCGTATCAGTGCGGATTTCGTGCGAGGAGTGATTTCGTTTTGAGGACTCAGCAACGTACCATCCATATCCAAAACCAAAACTTTGTACTTCATATTGTATCTCGTTTGATATATAATAAAGAAAAGAAGCCTTTGCAGAGCAAAGACTTCTTGCGTGACCGCGACAGGATTCAAACCTGTAACCGGCTGATCCGTAGTCAGCTACTCTATTCAGTTGAGCTACGCGGCCATAATAATACCGTATTTCAAAAAAAGTGACCGCGACAGGATTCAAACCTGTAACCGGCTGATCCGTAGTCAGCTACTCTATTCAGTTGAGCTACGCGGCCATGTCTTCATCGACGGGTGCAAAGGTAGTGCTTTTTTCGTTACCCACAAGCAAAAACACATTTTTCTTTCCATCTTTTCTTGCCAAACAACACAAAAAGATGAGTAAACAGGAAAGCCAAACAGAGCAAGAACGAAACCATGCCGAAGATGAATAAATATACGAAAACGCCCCCTTTTCCTGCATATTTATGCAATGCAGTGCATACGGTCTTCACTGAAAAACGGTGAATGTATCACGCTTTTTCAGTCCGAAAAAGCCTCGAAAATTCATGTCTTTGACGAAAGAAAAACACGTCTACGATGCCTTCCTGATGCGATTATGATGTTAACATTCTTTGACGCTGTT
>JBGXXU010000119.1:0-16117 GCA_041814865.1 Phocaeicola sp. | reverse complement strand
TCTACAATGCCTTCTCGATGCGATTATGATGTTAACATTCTTTGACGCTGTTGTCATCGCGATAGCAACATGTTCTCATCGCGATAGCAACATGATGCTATCAACTTGACAACATGTTGTTATCAAATTGGCAATATATAGATAGTTTGAAGGGGCGAGTTTTTGAGTTGACGAGGTACAAGGGGAAGCGTTTATTTATGCAGGAATCGGCAAGCGGTTTTATCCATCCCGCACCGCACAAGGTTCTTTATTTTATTTATAGAGTGAGCCTAAAAGAATACAGACTTATCAATGAACAACTTAGATTCTATTGAAATTTTGATGCGATTGCCTGTGTATTACAATTTTATACTATCTTTGCGCGCAAATCAGTAGTGACATAAATAAAAAGTTTAATTAAAAATGCAATATACCAAACAAGTGATGAATAAGACGATACGTTTATATAGCTGTCTGTTGCTCTCGCTCGTGTTGCTTGGAGCTTGCTCTAAGGACAGAAACGAACCCCAAGCGCCCGGCTCCGACCCAACAGAGAATACATACAATGATGGTCCTCGAGTAACCCTGTCTGCCGACTCAGAAGTCGACCTCTCGTTGCTCGGGCAGGCGAAACAGGACTCTCGCGTGGACTATATGACCTCGGCAGAGGGAAAGCTGACCCTCAAGCTCCCAGCAGAGGGAGCCAAGATGAAGGTGCACTGCATCATCAAAAGCACGGACCCTGCTCAGCCCACCACCTATGCGACGCTCGACTGGGTGCGACGAGGAACAAGCGGGCTATACTATGACTATAATCAGCCTACGTTTTCTCTGACAACAGGCTCAAACATCTACCAGGGAGAGTGGTATATCGCAGGGATGATTGGAGGCACGCTCAATGCCTCGGCAGGAACGATTTCGTTTGCTCCCACAGTGATGAAAGCTGCGGAGGGAGGTCAGGTTACGGATATTGATGCTCCATTCTATTTCCCCTGGCAGCGCCTGAAGGTCGTTGAGGTCAATGGTCGGCCCTCGCTGAGGGTAGAGTCCACGGTAACGTTCAAGCCCCAGGGCACCCTCTTTAGGCACAATATCTCCAATGATATGTACAATGCCTGGGATGTTAGCCAGCTCAAGGTGGCAACCAATGTCTTTACCTCTCAAGGGGCATTCACTTTCCCCGGTGTCAATCAAGACCCAACTTGGACCCCAGCCACTGAGGCGAAAGCTCCTGTCAACGATAACCAGAAATATGCAGGAGCACCAGAGAAAGGCTGGTCGTATGTGTATACCCTAAGAACTAACACAAGTGGCAATACCCCTGAGCGATTGCCCTCTGCAACACCCGCGACTGAAACGGCATCTAAAATCTCCGGCAACAATCAGCGCTACTATCTCTCTTGGGGAATGCCTGTGGACGAAATCCCATCGGGAGCCACACCTCGTACCCTGGTCTATGCTGACATAACGGCAGTTAGTGCAGTCGATAATCAGCCTGTGTCTCGGACAAAGAATACAGACTACCATGTTTTCTTCTCTGATCTCAAGCCAGAGAAGGGGAAGAGCTACCTGGTGCGCTCGGTTATCCGTCGCCCACCATTGGCTTTGGAGTATATGGCTGAGTTTAATCTCGCAGGTCCCAAGACCTTTGCTACCTCTCATGCATTTATGAATGACAACAGAGAGAGCCAAGCCTACTACTTCTCTGTCCCCGACCATGCTACAGACCCCAATTTGCAGAGCTTTACTGCCGCTAATCTGCCAGAGGGCTGGCATGTACCATCGGGCAACGAAGCGAAAGCGGCTATTCCGACATTTGTCCAGATAGGTACAAGCACGGGAAAGACAATTGTTACTTCGAAAGACAAGACTAACCCCAGCTTTATGCAGGAGCAGATTCGCCTCCCATATAGACCGTTCCTCAACTCGAACTATGAGAATATTTATACCATGCACCACTATACCGATGGGCAATCGGAGGGGCTGAGTCATAATGCGGAGGTGCTGGTGTATGGTCTGAGGTCGATGACTGCAGTGCAGACGTCTCATAGCAATATCTTTATGTCTGCTTGGACTTATGAGTTCTTTGAGAATATTGCCCCAGAGACGGAGCCACCTCTTCCTGCCCTCGTTATACGAGCTAGGTATCTGGGTCCGGTGTATAGCCAGACAGGAGCCTATACAACAGCAGGGGAGTACAAAGCTACATTCCAAGAAGTAGCTAATAGAGACTGGTGGGACACACAGTCTGTCCCTAAGGATGATGAGGCAGAGGCTATCATCCCCTTGCCGGGCTATGTCCATACCGGTAAGCAATATCTTGTGGGGAAACTTGGAGTATTGATGTTGCAGGAGACTGTAAAGCCCTCGCCACAACAACCAACAGTAGCCTACTTCCGTCCAGCCAAGATGGGAGTACGTACTAATCTGGATCCATTCTATTATAGCCCTGCGTCAGATGTTACGAGTCCCTATCCCGCAGATGCTAAAACGGATTATCCTTCGCTTCAGACAGAAAATTTTTATCCCCTGGCTGCGAAGTTAAAACTCACTATTCGTCCATTCAAGTCGCACGATTTCTTGAAGCCCTATCTGGAACGACGCCCTCGCCCATAAGCGAACTTGAGATATAGGCTCACTCCTTCGTTGCAGCGGTCTATCCTTGCTCCCTCGTCTTGGGAGAGGACAGACCGCTGCAATCGTTGTTACCTCATCAGGACAATCGCATCAAATCGCAAGTAGATGATTATCACTATCCGCATTGCGCAAGGTTCTTTATTTTATAGAGTGAGCCTAATAAGGATACAGACAAATGAATAACCTATGATTTTGTCGAAATTTTGATGCGGTTGTCC
The DNA here is from genome assembly GCA_041814865.1 of Phocaeicola sp. Lineage (GTDB taxonomy): Bacteria > Bacteroidota > Bacteroidia > Bacteroidales > Bacteroidaceae > Phocaeicola. The sequence continues at coordinate 13,283 of JBGXXU010000119.1, read as the reverse complement.
CGGTTGTATTGCCGCTATGTGCCTTGTTTCTAAAAAAATGCCTACTTTTGTAACCTTAAAATACAACAGACAAACATGACTATAAACATAAAGAAAGTCAGTAGCAAGCGTGAGCTGAAACAGTTCATCCGCTTCAATTATAAACTCTATAAAAATTCTCCTTTCTCCGTACCCGACTTGTACGATGACATGCTCAACACTTTCAATCCGAAGAAAAACCCGGCTTTCGAATTTTGCGAAGCGGAGTATTTTCTGGCATACGATGGCGAGAAAATAGTGGGTCGCGTGGCAGCCATTATCAATCATCGCGCCAACGAAGCATGGGACAAACGCGAAGTACGTTTCGGGTGGATAGACTTTGTGGACAACGAGGAAGTATCTCGTACCTTGCTCGATGCCGTGGCACAGTGGGGTAAAGCACGAAACATGGATACGATGGTGGGACCTTTGGGTTTCACGGACATGGATGCCGAAGGAATGCTCATCGAAGGCTTCGACCAACTCAGTACGATGGCAACCATCTACAACTATCCTTATTATCCGCAACACATGGAGAAGTTGGGCTTTGAGAAAGACGCAGACTGGGTGGAATTCAAAATCGCCATCCCCGAAACATTGCCCGAAAAGTTCAGCCGCATCGCACAAATCGTGATACAAAAGAACAATCTCACCATCAAAAAACTCACACGCAAGGAGATAAAAGAAAAAAACTACGGACAACGCATCTTCGAACTCATCAACGAAGCCTACGCTCCGCTCTACGGTTTCTCCCAAATGACACAACGCCAGATAGCACAGTACGTGCGTACGTACTTGCCATTGTTGGATTTGCGCATGGTGACCTGCGTAGAAAACGAAGCCGGCGAACTCGTGGCTGTCGGTATCTCTATGCCTTCGCTTTCGGAAGCGCTGCAAAAAGCCAAAGGACGTCTGTTGCCCTTCGGCTGGTATCATCTGCTCAAGGCATTGTTCATCAAACGTCCCAAAGTACTCGACCTGCTACTCGTGGCAGTAAAACCCGAATACCAAAGCAAAGGCGTAAATGCACTGCTCTTTTACGATTTGGCACCCCGATATTACGCCATGGGATTTGAATACGCGGAAAGCAATCCCGAACTCGAACTCAACACAAAGGTACAGGCACAATGGAGTGCATTCGACACCGTGCAACACAAACGCCGTCGGGCTTTCAAGAAAAAGCTATAACATCAGGAACCATCATGGAAGAGAAAAACCTACTTGCCACCGTCACCTACGAAGAGGATAACATACGCCACCTCAGCGATATGGAGCACGTGCGTACTCGTCCGGGAATGTACATCGGACGTTTGGGCGACGGCTCGCAAATGGAAGACGGAATCTACGTCTTGCTGAAAGAAATCGTGGACAACTGTATCGACGAGTTCAAAATGGGCGCAGGCAAACGCATCGATATCACGATGGAAGAAGATTTGCGCGTTTCCATACGCGACTACGGGCGCGGTATTCCTTTAGGAAAACTCGTGGAAGCCGTATCCGTCCTCAACACAGGCGGTAAGTACGACACGAAAGCCTTTCAGAAAAGCGTAGGTTTGAACGGTGTCGGTGCCAAAGCGGTAAACGCACTGAGCACGCATTTCGTGGTGCGCAGCATACGCGAAGGACAAATGCGCGAAGCCATTTTCGAGCGAGGCAATCTCGTAAGCGACCGCACGGAAACCACCGGCGAAGAAAACGGAACCTATATCTTCTTCGAACCGGACAATACATTGTTTCTCAATTATCGTTTTCGCCCGGAATACATAGAAACAATGCTCAAGAACTATACGTATCTCAATTCGGGACTCTCCATTTATTACAACGGACAACGCATAGTCAGTCGCAACGGCTTGGTGGATTTGCTCAACGACAACATGACCACAGCCGGATTGTATCCTATCGTACATCTTAAGGCAGAAGACATCGAAATAGCTTTTACTCACAGTCCGCAGTACGGAGAGGAGTATTATTCTTTTGTCAACGGACAACACACCACACAGGGCGGTACACATCAGAGCGCGTTCAAAGAACACATCGCCCGCACCATCAAAGAGTTTTACGGCAAGAATACGGACTTTCAGGACATACGTAACGGCTTGGTGGCAGCTATTGCCATCAATGTGATAGAACCCACGTTCGAAAGTCAGACAAAAATAAAACTCGGCTCTCTCTCCATGGCACCGGAAAAAGACAGCGAAGGACAACCCTATCCGTTGTCGGGAATAAGTGTCAACAAGTTTGTGGGCGACTTCATCAAGAGTAATGTGGACAATTATCTGCACAAACATCCCGATGTGGCAGAAGTGATGCATCAACACATCCTGGAGTCCGAAAAAGAGCGCAAAGCTATCGCCGGTGTTGCGAAGATAGCACGCGAACGCGCCAAAAAAGCCAATCTGCACAACCGCAAACTACGCGACTGCCGCATACACCTCAACGACCCGAAACCGTTGGGCAGAAAAGACGAAGACGACAAACGCACCGATAGTGCCATATTCATCACGGAAGGAGATTCGGCGAGCGGTTCTATCACAAAAAGTCGCGACGTGAATACGCAAGCCGTGTTCAGTTTGCGCGGAAAACCGCTCAATACATACGGACTGACAAAGAAAGTGGTGTACGAAAACGAAGAGTTCAATCTCCTGCAAGCAGCCCTCAACATAGAAGACGGTTTGGACGGACTGCGTTACAACAAAGTCATCGTGGCAACAGATGCCGATGTGGATGGCATGCACATCCGTCTACTCATGATAACCTTCTTCCTCCAATTCTTCCCCGAGCTCATCAAGAAAGGACACGTCTATATACTGCAAACACCGCTCTTCCGCGTACGCAACAGAAAGAAAGGCGTGTACGAAACCGTCTATTGTTACAGCGAGGAAGAACGTATCGCCGCCATAGAAAAACTCTCGCCCAATCCCGAAATCACGCGATTCAAAGGTTTGGGAGAAATATCGCCCGATGAATTTCGTCACTTCATAGGCGAGGATATTCGTTTGGAACAAGTGATACTCCGCCGCACGGATGCAGTAGGCGACCTGCTTTCTTTTTACATGGGCAAGAATACCATGGAGCGACAAAACTTTATCATAGACAACCTCGTCGTCGAAGAAGACCTCTCGGACGACACACAAGAATAAAGACCTATGAAAAGAGCTATTTTCCCCGGTACGTTCGACCCCTTTACCGTAGGACATGCGTCGATAGTAAACCGTGCATTGATGTTCATGGACGAGATAGTGATAGGTATCGGTGTGAACGACGGCAAACGCACATGGTTTCCCACAGAGAAACGCGAAGCCATGATAAGTCGACTTTACGCCAACGAACCTCGCATAAAGGTCAAAGCATACGAGGGACTGACGGTAGACTTCGCACAGAAAGAAGAAGCTACTTTCATACTGCGCGGTATTCGTACGGTGAACGACTTCGAATACGAAGAAACCATCGCCGATATCAACCGCAAGTTGTCAGGATTGGAAACCATCCTGTTGTTTACCGAACCCGAACTCTCCGCCATCAGCTCCACAATGGTGCGCGACTTGTTGAAATACGGCAAAGACGTATCTCTCTTTATCCCCGACGGCTTGGACTTGACGATTTGATAGAGTCTTTCAAGCCCGTCTTATCATCAGATGGATTTTTTTTCGTGTGGCACGTTTCAATATCCATTGCGTGTGCCTGTTTTCCGATTTGCTCCAACGAACCATCAATGGAGCAACAGCTGCTTTGTTCACTTTCAACCAGTCGGTGAGATGATTGGCAACCGACTTTTTCACAAACATCACCTCGTCTTCGTTGCAATACTCGAAACAAATCTCTTCGAATCGAAAGCCGGGTAAACCGCTGTAATTTTTCCGGCAAGCAACTCTGCCAGACTTTCCCCGAACATCTCTGCGATACTGTAAATAGTTCCCATTTTATTATTCCTATGATATATGAATAATTCATTGCCTGCGAAAGGCTTTTCATCGGATACAAAAATACGGAAAACAGATTTGAAAAACAGCTGCCCCGAAAAATCGGAACAGCGTTACAAAGCCTTCTCGATGCGATTATAATGTTAACATTCTTTGACGCTGTTGTCATCGCGATAGCAACATGTTCTCATCGCGATAGCAACATGATGCTATCGACTTGACAACATGTTGTTATCAAATTGGCAACGTGTTGCCAATTTGAAGTTCGAAGTTTATAAGTTGACGAGGTACAAGAGAGGGAGAGTGTGTATTTATACAGAACCGAGTCTGTGGGTTGATAGAAATACTGCCTATCTTTGTACGTCGAACATGGGTTTGACACATGCAAGAACAAGCGCATAGCCTGCGCACAACAAGACAAAAACAAAAAAATCATGGATATACCCCAAGACCCGATGATGCTCTTCAGTTTCATCAACATGAAGTTGCGCGATGTGTATCCGTCGCTGGATGCCTTGTGCGACGATTTGCATTTGGAACGCTCAAAACTCGAGGATACGCTTCGCTCGGCAGGCTTCGAATACAGTGAGGAGTACAACAAATTCTGGTAAGCATAGCCCCGCACTCCTATATATGATACAACGAATACAACGCATATTGTGTCTTAGCTTGCTCTTGGTTAGTTGGCAGACCGCCGTCAAAGCGCAAACATTGCAGGCATCTATCGAAACACTCATGCAGAAACACGACTTCCTTCGCACGTCCGAAGTGGGAATAGTAGTGTACGACTTGTCTACGGGCGACACGCTCTACGCCCATCAAGCCGACAAACTGTTTCGTCCGGCATCGGTGCAAAAAGTCATCACATCGGTCACCGCTCTTTCGCTATTGGGAGCAGAGCATCGTTTCTCCACGCGACTGACATACACGGGAAACATCGAAAACGGAGTGTTGAAAGGCGACCTTTACGTAGTTGGCGACTACGACCCCGAGTTCAACACCACCGACTTGTTTCGTCTGTCCGAAGCCGTACAATCGGCAGGCATACGGCACATAGAGGGGCATCTTTATGGAGATGTTTCGCTCACCGACGCGCCTTTTCACGGACCTGGCTGGTCTTGGGACGATGCGCCTTACACCTTCATGCCATACCTGTCGCCCTTGATGTTGGAAAAAGGCACCGTTCGCCTGAGCATCTATCCTTCTGCCCGCAACAAACCTGCGTATATAGAGGGCAAACCTGTGTCGTCTGCTTATTCCGTTGTCAACAAAACCATGAGCAAAAGCACAGACGCCGGTAGATTAACGTTTTCTCGCGACTGGACTACGCAAAACAACACGATAACCGTCAGCGGAAACGTAAAAACAGTTGCACACAAATCATTATCCGTATTCGATACACCTGCTTTTTTCCTCACGGCTTTCATGGCACAACTCCGAGAAATGGGTGTATCCCTTGCCGATACAACTGTGGCATATGCTCCCTGCCCGATAGAAAGCACCGCGCTTTACACACTCTCTCGCCCTATGACGGAAGCGTTGAAAGAAGCACTGAAAGAGAGCGACAACCTTTCTGCCGAAGCACTGTTTGCCCACATCGGCATCTATGGCGAAGGAAGACACAAGGGAAGTTTCGAGCGAAGCAGCGAAGTCGTGTCTCGTTTTTCCACGACACGATTAGGCATCGACGCCGATGTTTATAAGATAGCCGACGGTTGTGGTCTTTCGCCTTACAATCTGGTATCGCCTTATCAAGTTTTGGCGTACCTGCGTCATGCTTATCTTCATCCGCAAGTCTATGCACCGTTTTACGACGCTTTGCCCGTTTCGGGCGTAGACGGGACACTGAAAAACCGTATGAAACAGGGGAAAACCTATCGCTCCGTGCGTGCCAAGACGGGTGCTGTCACAGGCGTTTCGGCGTTGGCAGGTTATGTCGCTACGGAAGAAGGCAAGCCGTTGGCGTTTGTCGTCCTGCATCAAAATCTGTTGAAAGTAGCTCCCGCACGGGCATTTCAAGACGAACTGTGCGAACTACTCGTCACCGTCTCGAAAAGGTAAGATTTCGTTTCCGAGACGAGACACATAATAAAAGGGCTTCTCCGCACATCGTCCGATGCAGAGAAGCCCTTGTCTTTTTCGGCAGTTTGTCAGAACATCACCTTACGCATATCGCCTTCTTTGAGCAATGCCACGTGCATGGCAAATGCTTTTTCAAGGTTGTGCGAAGTGTGTCCTTTGCTTGATATCTTGAGATAATCCCAAAGCAATTGTTTGTATTCGGGATGCGCACAGTTTTCGATGACTGCTTTCGCGCGTTCCATCGGTGATTTTCCACGCAAGTCTGCCACACCTTGTTCGGTAGCGATGACATGTACCGAGTGTTCGGAGTGGTCTATATGCGATACCATCGGCACGATGGCACTGATGGCACCGTTCTTTGCCACAGACGGACAAGAGAAGATAGAGATGTAAGCATTGCGTGTGAAGTCGCCCGAACCGCCAATACCGTTCATCATCTTCGTACCGCAAACGTGTGTAGAGTTCACGTTGCCGTAGATATCCGCTTCGATAGCAGTATTCATGGCGATAATACCCAAACGTTTAGCCAATTCGGGGCTATTGGAAACTTCCGACGGACGCATCACCAGCTTGTCGCGATAGAAGTCCATGTTGTTGTATATCTCGTCCAAACATCCGTTTGTCACAGACAACGAACACGTACTACCGAAACTGATACGTCCCGATTGCAAGAGAGCTATTACCGAGTCTTGTATCACTTCGGTGTACATTTGGAACTTCGGGATGTGCGGGTCATTGCCCAATGCGCTCAACACAGCGTTGGCGATATTGCCCACACCCGACTGTATCGGCAGGAAAGACGACGGAATGACACCGCGCTTCATATCGTTCACAAGGAATTCCACCACATTGTGTCCTATCTGGTTCGTGATATCGTCGGGGTCTGTGAAACCACGTGCTTCGTCGGGAAGATTTACTTCTACCACACCCACTATTTTCTTCGGGTCTATCTGTACATAGGGTGTACCTATTCTATCGGATGGTTTTTCGATGCCCAACGGTTTGTTGTGCGGAGGCAATTGTGCTTCGTAGATATCGTGCAAACCTATCAGGCTTTTGCTGTGTGCGCTGTTCAGCTCTATGATGACTTTTTCTGCCAAGCGTGCCACAGTAGGCGTGATACCTACTGCCGCAGTCAGATAAACGCGTCCGTCGTCTTCGATGGCGCATGCCTCGATGATGGCAACATTTATCGGTCCGAAGAAACCGGCACGTATTTGCTGTGCCAACTGCGAAAGGTGAATATCCGAGTATTTCACCAAACCTTTGTTCACTGCTGTACGGAAGTCGCTGTTGGTAGTGTACGGCGCACGATAGTTGATGGCATTGGCACGTGTCAGCATACCATCGCAGGAGTCTCCCGTAGAAGCTCCTGTGAGGAGATTGATTTTGAACTCTTCGCCTTTGGCATGCAATTCTTCGGCTCTTTTAGCCAATTCTGCCGTAACGGCTTTCGGACTTCCTGCCGGCGTGAAGCCACTTAGTCCCAATGTATCACCATTCTTGATGATAGCGGCAGCTTCCGCCGCCGAAATACGTTGAAAACCCATACTGATTCAAGTTTTTGTTTCGTCAATATATAATGTTATAGTTAGTAGACACGCAAAGAGCCTCGCGCAAAGGGCGTAATTCTTCTATGAGTACTTGCGCCCGAAAACTTCGGAATACAGAAATGCCTTTTTTGCCTCTTTATGGCTGCGCAAATCTATGCCCGGCTTGTTTTTTTTCGGCAAAGTATGTTGCACGGGAGGAGTCGGAACAGATGAAGTCGATGCCGCAACAGGCTGCTGACGTGCCGAGAGCGGCGGCAATTCGGTGAATTGTATACGCGAGGAAACGGTCTCGATGATTTCCGCCTCTTCGTCCCACACTTCCTCGTCGTTTTCCCATTGTTCCTGTGTGGTGGTAACGGGCGGGTGCGGATGGGCGGGTGCTTTGGCTGTGCCCAACATTTTTCTGATAAAGCCATTCGCAGCAGTCACCAATGTGACAAACATGACCAGTATCTTGAGAATATCACCGAAGTCTTCCATAAAGTCGCATTTATTTCATCGTTCAAACATTCAAAGGTACAAACAATCTCCACATATCCTACACTTTGCAGTTACTTATTGGAGTTTGGGCTATATACCACATTGTTTCGATGCTAATAAGTCTACACTTCTCCTCGTATCTCGTAACTCATAAACTTAGAACTTCAAATCGGCAACATATTGCCGATTTGATAACAACATGTACGCAAGTTGATAGCATCATGTTGCTATCGCGATGAGAACATGTTGCTATCACGATAGCAACAGCGTCAAAGAATGTTAACGTCATAATCGCATCGAGAAGCGGTTGCAGAGGCATTTTTTTGTTGTCAAAAAAGCGATTTTCCAACATATTCCCGCACCGGAAAATCATTGCGCAGCGACTCGTTTTCCCACCGGAAGACGCGCATGGCATTGCATTAAAGATACCGGGAAGCGCGCCCGTTGCTGCATATTGACGCAATGCCATCGGCTCGTAAAGTGCTTGTTTCCCGTCGGCTGCTCGTCGGCACTCAAAAGGTAAAGGCTTCGTTTTTTGCCGTTTTCCATCTCTAACTCACCGAGTTTAGCGTATCTTTGCGCCCTAATCGAGTAATTTTTATCATATGACAAATGAAACACAGGGAGCAGACTTAAAATCTGCGACCGAAGCTGAAAACAAAAAACTATTTATCGAGACTTACGGCTGCCAGATGAACGTGGCAGACAGCGAAGTCATAGCCTCCGTGATGCAAATGGCAGGCTATACGGCTTGCGATACGCTCGAAGAAGCCGACGCCGTCTTCATGAACACGTGCTCCGTACGCGACAATGCGGAGCAGAAGATATTCAGTCGTCTGGCTTTCTTCCACTCATTGCGCAAGAAGAAAAAGAATCTCATCGTAGGTGTGTTGGGCTGTATGGCAGAGCGTGTGAAAAACGACTTGATAGAAAACCACCACGTAGACCTCGTGGCAGGTCCCGATGCTTACCTCACACTGCCGGATTTGGTCAGCGCAGTGGAAGCCGGGCAAAAAGCCATCAACGTAGACCTCTCCACGACAGAAACGTACAGCGACATCATACCGGCGCGTATTTGTGGCAATCACATATCGGGTTTTGTGTCCATCATGCGCGGATGCAACAACTTCTGCCACTACTGTATCGTACCCTATACACGCGGACGCGAACGAAGCCGGGACGTGGAAAGTATCTTGAAAGAAGTGCGCGACTTGGAAGCACGCCGTTTCAAGGAAGTGACATTGCTGGGACAAAACGTGAACTCTTACTGTTTCGAGCGCGACGGCGAGAAAATCACTTTCCCCATGCTGTTGCGCATCGTGGCGCGTGCCGTACCGGGTATGCGTATCCGTTTCACGTCTTCGCATCCGAAAGATATGAGCGACGAAACACTTCATGTCATCGCCGAAGAACCCAACGTATGCAATCACGTACACCTGCCCGTACAAAGCGGCAGTTCGCGCGTACTGAAACTGATGAACCGCAAATACACACGCGAGTGGTATTTGGAACGCGTGGCAGCCATCAAACGCATTATCCCCGATTGCGGTTTGAGCACTGACCTCTTTACAGGCTTTCACGATGAAACGGAAGAAGACCATCAGGAAACACTTTCGTTGATGCGAATCTGCGAATACGATTCTGCATTCATGTTCAAATACTCCGAACGTCCGGGCACCTATGCAGCCAAACACATGGCAGACAACGTGCCGGAAGAAGTCAAAATACGTCGCCTCAACGAGATGATAGCCTTGCAAAACGAACTTTCTGCCATCAGCAACGCGAAAGATATAGGCAAAGTGTTCGAAGTCTTGGTGGAAGGACGCTCCAAACGCTCGAGCGAACAAGTCTTCGGGCGTACGCAACAAAACAAGGTGGTGGTATTCGACCGCAACAATCACCGCGTAGGCGACTTGGTGATGGTAAAAATCACAGAGTCGAGTTCCGCAACACTGAAAGGTGTGGAAGTAGAAGCTTGATTTCGGGAAAAAGAAAACATACATCACAACAACTCGTGGATGAAAGGCAGTCTTTCATCCACGAGTTTTCTTTTCTAAAAACACAGTTCAGTCCAAAAGTCATGAAAAGAAGTATCGGAGAAATAAAAAACAGTACGAATACCCACGACATCGAGACATAAAAAAAAATGAACCTGCTCCGCAAAGCAAGTTCATCTGTTTCGTGCGCTTGATAGGACTCGAACCTACACGTCTCACGACACCAGATCCTAAGTCTGGCGCGGCTACCAATTACGCCACAAGCGCAGGGTTTTTCTTCGTGTGCAAATGTACAACTATTTCTTCAGCACACAAGTACCCCTTCCCGAAAATTAGAAAAATCACAGCCCTACACGCTTTTCGCGCTTTATTGTGTACTTTTGCCCGAACGAACGTTAATCTGCAGACGATATGAGGATAGGTTTCGATGCCAAAAGGGCTGCGCAAAATGCCACCGGACTTGGCAATTACAGTCGCTTCGTGATGCGCATCCTCCACGAGGCAGCACCGCAACATGAATATACGGCTTACGTACCTTCGCCCAAGAAGATGCAACACCTATCCCGACACTTCGATTGGCTGACTTTGCGCTATCCGCTTTCGGGCTTTTGGAAACACTTGCGCTCGCTTTGGCGCGTTTGGGGCATGACGAAAGACATTGCTCAAGACCGTATCGCACTGTTTCACGGACTGAGCAACGAGTTGCCACTGAACATTCGCAACGCACGCGATACCCGTTCCATCGTTACGATACACGACCTGATTTTTCTGCGACTGCCGGAGTGTTATCCTTTCATCGACCGCCAAATCTATAATTACAAGTTTCGCCGCGCCTGCATCCACTCCGACCGTATCATTGCCGTGAGCGAATGTACGAAACGCGACATCGTGCAGTTCTACGGCATTTCACCCGAGAAAATAGACGTGGTATACCAAGGTTGCGACAGTGCATTTTCGCAGCCCATTGCCGAAGAGAAAAAAGAAGAGATACGCCGTAAGTACCGACTGCCGGACAAGTACATTCTGTATGTGGGCAGTATAGAGAAGCGCAAGAATTTACTCCTTCTGGCGCAGGCTTTGGAGTTTTTGGACGATGATTATCAAGTCGTCGCCGTAGGCAAACACACGCCTTATGCCGACGAAGTGACAAATTTTGTCCGACAAAAAGGACTATCGCATCGTCTGCACATGATACACGGCGTCCCGTTCGCAGATTTACCTACGCTCTATCGTCTTGCTACGACATTTGTTTACCCTTCTTTCTACGAAGGTTTCGGCATACCTTTGCTCGAGGCTTTGCGAAGTGGAGTTCCCGTTGTCGGTGCCACAGGTTCCTGTTTGGAAGAAGCAGGCGGAGCGCACTCACTCTACGTCTCGCCCACCGATGCAAAAGGATTGGCAGCTGCCATACATCGTACCTACACGGACGAACACTTGCGCCGTACAATGATAGAACAAGGACATGCACATGCTCTGCGCTTCGAAGAAACGCGCTTGGCGCAAGACCTGCTACATGTATATGATAAAGTAATGACAGAAAAACGATAACGCCCATGCAAATCACAGTCATCATCCATACTTACAATGCCGAAAAACACTTGCGCCGCGTATTGGACAGCGTACAAGGTTTCGACGAACTCCTCGTTTGCGATATGGAAAGTACGGACAACACATTGCGCATCGCCGAAGAATACGGTTGCCGCATCATCACTTTTCCGCGAAGAGAACACAGCATCGTAGAAGATGCACGCGACTTTGCCATCAGACGTGCCACACACGCATGGGTATTGGAAGTAGATGCAGACGAATTGGTGACACCGGAGCTTAAGTCTTATCTGTACGATTATATCAAGTATCCCGACTGTGCCGATGGTGTATACATTCCGCGCAAGAATTACTTTATGGGACGCTTCATGCACTGTCATTATCCCGACCATATCCTGCGCTTCTTTCGCAGAGACGTTACAACTTGGCCCGCTGTCATACATACACCTCCGATTGTGAACGGAAGAACCTACAAAATTCCCAAACAACGCAAAGAGTTGGCTTTCATTCATCTTGCCAACGACAGCGTATCGGATATTCTTCGCAAGACCGATTTATACACATGGAACGAATTGGACAAAAAAAAAGACAAACGCTACAATGCGTTTGCCTTCGTAAGTCGTCCCTTCTTTCGCTTCTTCAAAGCCTATATTCTGAAAGGTGGGTTCAGAGATGGAAAGCCGGGCTTCATTCGTGCTTTTCTCGAGGGTTTCTATCAGTTTGTCATACTCGCAAAGCAAGAGGAAGACAAGCACAAGCCTCGTTCTTCCTCCGAAGTGTAAATTTCTACCGCAGATACCCTCGTATCATACTGTCATAAACAGGTTTTCGAACTTGTCGAATGCGTTGTGAGTTATTACCATATCTTTTTCTTCCAACCAACACAACGGAATATCATGGTAAAAGCTTGCCATGAGCGAAAACGTGCTTTTCGGTCCGATGAGATAATGACATTCGGACAACACATACAGGTCTTGTGCCGGATTGCCACGCGAAAGATACACTTCCTCCGTACCCAATTCTTTTCTGAACTTCTCTATATCGAGTTTCTTGTCGTTCGTACTGATGAACACCTGCACCTGCCTGTCGGGATGCAGTGACATGAACTGCTTGATTTTCTCTATGTACACATCGTCCGTAAAGAAGTATCTTCCTCCCATGAAGCGTGCGTAGTCGCCTCTGCGTATATGCACACCCAGTCGCACACATCCTTTGTCGAGCGAAGCCAGCCAGACTTTCGATTTGGCAACAACGCCTGTTCTGAAAGCGTACAGTCTCGCAATGTCTGCACGATACTTCAAGAACAAATCTTTGTATCTGAATCCCCAATCGTCTATTCCTATCAAACGCGAAGTGCGTAACAACTCCTCGTCTTTCGCCGTGATGCTCTCGTGATGCTCTATGCTCAGACATTTGATAAGACCTGTTTTTATGAGGAATTTTGCGAACCAGTAAACGGGTGGAATGTGCCATTTCGTGTCGCAAATATGAAAGTAGCGGTACTTATACGCGAAACGCATCGCCACTACGCTCACTCCGTATTCTCTGCCGAAAGCATAAGCGTGTGCGTGCTGTAAGATGTTGTTGCACATCTGTCCGTAACCTTTGACGAATATCATATCTTACTGTTGATTAGTAAACAAAAGTACTGCTTTTTAGCTTACAAGCGCGAAACAGTCCATGACATA
>JBGXXU010000118.1:0-31197 GCA_041814865.1 Phocaeicola sp. | reverse complement strand
TGATAACAACATGTTGTCAAGTCGATAGCATCATGTTGCTATCGCGATAAGAACATGTTGCTATCGCGATGACAACAGCGTCAAAGAATGTTAACATCATAATCGCGTCGAGAAGGCATCGTAGAGGCATTTTTCTTTCATCAAAAAAGCGTTTTCTCAGGGTTTCCTTGGACCGAAAAAGCACCGAATTGCGACCGTTTCTCGAGCTGACACAGATGCCTTTTTTTATACTTATACTCGGAAGAAACCGGTTTATCTCCCAATCGGACAAATGCAACATCCATGTATAAAAACACGATGCTTCGTGTTTTGGTCTATCATCAAAACCTTAATTATTATATGAAGACAAATAAACTTTGGGCTACGATAGCCATTGTGTGCACTCTTGTCGCATGCCAACAAGAAAATCCGACGAACTTGGAAAAGGCAGACATTCATCTCACTGCAACCAAAACTTTTGCCGGCTTTTCTTCTCGCTCGGTAGATATTACCAACACATTTCGCAACGGCAATAAAATAGGACTTTTTCTGCCCGAACAAGATACCGACACGGAATGGACATACACCGATGGCAGATGGAACGTGAGCACTCCCTGTCAATGGAAGAACAAAACAGACAGATTTACTTTCGTTGCTTATGCACCTTACACATCGGGGAGCCGTCGAAATGCCATCGGCATGCCCGAATTGAATGCCCAAAGCGGCAACAAAGAAGACATAGCAGCGAAAGACTTTCTCATGGCAGAAATCACGACAGCATATACCGATAACAACGGTACGGTGGCGTTCACCGGTGCCAATGCTTTCAAACACGTATATTCTCTCATCGTTGTTACACTGAAAGACGAAAGCGAGGACAACGTCACACTGAAAACACTCGGTATAGAGGGCAAAGGCTTTTTCACGAAACACACATACAATCTGAAAGACGAACCCAAAGGCATGACCATACAAGGAGAAGCCATAGACCGTCAACAAATCAGTGTAAACAAAGCAATGACGGGAGAAGGTTTGAGCTATTATTTTCTTGTCAATCCCGTCAGCAACAACACTTCGGGCAGTATAGACATCTCTTTCAGCAGAGGAAACAAAAACTTTACAGCCTCTTCCGACGGTTTAGGACAGAGATTCGAAGCCGGCAAATTGTACCAATATACTTTCAGTTTGAAAAAAGGGGCACTCATTCTGCAAGGAGCAGATGTATTGCCGTGGGAAATAGAAGAAAACTCGGAAAACTATTTGGAAGAAGTACCTGCGGAATAATATCATATCCACCCTATCATCGCAAAGAGACCATGTCGTAAACATGATTTACGGCATGGTCTGCGTTATTAAACGGCTGCCAAAGAACGAAAAATATATGAAGTGTTGATTTATTGCGCTGAAACCTCTACTTTTGCACAACTATATAGATTCGATATGAAACAATATATTGTAATGGCTCTCTTGGCTGTAAGCGTATTAAGTTCTTGCGGCGAATACAACCGTGTGCTGAAAAGCGCCGACTACGAATACAAATACGAAGCGGCAAAAGCATTCTTCACCGAAGGTTCTTATACGAAAACGGCAACACTGTTGGAAGAACTCGTCCCTATTCTGAAAGGAACAAGTTATGGCGAAGAGTCGCTTTATATGTTGGCTATGAACTATATGAATCAAGGAGATTATGTGACGGCTTCTCATTACTTCAACACTTATTACACTACTTATCCTCGCGGACAATACACAGAAGAAGCACGTTTCAACTGTGGAAGAGCATTGTATATGAATGCTCCCGAATATAAACTCGACCAAAGCAGTACATATAGTGCTATCAGAGAACTACAAGTTTTCATAGAGTTTTTTCCCTCCTCGCCTCGTCGCTTGCAAGCACAAGACATGATATTCGAGTTGCAAGACAAACTTGTGGAGAAAGAGTATCAAACAGCCAAACTCTATTACGACTTGGGGGCATACACGGGCAACTCCTCCATTGCCAGCACGGGCAATAACTTTCAGGCGGCGATAGTCACTGCACAAAACGTATTGAAAGACTATCCGTACACAGGATTGCGCGAACAGCTTTCATTGCTCATTCTCAAAGCAAAATACAGTTTGGCACGCGAGAGTGTGGAAGAAAAGAAAAAAGAACGCATGCAAGAAGTAGTAGACGAATACTACGCTTTCAAAAATGATTTCCCCGAAAGCAAACATTTAAGCGAGGTGGAAAACATCTTCAAATACGCAAGTAAATCGGTAGACACAACAGAAAATAATACAAACGAATAATAAACTGATAAAAATGGATTACAAAAAGACAAATGCCCCCACGACAACAACCACTCGCGATATGATGGATATGTGTCAAGACACGGGCAACGTGTACGAAACAGTAGCGATTATCGGTAAACGCGCCAATCAGATTTCCGTAGAAATGAAAGCGGAACTCTCAAAGAAATTACAAGAGTTCGCTTCATATACAGACAATTTGGAAGAGGTTTTCGAAAACAGAGAGCAGATAGAAATCTCCCGCTATTACGAAAAGCTGCCCAAACCGACGCTCATCGCTACGCAAGAATACTTGGAAGGAAAAGTATATCATCGTAATCCTTCTAAAGGAAAAGACAAATTATGATACAGCGTATTCAGTCTGTTTTCTTATTGCTTGTAGCCATAGCTACCACTATTTTGCTCTTCAGTCCCGTCGGGCATTTGGTTGAGGGAAACAGCATTCATGATTTTTTCAACTTACGTATCGTACATGCGGACGGTACACGCGACTATGCACCTTGGGCGTTGTTTGCCATTCTGTGCGTAGTGACTTTGCTTGCTGTCGTGAGCATCTTTCTGTACAAGAAAAGAATGTTGCAGATACGTCTGGGCATATTCAACATCATATTATTGGTAGGCTATTACATCGTATTGGCAGTGTTCATCGGCATGCTTAAGCATGATGCGGAATTTACACCATCCTGGGCTATTTGCCTACCGTTTATAAGCATCGTTTTCAGTTGGCTGGCTATTCGCGCAATAGGAAAAGATGAAATGCTGGTCAGAGCATACGACCGCTTGAGATAAAGAAAACAAAAACAAAGAGTCATAAATCTTCCGAACAATCATGTGTTCGGAAGATTTTTTATTTGTATCTGTCCGTCACATTTCAGACAACATTCACACTGAAACAGCATACTATTAGGCAAATACCTATCTATAGTGATTGTAGGATAGAGCAAGAATATGTTACTTTGTAATCCAAAGAAATCAAATTAAAGACAATACAGAAGATGTACAAAAACAGAATATATCAGCCCAATGATAAGATGAGCGACTTGATAGGAGAAAACTACACGCTCTTGCAAGTATTCAGTCGTTTCGGACTTACGCTCGGTTTCGGTGACAAAACAGTAAAAGAAGTTTGTGATGCCAAGAATGTGGATTGCAACACGTTTCTCATCGTTGTCAATTTTCTGATAGAAGACAGCGACCGCTTGCAAGAACATGTTTCCGGTTTGTCCTTGACAGCACTCATGGACTATTTGCGACGTTCGCACCATTATTTTCTCGACTTCCAGTTACCCTCTATCCGTCGCAAACTCATCGAAGCCATCAATTGTGCGCAAGAGGCACAGATAGCTTTTCTCATCATAAAGTTTTTCGATGCTTATGTGGACGAAGTCCGCAAACACATGGAATACGAAGACGTACAGGTTTTCACTTACGTGGAAAAACTGCTCAAAGGAGAAGAAACCGAACTATATAATATAGGTGTATATTCCCGTCATCATGATAAAATAAACGAGAAGCTGACGGAACTGAAGAATATCATCATCAAATACTATCCTGCCACCGAGAACAACGAATTGCTGAACTCCGTATTGTTCGATATCTACACGAGCGAAAGCGATTTGGCATCGCACAACAAAATAGAAGATTATCTGTTCGTACCGGCTATTCTCGAAATGGAAAAGGAAAAGGAGGAAAAATGAAAACAGAAGGAACCATACATATTGGCATAGCCGACTCTTCCGGTATCATACGTATGGGATTGGCTGCCATCTTGAAACGCTTGCCCAATTGGAGCATACAAGTCACGGAAGTAGCCACAACCGAAGCTCTGAAACATTGCATGAAAGTGCAAGACATAGATATACTCATGGTAAGTCCGCAGTTCGGTGGTTGGTTCAATATCAGAGAATTCAAACAGACTTATCCACTGGAGGAATTGAAGATTGTAGCCATCGTTAGTACGATGGTGAACGAGAATGACCTGAAGAGCTTCGACGAAAACATAAATCTATTTGACGACAGCAACAGCATCTCGCAAAAGCTGGCTACCATCATGAATATAGAAGAGAGCGAAGAGAGTAGTCAGGACAGTTTAAGCCAGCGAGAACGTGAAATCATCGGATATGTAGTCAAAGGATATACCAATAAAGAAATAGCCGAAACTCTATTTCTTTCCATACATACCGTCATCACACACCGCAGAAACATCACACGCAAACTTCAAATACACTCCGCAGCCGGGCTTACGATTTATGCCATCGTCAATAAAATAGTAGAACTGAGCGAAGTGAAAATGAATATCTGAATTCATCGTTTTCATAAACTGCATATTTTCACACAAAACTTTCCCGTATGTTTTATTTGCGCAAAACATACGTCGCACACACAGTTTGATACGCGACTACGCGTAGCAATTTGCCTGACACACTAAAGAATGCTTACGTAATAATAACGTCGAGAAGGTATTAAAGAGATGTTTCCTTCTCATCAAAAGAAACGAAATTTCAGGAATTGAATTCTGCAATGAAAAAGACCGCGAAAGCATACCGTCCGTGCAGTAAAATCGCCATTTTGCAAACCTATCACTTTACAAAATACCCATTTTTAGGTATTGCACACACTTGACAAACCCCATATCTTTGCAGTGTTAGTCATATAGAAATTACGTAAACCACAAAAAGTAAAAGAAGTTAGTTATTAGTTATGGACGCTTTGCGAAGTGATTCGCGAAGCGTTTTTCTTTCACCCTTCCTCATCTTTTTCTGTCAATTCGTTTGTTTATTTATTGTATTCGTATATATTTGCTACCGTAATAAACTATTAACTAACATGAAAGTAGGACTTTTTATTCCCTGCTACATAAACGCAGTCTTTCCTCACGTTGGTGTAGCATCGTACAAGCTCCTTAAATCTTTAGGGCTTGACGTAGACTATCCGATTGATCAGACTTGCTGTGGGCAGCCCATGGCAAATGCAGGGTTCGAATCAGAATCAGTAGAGCTGGCTAAGCGTTTCGACCAACTCTTTGAGAAGTATGACTATGTTGTCGGACCATCAGCCAGTTGCGTAGTATTCGTAAGAGACCACTATGGCAAACTGCTGAAGAAAGAAGAGCACAAATGCACGGATTCTCGCATTTACGAAATCTGCGAATTCATCCATGACGTAGTGAAACCCGCTTCTCTACCTGTATCTTTTCCTCACAAAGTTAGTATCCAAAACAGTTGTCACGGTGTACGTCTCATGCACTTATCTTCTTCGAGCGAGCGTACCGTTCCTTATTACAACAAGCTCCGGAATCTCTTGACACTTGTCAAAGACATCGAAATCATGGAGCCCGAACGCCCTGACGAATGTTGCGGTTTCGGCGGTATGTTTGCAGTGGAAGAACATGCTGTTTCCGCACAAATGGGTAGAGATAAACTCGAAAGACACATGGAAACCGGAGCAGAATACATCGTAGGAGCAGATAGTTCCTGCTTGATGCACCAGGGCGGTCTCATCAAACGGGATAAACTCCCTATCAAAACTTGCCATATTGTCGAAATTTTAGCTAATGGACTATGAGCACGAAACATTCAAAAGCAGCAGAAGCTTTTCAGAGAAATAAAGAAATGGCTAAATGGCACGACCAAACCTTATGGATGGTAAGAGCCAAAAGAGACAGACAAAGCAAAGCAGTACCTGAATGGGAGCTCTTGAGAGAAATGGCTATGCAAACCAAACTCTACTCCAACAGTCACCTCGACGAATTGTTGGTAGAGTTTGAAAAAAACGCCAAAGCCAACGGAGCACATGTACATTGGGCTAAAGACGCCGAAGAATACTGCGAAATCATTCACGGTATATTGGAAAAGCACAACATTAAACGCTTCATCAAGAGTAAATCCATGCTTTCCGAAGAATGCGAGCTCAACGAACATCTCATCGAAAGAGGTATAGACGTCATCGAGAGCGACCTTGGCGAACGCATTATACAGCTCATGCACAAGAAGCCCAGTCACATCGTGATGCCTGCCATTCACATCAAAAAAGAAGAAATCGGCGAATTGTTTGTCAAAGAGATGGACACCGAACCAGGCAATAACGACCAAACATATCTGACACACGCGGCACGGCGCAACCTCCGTCAAAAGTTTATCGAAGCGGAAGCAGCCATGACAGGAGCCAACTTTGCCGTAGCCAGCACCGGCGAAATGATAGTTTGTACCAACGAAGGGAATGCAGATATGGGAACTTCTCAACCCAAACTGCAAATCACGGCTTTCGGTATAGACAAAATAGTACCGGATAGAGAAGCATTGGGTATCTTCACACGTTTGTTGGCACGCTCTGCCACCGGGCAACCCGTCACGACATACACGGCACACTATCAGAAGCCACGTCATGGAGGAGAACTACACATTGTCATCGTAGACAACGGACGTACCGAAATCCTGAAAGACGAAAAGCACGCTAAAACACTGAACTGTATCCGTTGTGCCGCTTGTATGAACACCTGCCCCGTTTACAGACGAAGCGGTGGATATTCTTACACTTATTTCATACCGGGTCCTATCGGTATCAATCTGGGTATGCTGAAAAATACAAAAGGCTATCACGACAACGTATCGGCATGTTCACTATGTTATTCGTGCCAAGATGTTTGCCCGGTGAAAGTAGACTTGGCAGACCAAATTTATCACTGGAGACAAGGCTTGCAGAAGTTCGGCGTGGCAAGCAGCGAAAAGAAAATGATGTCCGGAGGTATTAAATTCCTCATGGAACGACCTAAACTTTTCAACTTCGCCATGAGTACAGCCCATCTGCTCAACTCATTCCCACGTTTCATGCTTTACAATGGTATGAACGATTGGGGAAGAGACCGCGAATTACCACAATTTGCGAAAGAAAGCTTTAATGAAATGTGGAAAAAGAACAAAGTAAAGTAAACGACTATGAGCAGCAGAGAACAGATATTGGCAGCCGTTAAAGCGAATACGTTAAAACGGTATGAAAAGCCCGATTACACAGAATTGGAAAAGCAAGCCATGGCATACGAAAACAAGGTGGAGCAATTTTGCGAAATCATGAAAGCCGTAGGCGGACAAGCTGTCGTACTTCAAGAGGGTGAAGACATCAATGAAGTAATCAAAGCACATTTCCCCGACGCCAAAAGAATAGCAACAAACATCAAAGAGATAAATTGCTTAGGAAAGCCACAAGCTATCACTTGCGCAACATTTCATCCCGATGATGTAGAAAAGCCGGGCGATTTGAACGGAACAGACCTTGCCATTCTCAAAGGACACTTGGGTGTGTGCGAAAATGCCGCAGTATGGGTAGACCAAGACATGGAACAACGTACCATCTTCTTTATCTCGGAAGCCATCGTTCTGATTGTAGACCGCAATACACTGGTCAACAATATGCACGAAGCTTACAAGAAAATTGAAGTTGGCGAATATGGATACGGTGTATTCATCTCCGGTCCTTCCAAAACTGCCGACATCGAACAAGCACTCGTAATGGGTGCGCACGGTGCACGTATCGCATTGGCAATACTGGTATAAACCGTGTTCAAAGCAAAAAGGGGAGTTCTCCGAAAGAGAACTCCCCTTTTATTGTGTTTGTCGTTACTTACAACAAGCCCAGTTCCTGAAACACCGTACGATAATACATAGCCTTCTTCTCAATGCTCAAAGGATAAGTTCTGCTCGACGAAGGCATACGATACAGCGTCAGTTCACGGTCTACATAGTCAAAAGTGAACTTTTCACCCATACCTATCTTTGCATCTATACCGAAATAAGACGAGAGCGTAGTTACCGCCTTTTCGCCTGTTGTGACGATGCCTTTACAATGAGGTATCTGTTGCAAAAGCCGATGCAAGTCCGTAGGTTCTACGATTTCGAGAAATTTATCCGAGGCATTATCTTTCAAACGACGCACGGCTACTGCCGTATCGTACAACGCCACACCTTTCTCTGTCAGGAACTCTATCAACAATTCTCTATCGAAACGCTTTTTCCCTTCGACAAGAAAATGTTCTTTGTTGTCGAAAAAGATATACCCGAATATGCGCCACATATCGTTTTGCAAATTCGGGTAAAAAAAGTCCATGCTCCAACGTTTCCTCGCCGGAGGAAAGCTTCCCAACATCAACAAGCGAGCTTCTTCGGGTAAAAAGGGTTCTAAAGGATGACGTTCGACAGGTATCTCCATCAGGATTTCGGCTTAGGTTCTTTCTTAGCCAACTTGATGATGGTATATACGTACTCCTGCATCCATGCTTCCGAATATCCCAATTTCTTTTGATACTTACGAATGCCGAAGCAAGTCTTTCGCACGCCCTCGTCGTCCCAATCCTTTTTGTTCAATATATCCGTCACAGCTTTGTCGGTAATGGAGCGAAGCATCTTGCTAAAGAAAGAAGGAATGCGCGCTTTCCATTGCAGCAGATTGCCTGCCACCATCAACAAATCTTGACTGAAACCTTGAAACATCACGAAGAAACCGTTTACATCGTTTATGGTCTTGCAGTTCTTCTTGACCGAAGCGTCTACCTCTTTATAGAAGTTCTCACTGATACCGTACAGGTCTGTCAGTAACTTTTTGCATTTCGCACGCTCAGCCACTCCTACTCTGTTGTTTTGAGTAGGAATGTTGAGTGTATGCTTGAAAGTAGACATGTCCGGAAAAAAGCGCATATTGCTGATGCCCAATTGCACTGCCAGAGTAGCCTGATAGTACACACGAATGAGTGTCATGAAATCTTCGACACCACCTACACGTACTCCGTCCTCTGTGGACTGCTTCTTTCCGAACAGTTTTGAAAAAATACTCATAAAGTTTATTTCTCTTATAGGGATTTGTCCCCGTTTAGTTTATTTACGCTTTTCGTAATTGCTCAAGCCGGTTTCGAGGAAATCTACATACTTCTTGATATCCTCGTCGTAGGCGTAAGATTTGTTCAAAGGTTTACCCTCGTTGTCCAACAACACGTAGAACGGCTGTGCTATGGCACCGAATTTCACGACTTGCAAGTGGCTCCACTTGTCGCCTACCGTGCGCAAAGTACGTTCCACACCTTTTTCCATAACTTTCACCGGTTCGGGAAGTTTCGTTTTATCGTCTGTGTACAGTGTGATGAGCACATAGTCTTTCGTAAGCAGCTGATGTACACGCGGGTCTGTCCACACAGCCAATTCCATCTTACGACAGTTCACACAACCGTGACCTGTAAAGTCCAACATCACCGGCTTGCCATTGGCACGAGCATATTCCATACCGGCATCGTAATCTTTGAACTGTGCGTGTACTTCTTTCTGATAGAGATTGAAATCTTGCGTTTGCATGGGAGGAGCAAAAGCACTGATGGCTTTCAACGGTGCTCCCCAAAGTCCGGGCAACATATATATGGCAAAAGCCAAAGAACTCAATGCCAAGAAGAAACGTGTAACGCCAATCTTTGTTTCGTCGTCATCGTGTGCAAACTTGATTTTGCCCAAGAGATAAAGTCCCAACAACGCGAACAATGCTATCCACAATGCCAGGAATGTCTCTCTGTCGAGGATACCCCAACCGTAAGCCAAGTCGGCAACAGAAAGGAATTTGAGTGCAAATGCCAATTCGATAAAGCCCAGCGAAACCTTGATGACATTCATCCAACCACCCGACTTAGGCATGGATTTCAACCACGACGGGAAGAGGGCAAACAAAGTGAAAGGTAACGCCAACGCCAATGCAAAGCCCAACATACCGATGGTAGGTCCGAGCAGGCTGCCGGAAGTGGTCACTTCCACCAACAAGAAACCTATGATGGGTCCTGTACAAGAGAAAGATACCAATGCCAGAGTAAACGCCATCAAGAAGATGCTGATAAATCCGCTTGTTTTTTCCGCTTTACCGTCTACGGCATTGCTCCACTTGGAAGGCAATGTAATTTCAAAAGCACCGAAGAAAGATGCCGCAAACACCACCAACATCAAGAAGAACAAGATGTTGAACACGGCATTCGTAGAAAGCGCATTCAACGCATTAGGTCCTGCGATAGTAGTGATAATCAGTCCAAGCGCAACGTAAATCACCACGATGGACACACCGTAGAGAACAGCATCGCGTATACCTTTCGATTTATTTTGACTGCGTTTGAGGAAGAAACTCACTGTCATGGGAATGATAGGCCATACACAAGGAGTAAACAACGCCAGCAAACCACCCACGAAACCTGCGAAAAAGATGTAATACCATGCATAGCTACCGCTACCGCCTTCTTGTCCCAAAGCTTCCAATTCGCTGATGACCGGTGTCCAATAATCGGTCTTGGCAATGGTTGCGCGGTCTGTTTCCACTGCTGTCGTATCGGTTGTCACTGCAGTTTCATCGGTTGTCACTGCCGAAGGTTCTGTCGTAGCATTCGTATTTGTTTTTGCATCGACAGTAGCCGCAGGTTTAACTTTGGAAACACCGCTGAAACTTACTTCCACATTCGTAGGAGGCAGACAGTTCGTATCGTCGCATGCGCCGTATTGCAGATAAGCCTCTATTTTGTAATTACCACCGGTCAATTTTACAGGCTGTACGAAAGTCACACTGTGCTCAAAGTAACGTACCTTCATACCGAAAAGTGCATCCATCACCGATATTTCTTTCCCTCTGGCTTGCAATTTACCAGCCAATTCCATACCGGTCATTTTATCTACATTGAAGGTTGCCGATGTAGGACCACCGTCGCCCAATTCCGTAGAATACACGTGCCAATGAGGTTCTATTTTTCCCGTAAAAATAATCTCTGCTTTCTCTTCCGAAACCTGTTTCCATTCGGTGGAAAAACGTACCGGATTGTCAAACTGAGCATGAATTTGCGTTACCACAACAGCAAGCAACGCAAATAAGAGTGTAATTTTCTTTGTCATATTGTCTAAGTGTTAGCATTTTTATGTGAGGTGCAAAGATAGTTTTTTTAGGGAGAAAGCAAAATAAGCATAGGCTTTTATAACCTTTCATACTCGTACCTCGTCAACTCGAAAACTCGTCCCTTCAAATTGACTATATATTGCCGATTTGATAACAACATGTTGTCAAGTCGATAGCATCATGTTGCTATCGCGATAAGAACATGTTGCTATCGCGATGACAACAGCGTCAAAGAATGTTAACAACAAAACGCTGTCAGAACAGCTTACAGACTGGGTTGGGAAAAGTATAAGACACCATCGGAGGAAAAGCATTTCTATATATAATAGGTATAGGAGAAACGAATGTTTTCCAACGAGAAGAAATCATCGGTTCAATGTGTGCACTCCTCGCCTCTCCCCTACTGTTTTTTATTTCTGCATGATATTTACCGGAGTTTGTACTTCGATTAACTTATAAAATACAGACATGGAAACTTTATTTTTTACTAAAGTTTTTTCTTGGCAAAGAAACTCGTATTTTTGCATTTATTCTGTGCAAGTTACTCACACATACGAAGAGGACAGAAAGCAGAAGCAGATAACTAATTATCTATATAATAAAAACAGATATGAAACAACAAGTTAAACCGGCTACCGGACGTTTAGGCGTTTTGGTGGTAGGAGTCGGAGGAGCCGTTTCCACAACGATGATTGTCGGTACATTGGCTACCCGCAAAGGACTGACAAAACCCATTGGGTCTACTACACAGATGGGGACGATGCGCATGCAAAACAATGAAGAAAAGCTGATTAAAGACATCGTACCACTGAGCGATTTGAACGATATAGTATTCGGAGGCTGGGATATATTCCCCGACAACGCTTACGAAGCCGCACTGCATGCCGAAGTCTTGAACGAAAAAGACTTGAATGGCGTAAAAGAAGAATTACAACAAATTGTCCCCATGCCGGCAGCATTCGACCACAACTGGGCAAAACGTCTGAACGGTACCCATGTGAAGCAAGTCACATCGCGCTGGGATATGGTGGAGCAATTGCGCAAAGACATCCGCGATTTCAAAGCGGCAAACAACTGCGAACGCATAGTGGTACTCTGGTCTGCAAGTACCGAGATTTATATCCCCTTGTCGGAAGAACACATGTCGCTCGAAGCACTAGAGCAAGCGATGAAAGCCAACAAAGTCGATGTCATTTCTCCCAGTATGTGCTATGCTTATGCAGCCCTTGCCGAAGGTGCTCCTTTCGTAATGGGCGCACCCAACCTCTGCGTAGACACACCTGCCATGTGGCAACTTGCCGAACGCCAACGCGTACCCATCGCAGGAAAAGATTTCAAGAGCGGTCAGACACTGATGAAAACCGTATTGGCACCCATGTTCAAAACACGTTTACTGGGTGTAAACGGTTGGTTCTCTACCAATATATTGGGCAATCGCGACGGCGAAGTCTTGGACGACCCCGATAACTTCAAGACAAAAGAAATCAGTAAACTGTCTGTTATCGAAAGTATTTTCGAACCGGAAAAATTCCCCGACTTATACGGTGACGTTTACCACAAAGTACGCATCAATTACTATCCCCCGCGCAAAGACAACAAAGAAGCATGGGACAACATCGACCTCTTCGGTTGGATGGGATACCCGATGGAAATCAAAGTAAACTTCCTCTGTCGCGACTCCATCCTTGCCGCTCCCATTGCACTCGACCTTGTTTTGTTCAGCGATTTGGCACAACGCGCAGGCATGTGGGGTATACAGACATGGTTGTCTTTCTATTGCAAGAGCCCGATGCACGATTTCGACCACGAACCCGAGCACGATTTGTTCACACAATGGAGAATAGTGAAACAAACCTTGCGCAACATGGTCGGAGAGAAAGAGCCGGACTATTTGTCATAATACATTATCCAAGATAATCTCGATAAGACCGAAACACACGTATTACTTCTCGAAACAAGAATGGTAACGATGTGTGTTTCGGTTTTCTTTTTCGCACTGCGATGCAAGCTTCCCATGAAAAGAGTTTTCTCCCCGAGAAGAACACCGTATATATATGTCAAGCAATAGTAGCAAAACTCGAAAGTTTTGACATCTCCATAAAAGAAACTGACATCAAGACTTGTTTTTGTAGAAGAGAAAACCTACCTTTGCATCGCTTTCTTAGGGAAGCACACGGTGATTATAGTTCAGCAGGTTAGAGCGCCAGATTGTGGTTCTGGAGGTCGTGGGTTCGAATCCCACTAGTCACCCCAAAAAGAAACGAGCAGTATTTTGCTCACATGGTGATCATAGTTCAGCAGGTTAGAGCGCCAGATTGTGGTTCTGGAGGTCGTGGGTTCGAATCCCACTGGTCACCCCGAGAAAGAGAGATATACACATAGTGCATCTCTCTTTCGTTATTTTGCAAAGACCATCACGCAATAAAAAAAGGAGAGATGAGCACCGGCTCACCTCTCCTCTACTTGTTCAGATGTTAGTTGCTATCTTTTCTTTTCTCTAACCAATCCGGTTTGATAAGCAATAAGCAACTTTTTCAAATCTTCCACTTGCACACCCAACTCTTCACCCTTGTCCGTGTCTTTCACCAGCACACGACTACCGCTGAGTTCTACGATTTGCGTAGTAGAAATAATGTCTTTTCCTTCTTCTATGGCTTCCTGAGTAGAAGAGAACGGCTCGTGTTGTACCAACTGCAAACCACGCGAATGGTACACCAACGTATAACCGGCAATACCTGTTTCGGAATGATAAGCTCTTGAGAAACCACCGTCAATCACCATCATCTTACCGTTGGCTTTTATCGGGTTTTCGCCTTTCACTGCTTTCACAGGCACGTGTCCGTTGATAATGTGACGATGTTCGCCCACGGCTCCGAACTCTTCGAGCAACATATCACAGATTTCCTCGTTATTGCGCAATGTGTAATAGTGTCCTTTGACTTCTTTCTGCACCGCTTTATCAGTCAACAGATAGCGTTCGAAAGTCGCCATCTTATCTTTGTCGAATGCCGGCGACTCGTCTCCACACCACAAATACCAAACATAATCCATTGCATAAGGCTTTTCTTCATCGTCGTCATTGGCAAAATAAGCGATGCGTATTTGTCGTTCCACCTCATCCATCAAAGCGCGACCTCTATATTTCTTGCCTGCTATCTCTACTTCTTTCAGTGTGCCATCTTCATTCAAAGGAACAGATGCGTGGAAAAGAAGGTTTCCATTGCATACGGTATACATAGAACCGTTTCTAAAGATGCAATTCATATGTCGTCTCAATTTCTCGCTGCCGACGAAAGAAGTATGCAGTTTGTCCACAACTTCTTGCTCTTCCGATGTCAATTTATAAGGGTCTTTCGGGTCGATAGTTGGAAAATCGTAATCTCTCAATTCATAATCTTTTCCATTGATATGCACCGTACCTTTCTCAAAATCTATCAAGTGCAACTGCTTTCTATCTTCCATTCTGAACTCGGGTCGACGGTCTATCGCTTGTGCTTCGAGCTTAAACTGAATGATGGAAATAGCTTTGTGCATTTGTGCTATCATGTGAAAAGTCTTGTCGCTACATTCCAAGTTCTCTTTATCTACTTTCGGTAAGAATGGCGTACAAGGGTCGTCCGAATAAGTTTCCATTGCAAACGCCGCCAACGGCAGAAGATTGATGCTGTAACCATCTTCCAATGCCGGAAGATTTCCATATCTCATCGCCATACGCAAGACATTGGCTATACAACAGTCGTTACCTGCTGCGGCTCCCATCCATACGATATCATGATTTCCCCATTGTATATCGAAATTGTGATACTCGCACAATGTATCCATGATGATATGAGGACCGGAACCACGGTCGAAAATATCACCAAGTATATGTAAGGAATCTATAGTAAGACGCTGGATAAGATTACACAATGCAATGATAAATTCATCGGCACGCTGCGTATCTATGATGCTTTGCATGATGACATTGATGTACGCCTGCTTATTAGGTTCCATACTGCTTTCGTGCAACAGCTCTTGTATGATATAGGAGAACTCTTCGGGTAATGCTTTGCGAACTTTAGAACGAGTGTATTTTGAAGACACATTCTGACAAACTCTCACCAATCTATTGAGTGTAATAAAGTACCAATCAGCCAAACTTTCTTCGCTTTGTTTCACCAATTCAAGTTTTTGCTCCGGGTAATAGATTAGTGTACAAATGTTTCTTTTATCTCTCTCTCTCAATGTATTGCCGAAAATCTCATTGACTTTTCGTTTGATAGCCCCCGAAGCATTTCGTATCACATGCTGAAAAGCCTCATGTTCTCCATGCAAGTCTGCAAGGAAGTGTTCCGTTCCTTTCGGTAAATTCAGGATGGCTTCCAAATTAATAATCTCTGTACTTGCAGCAGCTATCGTCGGGAACTTATGCGATAGTAACTCCAAGTATCGCAAATCTTTCTTGACGGTCGAAGCCGAAATTTCTTTGTAAATACTCATAGTGTAGAAAAGTTTAGTTAAAGGAAAAACATCAAAACAAGTTGTGCTATGACAACGCGCATAAACATGCTGAGAGGATACACCGTAGTATAGCTGACAGCCGGATGGTCATTAGGAATTATATCATTGGCATAATTCAATGCCATAGGATTCGCCATACTTCCGCAAAGCATTCCGCACGTACTGCCAAAATCTATCTTACATAGCTTCAGTGCTATCAATGCTACTATAAGCGTAGGAAGTAAAGTTATCAGAAATCCGACGCCAATCCAAAGCAATCCTTCCGGACGCATGACAGTCGTAAAGAAATGCCCGCCGGCTTCTAATCCCAAACATGCCAAATAAAGAGAAAGCCCCAAGCCTCTCAACATAAGATTGGCACTTTGTGTCGTATATGTGACCATGTGAAAACGTGGGCCAAAGGCACCAATCAGGATACCTACCAATATAGGACCACCGGCTAATCCTAACTTAACCGGAGTACTGATACCCGGTATAACGATAGGAACAGAGCCTACTATCAATCCAATGATAATCCCGATAAAAGTAGAAGCAAGATTGGGTTCTTTCAATGTACGTACCGTATTGCCCAACAATTTCTCGACTTTCAAAATAGATGCGGACTCGCCTACGACAGTCAAACGATCGCCCATCTGTAAAACAAGATTCGGCGTTGCCAACAGTTGCATACCATTGCGCATGATGCGAGAAATGTTTATGCCATAAGTATT
This sequence comes from Phocaeicola sp., assembly GCA_041814865.1. GTDB lineage: Bacteria > Bacteroidota > Bacteroidia > Bacteroidales > Bacteroidaceae > Phocaeicola. The sequence continues at coordinate 14,824 of JBGXXU010000118.1, read as the reverse complement.
ACGCAACTTGAGCGAACTAAGTGTTTTGCCGTTTATTTCGGAACGAGTAATCACAATCTTTTTTGAAATCAACTGTCTGTCTATTGCATTCCAATCAATATCCTCCTTATTCCAGTCCATTTGCTCCAACTTTCCGAAGAGAATGGTCAAAGCATCTACTTCTTTCTTATTGGTAATAATCAAAAGTCTGTCATTTTCTTTCAAAATCGTGTCAGAAGTAGGGATACTCACAATGCCTGCGCGCCAAACACGTGAAATAACAAACTGAGTTTTCCCCAATTTGGCTATTTCCTGAATGCTTTTCTCGTATATGGCAGGATTGTGTACACAAAAGGTTCCAATATAAGTATCACCACTAGGGGCTTCTTCTGACTTTATATCGTGTTCTTTGATAAAAAACTTACGGATAATAATGATAGCGAGTATCACTCCCACTACACCCAGCGGATAAGTAATGGCACAACTTAATGCAGCTCCTTCGGCAGGCATTCCCATTTGCTTCAAAGTTTCTTGTGCAGCTGCAAGTGCAGGAGTATTGGTCGTTGCACCACAAAGAATACCCATCATATCCGGTAATGAAATCGGTGTAATATAAGTGAGTCCCCAAGCCATAAGCGTGCCTAAGAATATCAAACACAAACCAAGCATATTCAATCTGTAACCTGCTTTCTGAAACGAGCTGAAAAAACCGGGACCAACCTGTAAACCTAATTCATAGACAAAAAGCACCAAACCGAAAGTTTGCGCATACGATAACATTTGCCTATCTATGCTGAACCCCAAATGTCCTGCAAGAATCCCCGTAAAGAAAACAAAAGTTACACCTAAAGAAATACCACCTATTCGCACCTTGCCTAAAAGCACTCCCACAGATATAATCAATCCTAACACCAAGAGGGCTTGCAGTCCGTTGTGTTCTAAAAACAATTTATCAAACCATTCCATAGCACAAGCAAGAAAAAGGGAAGTTATTTCTTTTGTCGTGTTTCCTTCTTCAATTCCTGCGGAATACGAAAAGATGTATAAAGCTGAAGTACTGCTGCAATACTCATGCAAACAATCCACTCGTTTCGCTTAAGGCTTATCATCAACACACCGGTCACAATGAGTAAAGCTGCTCCCAAACCCTGTTGAACTTGCAGACGTTTAATAATGAAGTTATCACCTTTATATCTGCTGGACAATTGTAAAGTTGCAAAGGCAATAGCACCGACTAAGTAAACATAAGGTGCAACACTATATTGTAAAAACTGCAAGACAAGTCCTACAAAAAGTAACACTGACAAGAATTGCAATATCTTATTGAGTAATGGATTCATTCTTCTTCGAATAAAAAAACATCTTCATTTTCTTTTTTCATGAGATATTTCTCACGAGCTACTTTCTCCAATGCCTCTTCATTGGAGTTGATTTCATTGAGCAGAGTTAAATCTCGTTTATATTGCTCCTGATAATCTTTGATTTCAGTTTTTAAGCGACTGATTTCCGTTTGGTTCTTATAACGTTTCCACCAGCTGTTTTTATCTATTACACCTATCAACAAAAGAAAAGCAACCAACGTAATCAGATATTTGTATTTGCTAAATAAGTCTCTCAAATAAACTAATGTATTCATCTCCTATTCCTCTCTCTTATAAATACGGATTCTCTCTTTTTTCTATTCCTATTTTTGTAGGTATTCCATGACCGGAGTAAACAATAGTATCATCGGGAAGTATAAACAGTTTTCTAATAATACTATCTTGCAATTGTCCAAAATCTCCCCCCTCCAAGTCCGTTCGTCCTATGCTGTGGTCGAAAAGTACATCACCGACAAAAACACAAGCGTGTTCCGCACTGTAAAAAGCCAAACTACCTGGCGAATGACCCGGAACATGAAGTATATCAAACACGATGCTACCTACTTTCACTTGTTCACCTTCTTTCAAGTACTTTCCGATATTCACTGTTGGCTCATTCTGTGTAAAACCGAATATTCTACATTGTATTTCCAAAGTTTGCAACAGAAATTCATCCTCTTTTCCTGCTTCAGGTTTTATTCCATATTCACGAGCAACAAAAGCATTGCCAAAGACATGGTCTAAATGCAGATGTGTATTCAGTAAATGCGTTACTTTCAGTTCATGTCCGGAGATAAAATCCGACAACAACTTTTGCTCTTCTTGCCAGAAACAACCTGCATCTATGATAGCACACTCTTTTGTCCCTTCATCCCACACCACGTAGGTGTTTTCGGAGAACATATTAAATTCGAAACGCTTTATCTGCATTCTGTTTTCCTTTTATGAATTGACAATCGGAACATACACCACTTTCTTTGTTTCAAAGAATTCTTCCATGAAGTAATCGGATAGTGAAGTTATCAAGCTCTTTCTTCTTACAATTTCCAACTCTTGTCGCAACTCTCCTCCTTTAAGACAAATCAATCCATTAGGCAGCGCATTCAATTGCTCCTTCTTTATCAATTTGCCGGAGATTTTCAATAAATCGCCTAAAGGCATTACCGCACGACTAACAATAAAGTGAAATTTATCTTTCACATCCTCGGCTCTTCCATGTTGCGTCGTGACATTCTGCAATCCGACAGAGTTTGCTATTTCTGTAGCAACCTTTACCTTTTTACCGATACTATCCACCAAATGAAAATGACATTCAGGGAAAAGTATTGCCAAAGGCACGCCCGGGAAACCTCCTCCGGTACCCAAGTCCATCACTCGAGTACCCTTTCTAAAATTGATAGTTTTGGCAATTCCCAACGAATGCAACACATGATGCAAGTATAGGTTATCAATATCTTTGCGAGAGATAACATTGATTTTACTGTTCCAATCACGATACAAAGCATCTAATGTAAGGAATTGTTCCTGCTGCACAGCCGTTAAATCGGGGAAATATTTCTTTATAATCTCCATGAAACTTTATCTTTTGCGTAGTAACATGTAATCTTTCAACTGCTCGTAAGGTATTTCTACATCAAAATCACCCCAAGCATAGGGTGCTTTTTCATATGCGTTGTAATGGAAACGAATCTTATCCGACTGCAATAAGAAATTATCAGGTAAAAAGAATTCGCTATTTTTCATCAAGCCCAACAGAAAATCATCTTTCTTTTCTTGTGCCTGTTTGATTAAATCTTCTTTAATGAGTGCACCGATAGCTTTATCCGCATTGACCACAAACACATCTTCTTTCTTCAACAAGCGCCCTGTTTTCACATCGAAATTCAGTAATTGAGTAAGTAAATAGCCATGCGCTCCACCTGTATATACATCTCTGACCAACGTAGCATTCAACACTCCATCCAAGCCATAAGCAAGTTTGGAAAGATAATTATACTGATAATTGAATGTCGCAAAAAGCGCAATCGAAGTTTCGTTTGTTTTTCCTTTATATATAGGTAGCAATTCTTCTCGATACTCTTGAATGATATTGCCTGCTATTCCCAAAACCGAAACTTCTTCCTCTGTAAGACGACTCAAAACAGTACGATTTATTCTTGTGGCAATGCTGTCTTTTTCATTCAACGGTTTTAGTTGCTCCAGATTTAATTTTATACTGCAAGCCGGAGATGTTATGTCGCCGGGCATCAAATGCACAACTGTATCCACTCGGGTGGTTTCAAACTCCCAAGAATGTTCCGCAGAACTTTGACATCCAACAAACATAACGGTCAAACTCAACAAACCTACTGCGAAATAGAAAAGTTTCTTCATGTTGTTATTTTGTATTTGTCTTACAAAGTTACTGGCTTTTCTCGGAGAAGTATATAAAAGATATAAATCTTTTCACAGATAACGAGAGCGGGAAAACAAAGAGTTCTCAAAAAGAAAAAGGTATGCCCGTCTCACTCGGACATACCTTCTTACTATGATATTGTTACTTTATACCAACTTGTGTATTACCAAGCCCGAACGCAACTTTGGTTCGAACCAAGTAGTCTTCGGAGGCATGATATTGCCGGTATCGGCGATATCCATGAGTTGTTTCATAGATACGGGATAAAGAGCCAAAGCAGCCTTCATCTCACCGCTGTCTACACGCTTCTTCAACTCGCCCAAACCTCTGATACCGCCAACGAAATCGACACGCTTATTGGTACGCAAATCTCTCAAATCAAGAATTTCGTCCAATATCAAGTTGGAAGAAATGGTTACGTCCAACACACCGATAGGGTCATTGTCGTTGTAAGTACCTTCTTTAGCCGTCAAGCTATACCATTTTCCACCTAAATAGAGTGAGAAATTATGCAAAGCAGCCGGTTTGTAAATCTCGGTACCTTTTTCTTCTACGATAAAGTTGCGCTTCAATGCTTCCAAGAATTGCTCTTCGGTCATTCCGTTCAAATCTTTTACCACACGATTATAGTCGATAATCGTCAATTGATTTGCGGGGAAACAAACAGCCATGAAGTAATTGTACTCTTCATCGCCTCTATGATTGGGATTTTGTTGTGCTTTTTCCGCACCGACCAATGCTGCCGCAGCACTTCTGTGGTGACCATCGGCAATATACAATGCCGGCATCTTGGCAAATTCTTCCGTAATGGCTTTTATATCCTCATCGTTGTCGATAATCCAGAATTTGTGTCCGAAACCATCGTCGGGAGCCACGAAGTCGTACACCGGTTTGTTCACGGTATATTTCGACACAAGCTTTTCGAGTGCTATATTCTCAGGATAAGCAAAGAACACGGGTTCTATATTGGCATTGTTTACACGTACGTGTTTCATGCGGTCTTCTTCCTTGTCCTTGCGTGTCAATTCATGTTTCTTGATGACACCGTTCATGTAGTCGGGAACGTATGCACCTACCACCAAGCCGTATTGTGTTTTTCCGTTCATGGTTTGTGCATAGATGTAATAGCATTCTTTATTATCTTGTACCAACCAACCTTTGTCTTGGAACATTTGGAAGTTTTCTGCTGCTTTTTCGTATACGCAAGCATCATGCTCGTCCGTTCCTACGGGGAAGTCTATTTCCGGTTTGATGATACGGTAGAGCGATTTTTCGTTGCCGGCTGCTTCTGCGCGTGCTTCTTCGGAGTTCAATACGTCGTAAGGACGGGAAACTACTTGTTCTACCAAATCTTGAGGAGGTCTGATACCTCTGAAAGGTTTAATTACTGCCATAAATGTTTCTTTAAGGTAGTGTTACGATTTTATTTGTTTACTCTGAACTTTTGGTCGCCGTTCTTGAAGAAGCGAACGATTTGCTCTGCAGCCGCAATACCGGCATTGATGTTTGCTTCGGCTGTTTGTGCACCCATTTTCTTAGGCGTAGCGAAGTATCTGCCTGCAAACTTGCTTTGGAACTCTTCGTGCTTGTCGGGCATTACGTCTGTCAAGTACTTGATATCCGTTCTTTCTTCCATCAACTTGATGAGTTCGTCTTCGTTGATGACTTCTTTACGAGCCGTATTTACCAAGATACCGCCTTTGGGCATTCTGTTTACCATCGCATAATTGATGGATTGTTTCGTTTCTGCCGTAGCAGGGATATGCAAAGAGATAACATCGCTGTTTTCGTAAAGAGCTTCTGCCGATTCCATCGGACACACGCCTTCCGATTTGATGACTTCTGCAGGACAGAATGCGTCGTAAGCCAAGATATCCATACCGAAGCCTTTGGCAATTCTTGCCACGTTTCTACCTACGTTTCCGTAAGCATGAATGCCCAGTTTTTTGCCTTTGAGTTCGCTACCTGCTTTGCCGTCGTAGAAGCTACGAACACCCATTACGAGCATACCGAATACCAATTCTGCCACCGCATTGGAGTTTTGTCCCGGTGTATTCATGACGCAAACATTGTGTGCTGTTGCAGCTTCCAAGTCCACATTGTCGAATCCGGCACCGGCACGCACCACGACTTTCAATTGCGGAGCAGCTTCTATCACTTCCTTGTCTATTTTATCACTGCGAATAATGATGGCGTCCACATCTTTTACAGCATCGAGCAACTGTTGTTTTTCGGTGTACTTTTCGAGCAATGCGAGTTCATAGCCTGCTGCTTCCACTTCTTTACGAATACCATCTACCGCAACCTTTGCGAAAGGTTTGTCTGTTGCTATTAAAACTTTCATATCAGATAAGATTTATGTGTGAAATGAGGGCGTAATGTATTTCACTCACACCCTCATTCTTATTATTAAACTCTCTATTAGTAGCGTTTTTCAAATTCTTGCATGCACTCTACCAATGCTTTCACGCTTTCCACCGGACAAGCATTGTAGATAGAAGCACGGAAACCGCCTACCGAACGGTGACCTTTGATACCTACCATGCCACGTTCTTTGGCAAATGCCATGAATTCCGCTTCTTTGTCTTTGTATTCTTCTGTCATCACGAAGCATACGTTCATCAAAGAACGGTCTTCTTTTGCAGCAGTACCTACGAACATCTTGTTGCGGTCGATTTCGTTGTACAGCATATCCGCTTTTTCTTTGTTGATTTTGTACATTGCTTCGAGACCGCCGAGAGATTTCACCCACTTCAAGGTTTCGTGCATCACGAAGATAGAGAATACGGGAGGAGTGTTGAACATAGACTTGTCGCGTTCTTCGCCACCGCAATGTGTATGGTAGTCCACCATAGTTTGGAGTTTACGGTCTACTTTACCTATCAGGTCTTTGCGGATGATAACGAAAGTAACACCGGCAGGACCTACGTTCTTTTGTGCACCACCGTAAATCAAACCGTATTTCTTCACATCTACCGGACGGCTCATGATGTCTGAAGACATATCTGCCACCAATGTAACGGGACAATCCATGTCTACATGGATTTCCGTACCATAAATAGTGTTGTTGGTAGTAATGTGGAAATAGTCTGCATCTGCAGGGATGGTGTAGTTCTTGGGGATGTAAGTGTAGTTTTTGTCTTCTGAAGAAGCAACAATTTCCACCTCGCCATAGAATTTAGCTTCTTTGGCAGCTTTCTTTGCCCAAACACCCGTTTGCAAGTAAGCAGCTTTTTTGTTCATCAGGTTGGCAGGTACGGTAAAGAATTGCGTACTTGCACCACCACCGAGGAACATCACTTCGTAGTTGTCGGGGATGTTCAACAGCTCGCGCCAAAGGTCGGCTGTTTCTTTCATAATACGCTCCCAGCCCGGAGTACGGTGAGAGATTTCAAGAATACCGATACCGGTGTTATCAAAATTACGAATAGCTTCGATAGCAGATTCTATCGCTTCTTTGGGGAGAACACATGGTCCTGCATTGAAATTGTGCATTTTCATAAGATTCATTTTATCATTACTACTATAAGTTGTTTATATACGGGCGAAATTAGATATTAAACATACAACTCCCAAACTTTCCATGCGTATTTTTTACGAGAACAGCATGTTTCATCACACTTTCTCTTTACAAATGTTACGAAGAACGTGATACAAAGAAAAAGAACTCTTGCCGCTACGTATCAAAAAGCTATTCGGGGTATAGCCTTTTTAACAAGTTGACCGGTTTCCGTGCGGCAAAGCATCTTTAAGAACCGGTATATTTTTCTGCTTGGAAGCATGCTTTCGCCCGGAAGAATTTATATCTCGAATTATTGCACCAAAGGATATAAACTCCACACCGCACCTCGCTCATTATATAAATATGAGCTATGAAATCGAAAAAAGAGATTTTCCCGACAGACTTTGCACAGCGTAGATGTACCGGGAAGGCGTTCGTCACTGCATATGTGTGCGATGTCGTCTGTGTGTCCGTGCGAAAAACAGTTGCTACGCAATGAATTTTGACGCCGAAAAATCCTTGAAAAGTCGTGTTTTTGATAAGAGAGAAACACCTCTACGATGCCTTTCTGACGCGATTATGATGTTAACATTCTTTGACGCTGTTGTCATCGCGATAGCAACATGTTCTTATCGCGATAGCAACATGATGCTATCGACTTGACAACATGTTGTTATCAAATCAGCAATATATAGTTGATTTGAGGGGGCGAGTTTTTGAGTTGAAGAGGTACGAGGAGAAGAGTATATTTATGCAGAGTCTGTTTCTTGTCGGGCAGAAAGAATATCGGGAAACACAAAAGAATGCGAGCATATACGTGTCTGGAAAATACAGGTCAGCGAATGACCGATGACACTCTATCAGAGCAGTTCCAATAAATCTTCAAAACTGTGAAGTACGACAGTTCTCTCCGAAACGGCAAGCCGAAGCTCTTCGGACGAGCGCAATTCGAGTGTAATGGGCGAAGGTGTGTCCACGCAACGATAACCTTTGCGCGAGAGTGCATTGTGCGCCCAATGACGCAAGGTGTCGTCCGAAGCCACGATGCGTACCTCCTTTCCATCGGCAGACAACGGATGAAAGATACCCTGCTTGCGGTCGAAAACAACACGCTTGCCTGCAAATAGTTTCTCCATATCACCGCGCAATATCAAGTCTTCCGTATTACCGCAAAGCAACGTTCTGTCGGGCGTCAGAAGCCAAAGCCTGTCCGCCAATTGCAGCGTTTGTTCTATATCGTGTGTGGTGAGCAATATCGCTTTTTGTTCCCGATAAGCCAGCTTGTGAAGCAAAGTCATCACTTCTATTCTGCTGGCAACATCCAGAAACGCGGTAGGTTCGTCCAACAGTATCAACGGACATTCCTGTACCAAAGCTTTGGCTATCATCACCTTTTGTCGCTCTCCGTCGGAAAGATGAGCCGTATAAGCTGTCGCTTTGTGCGCTATCCCCACAGCTTCCAAAGCGTGCGCTATCAACTCACGGTCGTAAGCATTCAGTCGTCCGAAGAAACCCGTATGCGGCTGCCTGCCCAGCGCGACGAGTTCCGTCACCGTCAACCCGCCCACTTGCGGTTTATCCGTGAGCACCACTCCTATTCTCTTGGAAAGCTCTCTATTGGTGTACGTTTGTATGGGTTTGTTCATCAAATACAAATCGCCCCTCAACAACGGTTGCGCACCGGCAAGCGTACGCAACAGTGTACTTTTTCCTGCTCCGTTCACGCCCAGAAAACAAGTCAGTTCTCCGCTGCGCAATGTGAAATTCAAGTCTGTAAGCACTTCCGTCGTGCGATGTCCCTCTTTGTATCCCACAGTCAAAGCCCGTCCTTCTATGATATGCTTGTGTTCCATCAGTTGAAGTATTGTATTCTTTTGCGGTTGATGATAACATAGATAATCACGGGCGCACCCAAGACCGGTGTCACCGCATTGAGAGGCAAAATACCCAACTCTTTGGGTAAAATACATATCAAGTTGCACAAAAGAGCCACCACGGCACCCGACAAAATGGTAACGGGCATGAGTGAATTATGATTGGAAGTACCCAACAGCAAACGTGCGATATGAGGAACCGAAAGACCGATGAAAGCTATCGGACCGCAAAACGCCGTGACCACAGCAGTCAGGAGTCCCGTAGCCAACAACAACAGATAACGCACGCGAATGATATTCACACCAAGATTTTGTGCATAACGCGTTCCTAGCAACATGGCATTGAGAGGTTTTATCAACAATACGGCAATAAACAACCCTGTCAATACCACTCCGCTGAAATAAGGCAGTTGTGCCAAAGAAACTCCACCGAAATTGCCCATACCCCACACCATGAAAGAATGTACGCCTTCGGCAGTGGCAAAGAAGTTGAGCAAAGCTATCAAGGAAGACGTCACATAACCTATCATGATACCCGTAATGAGCAGCATCGTATTGCTCCTGATAGCAGCCGACAGCGAGAGTATAACCATCAACACTGCACCTGCTCCCAGAAAAGCACCGAACAATACCGCCAGCAAACCCGAAAGACTGAAAGCACCGACACCGATAGCCGTACCGCCGGCTAACAGCACCACAGCCACACCAAGTCCCGCTCCCGAACTGATACCAAGAATAGACGGGTCGGCAAGCGGATTGCTGAAAACCGTTTGCAACATCAGCCCTGCCACCGACAAAGCCATGCCCGACAACAAAGCCGTAATACACTGCGGCAGACGCGATTCCCACACGATGTAATACCAACTCTCACGACTGTGGTCGTCTGCAAAAAGAATACGCGCCACGGCAGAAGACGGAATTTCCACCGTTCCTATCAACAGATTGCCTGCCATCAACAACACAATCAGCAGACATAATATAAAGGATAAGCTATAACCGTTGCGCCACGTCATCAGTCGGTGATACGATTAAAGTACGACAATTCATATTCGGGCAACAATTCGGGATGAAAGATTTTCACCATATCTTTCAATACATATTCGGGATGAAACGGCGTTTCTTCGTAGAAATGTTTGTAATGCGTATTGCAACCGTACATATTCTTCTCCTTGAACGCCTTGAAGTGTACATAGGAAGAGAAGTCGCTTTTCAACTCGCCATAAGTTTTGTCTTTCTCTTGGTTATACTTGAAGAGCCAATAATCCGCGTCCTTTCCTTTTTCGAATACAGCTTCGAAAGACTGAGGTTCCGAACCGCTATAAACCGTATTGTCGAATACATAATGCGCTCCTGCATCTTCTATCAATCGTCCCGTAGTACTATTGCCTCCGGCAATATACCATACTGCACCTGTTTTCAATTCGCAGAGTACAGTAGGACGTTGCGTAGCAGTCTTCGCTTTTTGCGAAAGTTGCGTATAAGCATCGCTCACTTGCGCAAACAAGGCTTTCGCTTCCTCAAACCGTTCTGTCAGCAAGCCGTAGAACAGCATCCATTCTGCACGCCCCAACGGGGAGGTCTCCATATAATCCGCACATTCTATAATAGGAACATCGAGTTTTTCCACTCGTCCGTAGCCGTTGCTGTTTTGAAAAGGAGAAAGCAGAATCGCATCGGGACGAAGGTCTATCAGTTTCTCTATGTCGGGGTTCATACCTTGCCCGCAATCTATCACCGTTCCTTTCTTATAACCCTCTTGAATATAGGAAACCTTGATATATTCCAAATCGCAAACTCCCTTTACGCTCTTTTCTGCGCCAAGTTCGCCCAACAGCCTGCAATGCATGGACGGATATACGACAGCTCGCTCGACAGGTGTACGTACCACAACACCTTGCGGCAAGTGAGCCGGCAAACTGTCTTCTTTCGCTATTAGAAGATAAGTATTCAATACTTTGAGAGTATCCCACGGATTGCGCAATTCCACTTTTGTGAAATCTGCATATTGTACGATGGTCAAGTTGCGAGCATACTGCAAGCGCAACGTATCTCCCTTCTCATGAAAAGAGGTCTTGCTCCCTCCTCCACAAGCGGAAAAAAGAAGCAAGACCGAACTTAGTATAATAAATGAAAGATAATGTCGTCTCATGATTATTGGATGAATACGATAGTTCTCGGATTGATACCGCCCGTATCAAATTTATTCAGGAACATACCGTTTTTGTCGAAGCGATACAAATCGCCGTTATTCTTGTAGTCCGATACACAGAAATGAATATTTCCATTGTACGGGTCTGCAAACATGCCGTAAATAGAGAGCGCATCAAAACCGCTCGGCATATTCTCGCCCAAGAAAGAAGTTTCGTTCAACTTACCGGTTTTCACATTATAAGACGAGAATGTGTTGACTGTTGATATCTGTGGATACTTAGACCAGTCCGTAGCAGAGTTTGTAAGATAAAGCAAGTCATTGGCAAGTGCCATGTGCGTAGCCACAGTTATCTTTTTGGCAACTTTTTTGGTGACATCCACTTCCTGCAAAGCGTAACCTATATCCGCATAATTACCATGAGACAAACAATAAAGTTTACCGTTGGCAGCCTTCAAATCCACAGGGTTTTTCACGACCTTGATTGTCCCCTCGCTTTGCATACTCGACGGATTTACGATATAGATGTCTTCGTATTTGGTCATAGGATTTACGCCATCGTGGCTGTCGCAAACGTACAACTTTCCATTGAGTTCCGCAATACCTTCCAAATTGTGACCCACGCTCACACTTGAAATGGAGTCGAGTGTATTGGCATCGAGTTTCGTCACCTGACCGGCAAATTTACTCACGTACAAATATCCGTTGTGTACAGCCATTTGACGAGGTTTGTAGAGTGAGCGACTTTTCTCTACCACGCCATCTTTATTCATTTTATACAAGACATTGGAACCATATACAGCCAAATAAATGCTTCCGTTTTCATAAATCATGCTTTCGCCCGTGTCGCCAATCTTCTTTCCATTCTGTTGAAAAAAGACGTTGGCAATGGGAGCATATATTCCCGATGGGTCGAAGTAAGTAAGGTTCGAGTTGTTCCCTTTGAATTTGCCGGCGTTCAAAACAAAAGCTCTATACGTCGTAGGGATTTCCAATTTGGAAGATGGTGTCGAGGGGGTGTCATTGCTATCGCAAGAAGTCATAAGACCGCCCATTGCGCCACAAAAGAGTGCAGCCAGAAATAGTTTTTTCATTGTTTTCTTTTTTTATTGGGTTATTAAAAGACCACACTACCCGTAATCGTCCATGAACGTCCGGGCATGGGATAAAACTTTATCACATCGTATTGTTTGTTCGTAAGATTGTGTACATCTGCTTGCAGTCTTACGCTGTAACCTTTCAAGCGGAAAGTGCGCGAAAGACTTAGCGAATGTTCCAGATAACCTTCTATTTCGTTGTCTTTTATATTTTGCGAAGAAGCATATCTCTTGCCTACTCCCATCACGACATATCCCACATTCGCATAAGGTGTATAAAACAGCGCAGAAACATTGCCGAATACTTGCGGCGAATAAGGCAACTGATGTCTGTAACTTTTCTCTTGCGGATGGGATAAATTGAGAGAAGACTGATAAGTGAAACTACCCGACAAGTCGCACTTCAATGCCTTATTGAATTCCCAATGCGAAGAAACACCCAAGTCTACTCCCGTGATATGTGCTTTCCCGTAATTGAGCATCCGCCACACAAATGTGGTGGGGAAAGCCACTATCTTGTCTTTCACCTCGTTGAAATAAGCATCTGCCGTGATGGCAAACGAACGCAGCACGCCCTGCGTTTGTCCACCGAAGGTAAGTCCCAACGTGTATTCGTTGGCTTTCTCCGGAAGCAAAAAACGGGTTCCGATTTCGTCGTAATACAAATCGTTGAATGTGGGAACACGGAAAGTATGCTTGTACATACCGCGCAAGTAGAGTTGCACATCGTCCAAAGGTTGTATGCTGAAAGAAAGCATCGGACTCCAATGTTTGAGGTCTTCCGGCTGTTCGCCCTGCTTCACACGTTCGTGTTTGTAGGTATGCAACAGTGTTCCTTCTATCTTCCAACGTTCGTACACGCCACGTATATGCAAGGCAGAAAGCCATGTGGTACGAACGGGAGAAGCCTGATTGTGCACATCGCTTCGCAAGGTATTGACAAAACCGTCCTGCGCTACGGAAAAAGTCCACACATCGGACGGACGGAATTGCACGACCCCCGACAGATAGTATTCGTTCTGCGCAAAAGTATTGACTTTCGTTCCGCCGAGGAACTGCATGCCTTCGGCTTGGTATTTATTCCACGCATGATTGTATTTCGCTTGCCATTGGCAAGTCCAGCGGTCTGAAAAAGCATGACGATAACGAGCCTGCACAAAGAAATTTCTGTCCCATGCGGTTTCCTTGTCATTCTGCTTATAGAGGACTACGGAGCCGGGCAATCCTCGTTTGGCATCATAATAATATGCTTTCACATCCAAATCCCGATGTGTTCCGAAAGTATGAAATAGATTGATTTCAGAGTGAAAAGACGAGATTTGCGAATTGTAACGCTTCTCCTTTGTCACCAAATCGCCGTTGACCAGCGTGAAAGGATAATCGCCGTCCGTATGCACATAGTCGGCATCCATCACGATATTTGTTCGCTCCGATATTCTGCGCGCGTATCTCAGATAGGGGTTGAGTTGCCCGAACGAGCCGACTTTCAGCTGTGCCAACAAACGGTGTTTCTCTTTGTCGGCAAAAACAGGCTTCAACGTATGCAGTTGCAAGATGCCGGCAGACGCATACATGCGTGCGGATTGAAGTGCATCGCTGCTTTGCCCCACCGTAAGCGAAATGTCTCCCAAGTTGGCAAGCGAAAACTTGCCTATATCCACTTGCCCTGCCTGACTGTTGCCCACCACCACGCCATCGTAACTGACAGCCGTATGTGCGGCACCCATATTGCGCACAGACACCGTCTTCAACCCGCCCACGCCACCATAGTCGCGCACCACAGCACCGGAAAAATGCTTCACGGCATCTGCCACACTGCGTACTCCCAAGTCGGCAAGTTGTTCGCGTACGAGGGATTGTTTCCCTGTCGTGGTTGTGATTTTAGACACGGTCTTTTGTCCGCGTACCTCCACAACGGGGATGTTGTGCACTTTTCCTGCAATGGTATCGGTCTTTACGTTTTGTCCCTGCAACACGCCGACAGACAGCAATAAAGCCCATCCACAGACCAAGCGTTTACATCGTTTCATTCGCTCTTGTAATATAAAAGGTACTTATATCTCGTCCACGCAAGGTATAAGCAATGCAGTGTTTTGCAGGTCTTCCGGCTTACTCTGCAACTTCAAGCCTTCCCGCTTTCGCAGTGGCAAAGAGAAGAAATTGCGTTCATAGAGATTACGGCAGCGGGACTGCTCGGGATTGTCACCCGTTTCCCTTTTCATCGGTTCTCTTGTAAAAAGAAACCGAACAAAACATTGCAAAATTAAGGATTATCTTGTATTTCTGATATTTAATGCAACAAGTTTTTGATGTCACACTTTTTTCTGTACACTCATGCCATGCCGTGCACCTGTTTCAGTACTGAAAGGGTAGTTACGCAAAGATTTTTCGGTCCGAAAACACGCCGAAAATCGTGTTTTTGACGACAGGAAAACGTCGCTACGATACCTTCCTGATGCGATTATGA
>JBGXXU010000117.1:0-15560 GCA_041814865.1 Phocaeicola sp. | reverse complement strand
TTATAATGTTAACATTCTTTGACGCTGTTGTCATCGCGATAGCAACATGTTCTTATCGCGATAGCAACATGATGCTATCAAGTTGTGTACATGTTGTTATCAAACCCGCAACATGTTGCCAATTTGAAGGGGCGAGTTTATGAGTTTGCAGAGTTATAAAGGAGAGTGTATTTTTATGCAGAAGCAGCGAGTCTCCTTTTGCAGGAACTTTCCTCTTTCTCCCGCATCTATTCAAAGAAAAGGTAAAGCCAAAAGTTGACAAGCTTACTATCGAGCGTTCGGGAATTTCCGAAGGCATTATTTCGCCGACATTTTTTGCCCGCTCGCCTCTCCTCCCCTCAGTCTTTCGTCTGTACCAAGTTAAGACTTCTGAAATCGCCACTCCTCGCACGGGCTTTTTTGGCAGCCTGCCGCAATTTATCTATTTTTGCTTGCGTCTGCCGGAAACGACAACATGTGAACGAAATATCAAAAAAACAATCACTTAATAAAAAAAGAAGAAACATCATGATGAAGAAAACCTACCTGCCTTTATTGGCGTTGTTGATGGTGGTATTGGCTTCGTGCGGAAAGATGGGCGACTTGTCGCCCGACTATTTTACCACTACGCCGAGTGTATTGGAAACCGTAGGCGGTAAAGTGCCTGTGACTATCAACGGAAGATTCCCCGAGAAATACTTCAAGAAAAACGCCATCGTGAAAATCACGCCGGTACTGAAATGGAAAGACGGAGAAGCAAAGGCGGAAACCGCCACCTTCCAAGGAGAAAACATACGCAACAACGAACTGACAATAGCCTACAAAGAAGGAGGCATATTCGTCATGCGCCGCTCGTTCGACTATATCCCCGAAATGGCTAAGTCCGAACTATATCTGTACACCACAGTGACGATAGGCGAAAAAACCTATCCGCTCAAACGCATCAAAGTGGCAGACGGCGTGATAGCCACTTCCGAACTGCCCGTAGCAGCTTCGTCGAACACCTCCTACGCGGCAGACAAGTTCCAACGCATCATCAAAGAAGCACAGCAAGCCAGCATCCTCTTTCTGATACAGCAAGCCGAATTGCGCAACAGCCAGTTGAACTCCGACGAAGTGGTGGAATTCAATGAAAAAGTGGCTTCCGTAGCAGCAGACAAGAAGAAATATCGTCTGAAAAACATCGAAGTATCTGCCTATGCTTCGCCCGACGGCGGCGTAAGTCTCAACTCCAAGTTGGCAGCCAATCGCGAAAAGAATACGGAGAAATACCTCCAAAAACAATTGAAGAAAGAAGGCATATCCACAGACGTAGATACGAAATACACGGCACAAGACTGGGAAGGCTTCCAAGAACTGGTATCGAAATCCAATATACAAGACAAGGAACTGATACTGCGCGTGCTTTCCATGTATTCCGACCCCGAACAACGCGAAACGGAAATCAAAAACATCTCGTCTGTATTCAAAAATCTTGCCGATGAGATACTTCCTCAACTGCGTCGCGCCAGACTCACGGCACACTACGACGTGATAGGTCGCAGCGACGAAGAAATAAACGAAGCTCTGACAAAGCAACCGCAAGTATTGAGCGTAGACGAAATACTCTATGCAGCGACACTCACGGAAGACGATATCCGCAAAGCGCAAATCTTCAAAACAGCCGTGACATATCACCCCAACGACGCACGCGCTTACAACAACTTGGGCTGGTTGGCATACAGTATCGGCGAGCGTAAGACAGCAGAAAACTATTTCCGCCAAGCGTTGGAAAAAGACAGCAACTCGCCCGAAGCCAACAGCAACCTTGCACTCATCGAACTCGCAAACGGCAATGTAGCCGGCGCGGAAACTTTCCTGGCACGTGCCACCGGAGCCAACGCGATGGGCGAAGTATTGGGCAATCTCTATCTCAAGAAAGGCGAGTACGACAAAGCAGTGACAGCCTTCGGCGATGCAAAAAGCAATGGCGCAGCATTGGCACAACTGCTCACACGCGACTACAATGCGGCGAAACAGACACTCGAAGCCGTGAAAACACCCGATGCTTACACACACTATCTGATGGCTATCATCGGTGCAAGAACGAACAATGCCATGCTGGTACGTTCGAGCATGGACCAAGTAGCAAAACTCAACTCACGATTGGCACAATCTGCCGCCAACGACAGAGAGTTTGCAAAATACACCCACGAAATCAGAGTGAGATAATCCTCACGCAATAACGAAAAAGCCGTTTCAGTCCTCGTACCGAAACGGCTTTTTTTATCGTCACAAAGCAATAAAAGCGCGAAAAGAAACTTTTTTCTCTCTTTTTTATACGTGATATAAATAAGACTTGTATATTTGCAGTGTCATTGGTGAAACTACACAAGCTCTTGCGTAGTTTTGAAAAGGGAATCCGGTGAGAATCCGGAGCAGTACCCGCTACTGTATCGTTCCGTTTCCTCTGCGAAACGAAGGAGAACCACAACGCCACTGTCTACAGACGGGAAGGCATCTCCGAGAACCAAGTCAGGAAACCTGCCAAAGACGGTGATAAAACTTACCTCCGGGTGTGAGGTGGTGATGGCTCTTGTAAAAGAAGCAAAGACGTAAATAAAGTGTGGTATGGCTTCCGAAAAGGATGTCTTTTGCACGTGCGACCGTTTCGTATTTTGCAGAAGACAGTTTCGGAGTGAAGCCGTTGCCGCTCAATGCAAAAGCACATAGTTTATAGTCCTACATATATAGTTAATAGTTAGAATTTTAGGTTGAGGGTGTCCGTGAGGATACCCTCTCTCTTTTATCTCGTGTTTATACAATAAAAGGAGGGTTGCTCGTCGCAACCCTCCTTTTATTGCTTCCGGTTTCCGGCTTCAGATCAGCCAAAGTTTCAACAAGAACGACACCATGTACAGCATGACAAAAAGCTGCAGATAAGTATTGGTTTGTATTTGCTTTTTCCGATACGCATACTGCTCCAAGAAAAACCCGAAAAGCAGCAACAATCGCACAACAGTAAAGCAAAGCATCATATCAGCAGCCCTTCCCGTGTAGACAAAAACAAACAGCGTAATGCAATGTACCAATATCTCCATGCCGAAAAGTACATTGAAGAAGACAGAATTGAAAATCTTGCGGAGCTGTAAGAAATTTGTTTTCCCCATGTCGTTTTATTGTTTTTGTTTATTCAGCCAATGCGAAGTCCAGCTGTTTACGTTCGAGGTTAGCGCGTACCACACGGATATTTATCGCGTCGCCGAGATTGTACGTGCGATGCGTACGACGCCCGCGCAAGCAATAATTGCGTTCGTCGAACTCGTAAAAATCGTCGTCCAATTCGCGCATGGGTACCATACCTTCGCATTTGTTTTCGTTTATCTCCACATAGATGCCCCATTCCGTAACACCCGAAATCACTCCTTCGAATACTTCACCGATACGGTCGCTCAAAAACTCCACTTGTTTGTATTTGATGGAAGCACGCTCTGCACTTGCAGCCGTTTGCTCCATGGCAGAACTGTGTTCGCAGAAATTTTCGTACTTATCTGCCTGTGCACTGCGTCCACCCGCATCATACTTGAACAGCAATCGATGCACCATCAAGTCGGGATATCGACGAATAGGCGAAGTAAAGTGCGTGTAATAATCGAATCCCAAACCGTAGTGCCCTACATTATATATAGTGTATTTCGCTTTCTGCATGGAACGAATGGAAACTGTCTCCACGATGTTCTGCTCTGCTTTGCCGTGTACTTCATTGAGCAAGCGATTGATGGATTTGGAAATATCCAACTTACTGCCTCCCGTACGTATCTTATATCCGAAGCGCGCGATGAAATGATTCAGGTGATCGAGTTTATCGGGGTCGGGCAAGTCGTGAATACGATACGGAAAAACTTTCGGTGTACGATTCTTAGGAACCTTTCCTATGTGTTCCGCCACAGTTCGATTGGCAAGCAACATGAATTCTTCCACCAGCTTGTGTGCTTCTTTCGACTCTTTGAAATACACACCCAATGGTTTCCCGTTCTCGTCTATATCGAATTTCACTTCCACGCGTTCGAAATTGATGGCACCTGCCGCCAATCGTTTGGCACGGAGAGTTTGTGCCAGTTCGTTGAGTTTAAGTATTTCTGTTTGGTAGTCGCCCTTGCCTGTTTCGATGATATCCTGCGCTTCTTCGTAAGTAAAACGCCTGTTGCTCTTGATTACGGTTTTACGAATGCGATAGTTCTTCACCTCCGCCTTGTCGTTCATCGTGAAGATGACGGCGTATGCCAACTTTTCTTCATCGGGACGAAGCGAACACACGAAGTTACACAAACGCTCGGGTAACATGGGAATAGTACGGTCTACGAGATAAACAGACGTGGCACGCTTCTGCGCTTCCTTGTCTATACTGCTGTTTTCTCTAACGTAATGCGACACGTCTGCAATGTGTACACCTACTTCCCACAATCCCGATTTGACAGCACGAAGCGACAATGCGTCGTCGAAGTCTTTAGCGTCTTTAGGGTCGATGGTAAAAGTCGTCACATCGCGACAATCTTCGCGCAAAGCAATCTCTTCGGGAGTGATACCTTCGTCTATCTTCTCCGCTGCTTTTTCCACCGCATAAGGATATGTATAAGGAAGTCCGTACTCGGCAAGTATCGCGTGCATTTCTGCAGTATTCTCGCCCGTGCGTCCCAACACGTCCACCACTTCGCCGAACGGGTTCTTGGCATCTTCGGGCCAGTCCGTGATTTTCACCACGACCTTATCGCCGTCTTTTGCTCCTTTCAGTTTGTCGCGTGGAATAAAGATGTCGTTGGCGAGCGTACTGCTTTCCGTCAAGAGGAAAGCAAAGCCTTTGGATATCTTTATCGTACCGACGAAAGTTTGCTGTGCTCGCGAGAGTATCTCTATTACCTCGCCTTCCATTTCACGATAGTTGCGTTTGGCAGAGAGTGCTATCTTCACACGGTCGTTGTTCATGGCGTGTGCCGAGTTTCGTTCGGTGATGAGAATAGGTTCTCCTCCATCGTCGGGCATGAAGACATTCCGACCGTTGCTCTTCCGCATGAATACGCCTTCCATGATTTGTCCTTTCTCGTTCAACCGCAGTTCTCCGTTTTCGCAACGCAACAGAAAGTTGCTAAATACGAGGTCTTCTATTATATCCACACACAACATCTTGACCGGATGTGCCGTAATGCGCAGCTCTCTGAATAGTTGTCTGAAACTGAATTTCTGTGTTGGCTTGTTGCGGAAAAAACCGATGATGAGTTCTGCCAAATCTTGCTTTCTCATGCGTTTCCCGCCTTTCTTTTCTCGTGCTTTTTTAGCCATAACGAATTTGTTTTTGAATTGTGCCTTGGGCTGTTTCTTTCACAAAGTAAGCGTAAATCACGTACATGACAGCGCTTTATAGGGCTTTTATTTTGTCCGACCGCCCTTTTTGTTCGTATATTTGCCGATGTTTTCGACACAGATAAATGATGACTAAGAAAATTCTCGTCACAGGGGCAAGCGGATTTATCGGCAGTTTTCTTGTGGAAGGAGGTTTGACACGTGGTATGCAAACATGGGCGGGTGTGCGAAAAAGCAGCAGCCGTCGCTATTTGCAGGATGAGCGTATCCGTTTTGCCACACTCGACCTCGAAAACCCCTCGCAACTGGAAGCCCAATTACTCCGTCACAAAGAAGAACATGGCGGCTGGGACTACGTGATACACTGTGCCGGCGTAACGAAATGCCCGAATGCCGACGGTTTCGAGCGAGGAAACTATCGAGCAACAGTCAATTTGGTGGAGGCACTGCAACGGACAGGCATCGTACCCGAACTCTTTGTCTACATCAGTTCGCTCAGCATCTTCGGTCCAATCAGAGAAACAGACTATACACCCATCACGGAAGAAGATACTCCCCGTCCCAACACTTCTTACGGCATAAGCAAATGGCGCACGGAACAATACCTTGCCGCGCTGAACGATTTTCCCGTCGTCACGTTTCGACCGACGGGCGTGTACGGTCCTCGCGAAGCCGACTACTTTCTCATGGCAAAATCCATCGGTCGTCACATCGACATCGCAGCAGGTTTCAAACGTCAGGACTTGACATTCGTTTACGTGGAAGACCTGGTGCAAGCCGTGTATCTCGGCATCGAACACAAGGCGGTGGGCAGGAGTTACTTTGTCAGCGACGGAGAAGTGTATTCCAGTCGCGACTTTTCCGACCTGATACGCGCCGAATTGGGAAATCCGTTTGTCTTGAGATTTACCTGTCCTTTGTGGTTGCTTTATCTTATTTCTTTCGTTTCGGAAAAAGTGGCGTTTCTGCTGGGAAAGGCTTCTACACTCAATACCGACAAATACCGTATCATGAAACAACGTAATTGGAGATGCGACATCTCGCCTTTGGTCAAGGAATTGGGCTATCGTCCGCAATATCCTTTGGCAAGAGGTGTGCGCGAAATCATCCGATGGTATAAAAAAGAACAATGGCTATAATCAACGACTTATTTCGTCGTACACCGCTCGAACATCGGCTGTACGCAGTAGAGAAAGCATCTATCATCTACAATCTGGCAACTTCCGTACTTGTACTCCTGTTCATGGGACAATTGCACCATCCCGGCACCATGCTGTTGGAGCGTTTGGGCATCTTTATTCTCATGGGTGCAGCTTGGGGACTTTACAGTTGGTATCCTTCGCGCATTACGGGCTTTGTACGTATGGCGTTGCAAATGGGTTTGCTGGCGTACTGGTATCCCGACACTTTCGAGTTCAACCGTTTGTTGCCCAATCTCGACCCCATCTTCGCCAAAGCAGACCAATTCTTCTTCGGTTGCCAACCGGCACTTGTTTTCAGCCAACTCTTTCCCTCTTTGTGGGTAAGCGAGGCTTTCAACATGGGTTACTTTCTTTATTATCCGCTCATCGCCATGGTGGCTTTCTACTATTTCTTCTTCAAACACGAGGAACTGGAGAAAGTGGTATTCATACTTGTGGCTTCTTTTTTTGTCTATTATCTCATATACATCGCTTTGCCGGTGGCAGGTCCGCAATTCTATTTCCGCGCCGTAGGTATTGACAATATCAATGCGGAGGTTTTTCCCTGGATAAACGACTATTTCAACCACAATACGTTTCTGATAAAGAGTGCGCCCTTCGACGACGGTTTCTTTTACAACCTGGTAGAATCTTCGCAAGAAGTGGGCGAACGCCCTACTGCGGCATTTCCCAGTTCGCACGTGGGTATCTCCACCATTTGCATGTTGTTGGCATGGCGTGTCAACAAGGTGCTGACGTATGTGATGTTGCCTATTTATCTGCTGCTGTGCGGTGCCACAGTATATATACAGGCACATTATCTGGTGGATACCATCGCAGGATTTTTCTCCGCACTGCTGATTTACAGTTTCACGAAATATCTGTACAGACGTTACGGATGATGTTTCTTCGGTCTACCCGATAAAACATTATTCTCTATCGCCCGGCAAGAAGCGGAAGTACTGTCTTGCCGGGATGTCCGACGTTGCATAAATATACAGAAACCGTTCCTTTTTCTGCATAAATATGCAGCGTCAAGCGTGTGTTTTCATGCAAAATCAGGTCGCTACGCAATGCTTTTCCCTTCCGAAAAAGCTCTGAAAAGTCGTGTTTTTGACAAAAGAAAAACGCCTCTACGATGCCTTCTCGATACGATTATGACGTTAACATTCTTTGACGCTGTTGTCATCGCGATAGCAACATGTTCTTATCGCGATAGCAACATGATGCTATCAAGTTGTGTACATGTTGTTATCAAATTGGCAACATGTTGCCAATTTGAAGTTCTAAGTTTATGAGTTGATGAGTTACAAGGAGAGAGTGTATATTTATGCAGAAACAGCACCGTCGGATTTTGCCAGAGAGAAAAGAAATTCCAGCCCTCCCTCTTTGCGATTGCGTACGCTGATGTCGCCTCTGTGCAACAAAACGGCATTCTTCACGATGGAAAGCCCCAAACCCGAACCGCCTTTGTCGCGTGTGCGTCCCTCGCTCACACGATAGAAGCGTTCGAACAGCCGCAACAAGTGTTTCTCGTCGGCTATGCCCAGCCCCGTGTCGTAGAAAGAAAAATGTACGTGCGTATCGTCGTCGTGCAGATATTTGAACACGACTTTCGTTCCCTCGCCTGCGTAGCGTATGGCATTCTCCAACAAATTGCGCAGCAAGGCGTGCAAAAGGTTTTTGTTGCCTGTCACTACCGTCCCCGTCGGTATTTCGGTGTCGAAAGTCATACGGTTTTGGGACAAAGCGATAAGAAAATCATTGTGCAACATTTCTGTCAGCTCTCCTATGTCCGTTCGCTCCATCGTATAGGCAGAAGCGGCTCCTTCCATACGCGTGATGAGGCTGATGTCCCGTATCAGGTCGGACAAAACGATGGTCTGCTCGTAAGCACGTGTGAGGAAATACTGTCGCGCGTTTTCGTCCAACTGTGTTTGCTCGAGGATGGTTTCCAGATAACCGCGTATGCTTGTCACGGGTGTTCGCAGTTCGTGTGCGATGTTGCTCGTCATTTCTTGTTTCAGCGTCTTGGTTTTTTCCTGCCGGGTGATGTCGTCGAGCACTACTTCGCAACTTTTGTCTGCAAAGACATTGGCATGCAAAGCGAAGATACGCCCGTGCTTTTCTATCTGCATCTCGAAATATCCCTCCTCTTCTTTTGTCATGAAATCGTGCAAGGGTGCAAACTGCGAATCGTTCCAAATCACGGAAGGATTGCTGTCGGGTTC
Organism: Phocaeicola sp.; assembly: GCA_041814865.1. GTDB lineage: Bacteria > Bacteroidota > Bacteroidia > Bacteroidales > Bacteroidaceae > Phocaeicola. The sequence continues at coordinate 6,832 of JBGXXU010000117.1, read as the reverse complement.
GTCCGTCAAGAGATTGAGATGGCGTATGAACAAACCGTTGATAAACTCCACCGAACGGTCTGCCGAGAAGAAGCAAAGTCCTTCGCCCGATGTATGTATATGTTGCAAGAGTTTCTCTCGCTCGCGTGCGATGGTGGCTTCGCTCTTTTGCAACAAACGAAACTGTTCCGTTATCTTTTCGCTGATATCTCCCAATTCATCTTTGGGAAAATGATAAGCCGTGTGTTGCGCACTCTCGGGGTGAAGTGCCAACTCGCGCAACTGACGGATGGAACGCGAGAAGCGTCGCAACACGTAATTCATCAACAACAAGGTGAGCGCAAAAAGCACAATGACGAAGTAGAGAAAGAGGTTGTCCGCTTGCAGAAAATCTGCCGTTTCGATGTCGTACGGTTGCGCCACACGCACGTATCCGTCGTCGAAACGTTTGGCATAGTACAGATATTCTTTGCCTGTGGAAGAAGAGCGTCGTATGTTGGAGCCGCTTCCCTCCTTTTGCGCTTTCCGTATTTCCGGGCGGTCTGTATGATTGCGCAGCGCAGACCATTCGTCTATCGAAGTGTCGAAGTACACATTTCCCTTTTCGTCTATCAGGCTCACGCGCAGCCCGGACGGTAAGACTTTGAGACGCTCTTTCATGCGGGAGAGACTCGTGCTGTCCGCAGGGCGAAACGTTCCACCCGCGTGAATAAGTTCGGCATACATTTCCATTTGCTGTTCCAATGCTTCCGTACGCCAGGTACGTTCTCGCGAATGTTCGAAGAGTGCAATCCCTGCTGTGAATGCGGCAAACAGCAACGCACAACTCAGGAACAGTTTGCTACGATATCCCCAACGTTTCATAAAACAGAAGCATTAAAACGGTATCCATACCCCGAACGATTAGTGATGAGCGCGCCATAATCGCCCAGCTTCTTGCGCAGCCGCGTGATGTGTACATCCACCGTCCGCTCCGTAATATAAGGCGCATCTACCCAAATGGTTTCGATGATGGCTTCGCGCGGATAAACTTTCTCGGGATGTGTAGCCAGCAACACCAGTATCTCGTACTCTGTCTTGGTGAGCGAAAGGCGTGCATCGCGGACAAAGACTTCTTTCGTGGATAAATGAATGGATAAGTCGCCGAAAACAAGCCTTTGCGTCGTGTCGGGGGCTTTCGTTTCGTGACGGCGCAACACGGCTTTGATACGTGCCGTCACTTCTTTGATGGAAAAAGGCTTGGCTATATAGTCGTCGCCTCCTACGGAAAAGCCCGTAAGCATATCGTTTTCTTCGTCTTTGGCAGTGATGAATATCACGGGAGTCTGTCTGCCTTCCTTGCGCATGGTTTCCACCATACGATAACCGGACATACCGCCCATCATCACATCCAGGAGAATGAGTGCATGCGTATCGTCCAAGAGAGCAAGAGCGTCTTCTGCCGAGTGCGCTGTCTGTATCTCGTAACCTTCGCTTTTCAGATTGAATTCCAGAATTTCGCAAATGGCAACGTCATCGTCTACCACCAATATCTTTTTACTCATTTTCTGTTGTTTATGTTCTTTACAAAATTAAGTCATGTAGTTCGGAATACCTTATGTCGCAGGCTATTCTTTCCGTTGGTGCACGTGTTTTCCCATTCTTTGACGCTGTTGTTATCGCGATAGCAACATGTTGTTGTCAAATTGGCAACGTGTTGCCAATTTGAAGTTCAAAGTTTATAAGTCGACGAGGTACGAGGAAAAGTCTTTTCCCGATGCCGAACCAGGCAGATGCTTTCGTCTCTCCTGTTCTTATACTTTACAACTCAAAAGGTCGATACCTAATACCATGAAAGAAGAGCAACAGCAAGGAATACGCGAAGAACTCTCTCGCTGACAACACAAACGAAGAGCCATCCATCGACGATTGCTATTTGTCGACAAATGGCTCTTCCTGCGAAAAATGTAAGTTACACCTTGTCTGTGCGCTGTACCGTCTTTACAGATTTTCGTTTTTCAGCTTGCTGTGCTTCAAAACTTTTGCATCCACATAAAACGTTATTTCTTCCACGATGTTGCTGCAATGGTCGCCGATGCGCTCCATCTTACGCACGAGGATTATCAGACGTAAGCAGTACGCGGCAGCTTCGGGATGCTTCTGCAAATAAGCCGTCATCACGTCGATAGCACGGTGATAGAAGCGGTCTACTTTCTCGTCCTCGCCGATGATTTTTCCTACAATCTTCGTGTTTTCGGAGTCGAGTGCCACGTAAGCGTCGGAGAGCATCCCCAGCAACGTGTCGAAAGTTTGTGCCATCTCCAACTCGTCGAAGAGTTCGAAATCGGGTTGGCGGTCCGTTTCGTCTATGACAAAGCGTGCGATACCTGCCGCAAAGTCGCCGATACGTTCCAACATGGCAGTGATTTTCATGAGCGAAAGCGACAGACGCAAGTCGATAGCTACAGGACTGAAGAGTGCAATGTAATTCTCGCAGTCGCTGTCTATCTTGAGTTCGAATACATCCACACGCTTCTCTCTGCTGGAAACTTCGCGTGCCAGTTCTATGTCGTGTGTCAAGAGAGCTTGTTTCGCTTTTTCCAATTGCGAGATGACGAGTTTCCACATTTGTGTCACTTCCTCGCGCAATTCTAGCATTTCTTTTTCTGTATGTTTCATGATGCCTTACGTTGTGACGATTTATCCGAATCGTCCGGTGATATAATTCTGTGTTTCTTGCTTTTGCGGACTGAGGAACATCTTCTTCGTTTCGCTGAACTCCACCAACTCTCCCAACATGAAGAAGCCCGTATGGTCGCTCACACGCGCCGCTTGCTGCATACTGTGCGTCACAATGACGATGGTATAGTCTTCCTTCAGCTGATGAATGAGTTCTTCTATCTTCGATGTGGAAATAGGGTCGAGCGCAGACGCAGGTTCGTCCATGAGCAACACCGACGGCGAAACCGCCAATGCACGCGCAATACAAAGTCGTTGCTGCTGACCTCCCGAAAGTTCGAACGCCGATTGTTTGAGTTTGTCCTTCACTTCGTCCCAGAGTGCAGCCTTGCGCAACGACTCTTCCACACGCTCTTCGATGAAAGCTTTGTCGCCCATAGAGTTTACGCGAAGACCGTACGCCACGTTTTCAAAGATGGATTTCGGGAAAGGATTGGGCTTTTGGAATACCATACCCACGCGTTTGCGAAGTTCGTCCACTTGCACGGATTTGTCGTAGATATTGACACCCTGCACCAAACACTCGCCTTTGAGCCGAGACTCCGGCACGAGGTCGTTCATACGATTGAACAAACGGAGAAAGGTGGATTTACCACAACCCGACGGACCGATAAAAGCAGTAACCGTGTTGGCTTCCATCTTCATGCTGATGTTCTTCAGTGCATGAAAGTCGCCGTAATAGAAGTCTACGTTTTTAGCTTCAAGCATATATTTTGAGTTTTTAAGTTCTGAATTTTGAATTTGTATATGTTCCGAATTGTTTTTTTCTATGGAGCATTAGTGGCTTTTCATATTCTTGCCGAATTTCTTTCGCAGATACGTAGCCGTGAGGTTCATAATAAGCACGATGGTTATCAACACCAACGCCGTTCCGTAAGCAATGGGACGGGAAGCTTCCAAGTCTGTACCGCTCGTTGCAATGACATAAAGATGATAAGGCAACACCATCACTTGGTCGAATATGCTCGACGGCAGTTTGGGCAGGAAATAAGCCGCAACAGTGAAGAGTACGGGAGCAGTTTCGCCCGATACGCGACCGATAGAAAGAATAATGCCGGTAGTGATGTTGGGCAACGCAGCAGGCAGTACCACGCGCAACGTTGTTTGCAACTTCGATGCGCCCAACGCACGACTGCCCGTACGATAGCTGTCGGGAACGGCTTTCAAAGCTTCTTCCGTCGTACGGATAATGAGCGGAAGTATCAACAAACCGAGCGTGAGAGAGCCGGCAAGGATAGAATCGCCAAAGTCGAGCGTATTGACAAACAAGCTCATCCCGAAAAGTCCGAAGACGATGGAAGGAATACTGCTCAAGTTGTTCGTCATGATACGAATGAACTTCACGATGTAACCGTTGCTTGCATATTCGTGCGTATAAATGGCAGACATGATACCGAGCGGTGTGGCAAACAGCATACTCCCGATGACAAGACACACCGTACCCACGATGGCAGGAAAGACACCGCCTGCGGTCATACCTTCGGCAGGAGCCGTTGTCAGAAATTCCCAATTGATGACACCGATACCGTTGAACACTATGAAACCAAGTATCCAGCACAATAATCCTACGACCAGCATTCCCAAAATGCGGAAGATGGCAAAAGCTATTTTCTGAGTTGTTTTCTTAGACATGGAGAATTGTTGTTTTAGTGTGCTTTGTATTTTTTCTTCGAAATCACTTCGGCAGTGACACTGATGACCATTGTTATCGCGAAAAGGATACAACCCAACATGAACAATGATTGATAGTGTGCGCTGTCTGCCGGAACTTCGCCCAATTCGGCAGCTATCGTGGCAGGAATGGTACGCACCGGTTCGAAAACGGAATGCGGTATGATGGCGGCATTGCCCGTCACCATCAGCACAGCCATGGTTTCGCCGATGGCACGACCGATACCCAACACCACAGCCGCAGAAATTCCCGACAAAGAATAAGGCAATACCACCTTATATATCGTTTGCCATTGTGTGGCACCGAGTGCAAGGCTCGATTCGCGCATGGCGCGAGGTGTGTTGCGCATGGCATCTTCAGCCACCGTGATGATGGTAGGCAAAGCCATGATAGCCAAGATAAGACTGCCCGTGAAAGCCGTTTCGCCAACGGGAAGATTGAATGTTTTCTGTACAAGAGGAACAAGCACTATCAAGCCAAAGAAACCGTACACCACCGAAGGAATGCCTGCCAACAACTCTATCACGGGTTTGAGAATACCGCGTACACGTTGGCTTGCCAATTCGGAAAGATAAATAGCCACGCCCAAACCCAAAGGAAGTGCAATGAGAATAGCTACCAAGCTCACCAGCAACGTACCCGTAACCAACGGCATCACACCGAACAATGGTGCAGGCGTGGCGGTGGGCATCCATTGAGAACCAAAGAAGAAGTCCTCTACTGTAATGTTTTCAGATGGCAAGGTCTTGATTTTGCCACCGGTTTTGGGTGCGTACTTGTCGGGGAGATAAGCGATGATGCCGGGATGTGCTTCTATGACTTCGCCAAGACGTTGTGGCAAGAGTTCGTAGTTTTCTCCCATTTCCTTTTCCGAATACATCTTGAAAAGGTCGTCGAGTCTGAACGTCATAATCTTGCCTTGCGTACCACCTACTTCCGACCAGTCTGTAATATCCTCGTCGTAAATATCCTTGATTTGCGTTACGCTCAGACGTTTCACGGAGTTGTCTGCATGCACATAGAGCGAATATCCCTGCTCCACCGAAGGCGATTTGAACAATCCGAAACCTTCTTTGAACAGAAACACCACGATGAGCAATATCGTCAGGCTTGTGATGGCTCCGCTTATCCTGAACATGCCCTCCACGAGCGGTTCGAATAGTTTTCTTAGTTTTTTCATCAGAATGATATGTTCGTTTTGAATGTCAGTTTACAGGAACAAAACCTATCTCTTGCACGATGGCTTGTCCTTCGGCAGAAAGCAGATAGTCGACGAACGGTTTTACTTTCCGCTCGTCCTGCTGTTCGTAATAGTAATACATGGGACGTACCACAGGGTAGAGTTTCTTTCGGGCATTGAGGATGGTAGGTGCCACGAAAGTCTTCCCGCCATCGTAAGAGATGTGTATCGGCTTTACCTTTTTATTGAGATAAGCCAAACCCACATAACCGATAGCACCGGGCGTCTGCATAATGGATTGTATCACGGCTCCTGTGGCAGGCATGCTCATGATACCGTTCATGTAATTTTTATTGCCCAACACACTCTCTCTGAAAAACTCGTACGTCCCCGAAGAAGTTTCGCGGGCATAAGGTACGATTTTCATGTCGGCTCCTCCCAACTGTTTCCAATTGGTGATTTTCCCTCTGAAAATACCTTCCAACTGTTCTCGCGTGAGGTTGCCGACCCGGTTCGCCGGATTCACAATCACCGCCAGAGCATCGTATCCCACGATGACTTCCACCGCTGTCTTTCCGGCTGCCCGGAGTTTCTGTTTTTCGGAAAATTTGATGTGACGCGATGCCTGTGCTATTTCCGTCGTCCCTGCCAGCAGAGAAGAAATGCCTACTCCGCTTCCTCCGCCCGTGATGACGAGAGTTGCACGGGGATGTTTTTTGAGATAGCTTTCGGCAGCTTTTTGCGACAGGGGCAAAACCGTATCGGAGCCTTTTATCTTCTGTGCGCCGACTGTGCCGCATACGCAGAGTGCCATCGCCAAACCTAAAAATCTTTTCATCTGTTCTTTATATATGGTATGTATTGTATGCTTTGCGGTCGACGGTTTGTTTGGCATGGTGTACACGCATCGAACGCAGGTTCTTTTTCTCATGCCAAAAGTATTTTCTTCGTGTTACATCATTTTGCAGAACTTGTTACGAAGCAGTTAAGTTTTGAGAAATTCGACACGACCATGCCATTGCATAAAGACGCAGAAACACGACTTTTTGATAAAGGAAAAACGGCTCTGCAATGCCTTCTCGACGCGATTATGATGTTAACATTCTTTGACGCTGTTGTCATCGCGATAGCAACATGTTCTTATCGCGATAGCAACATGATGCTATCGACTTGACAACATGTTGTTATCAAATCGGCAATATATAGTCAATTTGAAGAGGCAAGTTTATGAGTTGATGAGTTATAAAGGAGAGTGTATTTTCATGCAGAAACCGACGACTTTT
>JBGXXU010000116.1:0-23454 GCA_041814865.1 Phocaeicola sp. | reverse complement strand
TGATAACTATTTTAGGCAAAGAAATGGACGACGAATACTTGCGTTGCGTAAAAACCATTTCCATCGACCCGCAAGTCATCGCGCGTCAGAAAGACCTTAAGATAGTGTACACTCCTATTCACGGAACAGGTATGATGCTTATTCCGCAATCGCTCCGCCTTTGGGGTTTCGAGAATGTACATTGCGTAAAAGAGCAAATGGTACGTAGCGGAGACTTCCCCACAGTAGTTTCTCCCAACCCCGAAAATGCAGAAGCGTTGACACTCGCCATTAAATTGGCAAAAGAGATAGATGCCGATATCGTAATGGCTTCCGACCCCGATGCCGACCGTGTAGGCATGGCTTGCAAAGACAGTAAAGGAGAATGGGTACTTATCAACGGAAACCAAACCTGCCTGCTCTTCCTTTATTACATCATAAAGAACCGTATTGCGATGGATAGGAGTGTACACTATCTTAAGGTCTTTCTGACGCGCGATGACTTGCGGGTCGATGGAAATGGTTTTTACGCAACGCAAGTATTCGTCGTCCATTTCTTTGCCTAAAATAGTTATCAAAGACTTGTCGCCTGCGAATTTGATGTCTGCCGCCGATTTGATTTTATTTACTTCGTCGATAATGGCTGTATCGTGCGGAGCCAATACTTGCGCACCATCTTCCCAATATGCTTTGTAGCCGTTGTATTCTTTCGGGTTGTGCGAGGCTGTCACCATCACACCGCTTTGACAACCGAGATGACGGATGGCGAAAGAAATTTCCGGTGTGGGGCGCATGTCTTCAAACAAATACACTTTGATGCCATTTGCACTGAATACATCTGCTGTGATTTCGGCGAACTTGCGACTGTTGTTTCTGCAGTCATGTCCCACCACTACAGACGGCTGTTTGCCGGCAAAGCATTTGTTCAGGTAGTTTGCCAGTCCTTGAGTGGCGGCTCCTACGGTGTAGATATTCATTCTATTGGAGCCGGTTCCCATGATGCCGCGCAATCCGCCCGTTCCGAATTCCAAGTCTTTGTAAAAGGCTTCGATGAGTTCGGTTTTATCGGGATTGTCGAGCATTGTTTTTACTTCTGTCTGCGTTGCAGAGTCGTAAGACGGAGCGAGCCATGCCATGGCTTTCTCTTTACAGTGTGCAATCAATTCTTTGTTTTCCATCTGTCAAGAAATTTGTATGTGTATATATAACTAACGGCAAAGTTAGGAAAATACCCTACTTTGCCGTTGTGTCTGTATCGAAAAGATATTTGTTATTGCTTTATTTCTTTCACTTTATAGCGGTCGCCTGTGAGTTTCACCATTTGTTCCAGGTAGTCTTTGTCGTATCCCGGACGGGTGAGTGGTGCGGTGTGACCGGTTTTTGGGCGTTGTATTTTACCGTCTTTCATGCGTTTCACTGCACCGTCGTTGTAACGAACGATGAGGAATTCGCCCAATTCTTTCCAGCGTGCCACTGTGGCATCTGCTGTATTGCAACTGTAGTCTGTCAGGAATTTGCGTGCTTTGTCGGGCGATTCGTTATAGAGTTTCATTGCTTCTTCTTCGATGGCAGCTTGTTTTTCTGCGAAGCTGTTTTCAAGTCCGTTTTGTACCAAACGCATGTCTTCTATCATCTGACTGTAACGCGGACGTACGATGTCTGCCACCCAGTTGTAAATCCAGAAGCCCGAAGTCCAAGAGAATGTCACGCAGTCGCCGTTTTCTTCTGCATACGAGTGCGGTACTCTGTCTGTGTTGCAATACACGGGAGTGAACACCGTCATATTGGCATCGTCGAGTCCGAACCACAAGATACCGCCCACAGGATTGGGCAAGGATGCGCGCATTTGTGCCACGAAAGAGAAAGCCGATTGCTGTGTGGAGATGGGACGTTCGTTGAAGTATTCTTCGCCGTTTACTTTGAAGGTAAGCGGAGAAAGACGATAGGGAGATTTGAACTTGCCCGAACTTGCGTCGTTCGTGAAGTCGAGTGCCGTGCCTTCGTAGTGGTCGCGCATGGCATGCTGGATATCGCGTACTGAAATTTTCTTATCGGGGCGGATATACAGTGGCATCGGTTCGGGAGATTCTCCTTTTATATAAGGAAGGTATTTCTCGCCCATGCCTTTTGCCATCATGTTGTAGAAACTCCACACGCGTCCTTCGCAGAAACGGAGTGCGCCGAAGTCCACAGGGCTGTATGCTTTGGAGAAGCTGAATTCCGCATCTTTTCCTTTGAAATAACCTTTTTCGCGTGCGAAAGAAATCACATCGGGAGAGTACATGCAATTCTCTTTGTCTTTGAGTGGGAACTGATGGATGCGACTTTGGTTGGCATGTGCCGCGATGCAATCGTCGGGGATACGGATGGCTACCCACACCGCACCTTTATTGTTGGGACCTTTGCCTATCATTTCCATTATCCAAGCTTCGTTGGGGTCGGCAATGGAGAACGACTCGCCGCTGCTGTAATAGCCGTATTCTTTCACGAGGTCTGTCATCACTTTGATGGCTTCTCTTGCCGTACGCGAGCGTTGGAGTGCCACGTAGATAAGGCTGCCGTAGTCCATCACTCCGGTACTGTCGTGCAACTCGGGACGACCGCCGAATGTTGTTTCCGCGATGGTTACCTGAAACTCGTTGATGTTTCCTATCACGTTATAAGTTTGCGGAGCTTCTTTTATCTTGCCCAAGAACTTGCCGCTGTCCCAGTCGTGAATTTCGCGCATGGTGCCAGCTGCGTGTGTAGCTCGGGGATAATGACAAAGGTAACCGAAGAAACCGTACGAGTCTGCCGAATAAGATACGAGCACCGAACCGTCGGCAGATGCTTTTTTACCAACGATAAAGTTGGTACATGCCCAACTACTTGTGGCAACCGAAGCCAATAAAGTCAGGACTGCAAAGATTTTTTTCATCATACTGTAAAATTGTGTCTTTATTAAATTTGGTATGCAATATTCGTAAAAAAAACGTACCTGTCCAAATTCGTAAAAAGTTAGTTGCGTGTGCAAAAATGCCCGGCGCAACTTTGGAAAGGTACGTCATTCATGGAAAAACAAAGAAGTCGGCATCAGCATGGTGTGAGATAGATGCCATAACTGCGTGTCAAGGATTCCAATTGCGAATCCCAGAGTTCCATCATGTCTTCTACTTCGCCTTCGTCGGCAAAATCCGTGATGCAAAGATGATAATCGTCTGTCAGCTCGTTGTAAAGCAAGCGCAACTCGAAGAATGTCCGCTGGTCTGTCTCGTCGTCCCAGCGAAAGCGTATGTATTCGTTTTCTCTCATCTTTATGAGTGTGGCTTTGCGTTCTTCGTGCTTACCCCATCTGAACGAGTAAACGTGTCCATCTACTCTTATATCGTCTGCAAACCATCTTTGCAATCCGCTGGGTGTGCCGATGGCATTCCACAAGATATAACCCGATGTAGAACTGAGCAGATATTCTATTTGGAATTTATGCTTCATAGTCGTAGGGTAGTTACAGTTTTCTCGCTGAAAGATAACAAGTTTTTCTCAAAAACAAGTTTTATTAAAGATTATTTTTTCGAGAACACGGCTTTCTTTTGCGGAGCGATGCGCGTTGGTTGCTTTCGCAATGAGATTCGTGCGAACGATGGTGTTCTTTAATGGTAGTATGAATGGTTTGGAAATCAATACTTTGTTGTGCTCTCGATTCTTTATTCGGAATGTCGGATTTCCGTTTTCTGTATGGTTTGTTTGCATACTATATTTGTTCTTACCTTTTTCTGATTTTTCTATGCGGAGACATCGATGATTTTCGCTGCGCAAAACATTCCTTTTCGTACCTCGTCAACTCCTAAATTTAGCACTTCAAATTATCTACATATTGCCGATTTGATAACAACATGTTGTCAAGTCGATAGCATCATGTTGCTATCGCGATAAGAACATGTTGCTATCACGATGACAACAGCGTCAAAGAATGTTAACATCATAATCGCATCGAGAAGGCATTGTAGAGGCGTTTTTCTCCCGTCGAGAACATGATTTTTCAAGGCTTTTTCAGACCGGAAAAACATTGCGTAGCCACCGATTGCAGTGGCAGGAAAAGCCGATGACGTGGTCTTGTGTCTGTATCTATCGAAGAAGATGTCTCGAGTAAAAATGAATATGAACCGGGCTGTATATCAAATTCATTGTTTGGAAACATTGTTTTGGGAAAACGGTTGGCGATACCATATCTTTGCAGACATATTTATATCGAATAGCATGAAAGCATTCTTTTCTTCGAAATTCGCCAAGAAAATCTTTACGACACTTGTCGGTTCTTATCGCTCTATGGCTTACAAATGTATCAGTCGGCGCACCGTCGAGATGCCGACGGCAGGAGGAAGTATAGACATCGTCATCCCGATAGTGGAGAAAGACCTTGCCGTCCTGCCGTTGTGTGTGGAGGGGATACGCCGTTGTTCGAACAATCCCGTGCAAGCCATCTATGTGGTGGCTCCTGCCGTAGAGCGTATTCGCAGTGTGGCAGAGTCGTTGGGATTGGTTTTTGTGGACGAGCGTACCGTGTTGGGATATACGCCGAAGGACTTGCAAGTGGTGACGGTAAACGGGACCAATCGTAGCGGTTGGATATTTCAGCAATTGCTGAAGCTCTCCGGTGCCATCGGTACGTGTCGCCATTTTGCCGTGATAGATGCCGACCATATTCTGCTGCGTCCGCACACTTTCGTCACAGCCGATGGTAAATGCGTGTTCTATCGCTCGGCAGAGTATTATTATCCTTATTACGAGAACATCTATCGACTGACGGGAAAATTTCCTTGCAGTACACTCTCGTATATCGCGCACAAAATGGTGTTCGACAAGGAACGGCTTGCCGTGCTACGCAACACTTTGGAAAAACGCAATGGCATGAGTTGGGATAAAGCCATCCTACACAGTTTGGATTTGCGTTACGGTTCGTCTTTTTCCGAGTTCGAATTGTATGGACACACATTTCCCGACGACGAAAAAGTCTCTTTACCCTGGTGTCAGCAAGCTTTGCACAAGTCCGACACATTGCCCCATTATGATACCTTATATCATAAGTATGCTCATCGCTATCTGTCGGTGACTTTCCCCGATTACATGGCTTTGTGACGGTTTGCAGAGATAGAAAACGAGGGGCGCATCAACTCTATGTGATGCGCCCCTCGATATTTTTACACTTTCGACGGCTGACTGCTTATTTTTTCAACCACTTGTCCAGCCAATTGAAATAGCGTCTTTGCCACAATATGCCGTTTTGTGGTTTCAATACCCAGTGATTTTCGTCGGGGAACAGCAAAAGCTCTGCCGGAATACCGCGAATTTTCGCAGCATTGAAAGCCGCCATGCCTTGCGACGCCAATATACGATAGTCTTTTTCGCCATGAATACAGAGTATCGGTGTATCCCATTTGTCCACGAATAGGTGAGGAGAAGAAGCATAACTGCGTACTACGGCAGGATTGTCTTTTTCCCAGTAAGCACCGCCAAGGTCCCAATTGGTAAACCAAAGTTCCTCTGTTTCGAGCATCTGTTGCTCCATGTTGAAGAAACCGTCGTGTGCCACGAATGCTTTGAAACGTTTGTTGTGGTGTCCTGCCAACCAATAAACCGAATATCCTCCGAAGCTTGCACCTACACAACCCAATGCGTTTTCGTCTACATACGGCAATTGGGCGGCATCATCTATTGCGCTCAGGTAGTCGTCCATACAACGTCCGCTGTAATTGGTACTGATTTCTTCGAGCCATTCCATGCCGAAACCCGGAAGTCCGCGTCTGTTTGGTGCCACAACGATGTAGTCGTTAGCTGCCATGATTTGGAGATTCCAACGATAACTCCAGAATTGGCTGACGGGACTTTGCGGACCGCCGACGCAGAATAGCAACGCAGGATATTTCTTGTTCGGGTCGAAGTTGGGTGGATATACTATCCACGACAACACTTGTTTGCCGTCTACTGTTTTTGTCCAGCGCGCTTCTACTTTTCCTATTTTGAGTTGGTCGAAGATGTGGTCGTTTTCGTGTGTGATTTGTGTTACGGTCTTTTTCTTCAAGTCCACAGTGTAGAGTTCGTCCGGACGGCTGATGGAGTGACGTTTCGTCAACAAAGTGTTGTTGCCAAGCAACTCCACTGCTGCGTAGTCGTAATCGCCTTCTGTGAGTTTCTTCACGTTGCCTTGCAGGTTGGTGCTGTACACCATCGTAGTGGCATGCCATACGCCTACAAAGTAGAGTGTTTTGCTGTCTTTTGCCCAGCAGAAATGGTCTACGCCCGACTCGAAAGTTTCCGTTACATAAGTCTTCTTGCCTGTCGTGAGGTCGAATACGCAAAGGCGATTTCTGTCGCTTTCATAGCCGTCGCGTTCCATGCTTTGCCAAGCGATGCGTTTGCCGTCGGGAGAGAAGCGGGGATTGGTGTCGTAGCCCAGATTTTTGTCTTTCGCGTCTTCTTTACAGAGATTGCGCGTTTGTTTGCTTTCTATATTATATAGGTATATGTCCGAATCGGTAGAAATGGAGTAATCCAAACCTGTTTTCTTGCGAGAAGTATAAGCAATGAACTTTGAGTCCGTACTCCAGTCGCATTGTTCGATACCGCCGAATGGTTTCATCGGTGCTTCGTAAGGTTCGCCCTCCATGATGTCTTTGGCTGTACCTATTTCGTTTCCATCGAACGATGCAAGGAAAGGATGAGGTATGGTAGTCACCCATTCGTCCCAATGTTTGTACATGAGGTCTTCTACGACAAAACCTTTCGCTTTGTCGAGGTCGGGATAACGGTCTACCGTGCGTTGTCCGTATTTGATTTGTGCAATGAGGAGTACGTTTTTCTCATCGGGCGAGAACTTGAAGCCTTCCACATCGCCGTCGTAGTGCGAGAGTTGTTTGCGCTCCGTACCGTCGGGATTCATTTCCCACACCTGATTGCTTCCGCTTGCCGCGGTGAGGAATGCTATTTTGCTACCGCCCTTAATCCATGCCGGTTCCACTTCGTTGTATGCCGTAGTGGTGAGTTGCTTGTTGTCTGTGCCATCGGCGTTCATGACGTAAATCACGTGGTGCCCTTTGTTTTCCTTTACGCTGTAATAGGCTACGGTGTATGCCACTTTCTTACCGTCGGGCGACACGGTATAACCGCCTATGCGTCCCATAGCCCAAAGTACTTCGGGGGTGAGTTTCCCGTCTTTTACGTTTACTTGATGCTTCCCGATGATGGGAGCTTGTTCCGCAGTACCGACGGGCGAAGCTACAGCGGAAGTTGCCATCATGACGGCGGCAGAGATGCTCATGAGTGTTGATTTTTTCATATGGTTTATGTGTTTTATAAAGTAATATCGTATGATAGGCAAATGTAATTAAAAAGTCTTCGACTCTGATAGCATCTTCTTGATTTTGTGCTGGGATGAAGTCGTCGAAAAGCACTTTTCTTCCGAAAGTTTCGCTCGACGATGGTCTTGTCCGTGTTGTTGTGAGCAAAAGTCCACAGCATATCACAAGAGAGGATGCCATGTATCCGCCTCCGTAAAAAAGTAATGAAGAATCTGCTTTTTCTGAAGCAGAAAGTCGCAATTCTGCCATCTCCGACTTCCGAGTCGGAAGCTCAAAACTCATTCGTTACAATTTGTTATTGTTTTTCTTTTGCAGAGGCGAAAAAAACATAGGTTTGTTTCTTTATTCGCTGTAAAAGCATTTCCTTTGTAGCACTAACTAAAAGATTGCTCACAACTTATAATAACATAAAGGACTATTTTATGAAAATTTCTCACATCGAACACTTGGGCATCGCAGTGAAAAGCATTGAGGAAGCCCTCCCTTATTATGAAAATGTATTGGGTCTGACCTGTTACAACATTGAGGTGGTAGAAGACCAAAAAGTTAAAACTGCATTCTTGAAGTGTGGAGATACCAAAATCGAACTCCTTGAACCTACTTGCGAAGAAAGTACCATCGCCAAGTATATCGAGAAAAAAGGCATGGGTATTCACCATATCGCTTTCGCTGTGGAAGATGGTGTGGCAAATGCTTTGGCTGAAGCAGAAGGAAAAGGTATCCAGTTGATAGACAAGGCGCCTCGTAAAGGTGCTGAAAACTTGAACATCGCTTTTTTGCATCCTAAATCTACGCAAGGTGTATTGACAGAACTCTGCGAAAAGTAATCATAAGATGACAGTAATGGCTTGCCCTATATAATAGGCGTGCAGATATGGAACAAGAAAGAGCCCTATTGCTTTTTTCTTGTTCTCTATCTGCTTTTTGTTTATCATAGGACAGGAGAATAAAATTATTATCAAACTTCAAAAATAAACAACCATGAGTAATCAACTTGAAAAGGTAAAAGAACTCGTTGAACTTCGCAATCAAGCGCGAATGGGTGGTGGAGAAAAAGCCATCGAAAAACAACACGAAAAAGGTAAATTCACAGCACGCGAACGTATCGCTATGTTGCTCGACGAAGGCAGCTTCGAAGAAATGGATATGTTCGTGAAACACCGTTGTACCAACTTCGGTATGGACAAAAAGCACTATTTGGGCGACGGTGTCGTAACCGGTTGTGGTACCATCGACGGTCGTTTGGTATATGTTTTTGCACAAGATTTCACCGTGACAGCAGGTTCTCTCTCTGAAACCATGTCCAAGAAAATCTGCAAAATCATGGATTTGGCAATGACAATGGGCGCACCCTGTATTGGTATCAACGACTCGGGTGGTGCACGTATCCAGGAAGGTATCAATGCCTTGGCAGGATACTCTGAAATCTTCCAACGCAATATCTTGGCATCGGGTGTTATTCCTCAAATTTCCGGTATCTTCGGTCCTTGTGCCGGTGGTGCTGTATATTCTCCGGCTTTGACAGACTTCACTTTGATGATGGAAGGCACTTCATACATGTTCCTCACCGGTCCAAAAGTGGTGAAAACAGTGACAGGCGAAGATGTTTCTCAAGAAGACCTGGGTGGCGCAAGCGTTCACGCAAGACGTTCGGGTGTAACACACTTCACTGCAAAAACAGAAGAAGAAGGTTTGGCTATGATACGCAAACTTTTGAGCTATATCCCGCAAAACAACATGGAAGAAGCTCCCGAAGTAGTTTGCAACGACCCGATAGAACGCATGGAAGACCTCTTGAACGAAATCATTCCCGACAGCCCCAACAAAGCGTACGATATGTACGAAGTTATCGGTGCCATCGTGGACAATGGTGAGTTCTTCGAAGTACAACCCGAATATGCAAAGAACATCATCGTAGGTTTCGCACGCTTCAATGGTCAGTCTGTAGGTGTGGTGGCAAATCAACCCAAATTCTTGGCTGGTGTATTGGACTGCAATGCTTCTCGCAAGGCTGCACGTTTCGTACGTTTCTGCGATGCCTTTAACATTC
Organism: Phocaeicola sp.; assembly: GCA_041814865.1. Lineage (GTDB taxonomy): Bacteria > Bacteroidota > Bacteroidia > Bacteroidales > Bacteroidaceae > Phocaeicola. The sequence goes on along the minus strand of JBGXXU010000116.1, from coordinate 14,091 downwards.
CTTTGGTGACACTCGTAGACGTTCCGGGCTTCTTACCGGGTACAGGTCAAGAATACAACGGCGTGATATTGCACGGTGCGAAGTTGCTCTACGCTTATGGTGAAGCAACCGTACCTAAAGTAACTGTGACATTGCGTAAGTCTTACGGTGGTTCTCATATCGTGATGAGCTGTAAACAATTGCGCGGCGACATGAACTACGCATGGCCTACTGCCGAAATCGCAGTGATGGGTGGTGCAGGCGCGGTAGAAGTATTGTATGCGAGAGAAGCACAGGAAGCTGCAGATCCGAAAACATTCATGGCAGAAAAAGAAGCAGAATACACCAAACTCTTCGCTAATCCTTATAATGCTGCGAAGTACGGTTATATCGATGATGTTATCGAGCCTCGCAATACTCGTTTCCGTATTATTCGTGCTTTGGCACAACTCCGTACTAAACGTCAGACAAATCCGGCACGCAAGCATGGAAACATTCCTTTGTAATCCTTAATCAGAGTATACGATGAATAGGAATACGATAGGATTATATTGCTCATTGGCATTGTTGTTTGTTCTGTCCTCTTGTAACGACAAGAAGACAGACAACAACCGTCTTGTTATCAACGAAGTTTTGGTAGATAATCAAACCAACTTTCAGGATGACTACGGTGTGCACAGTGCATGGGTGGAAATTTTTAATAAATCATACAGTAGTGCAAACTTGGCAGGCTGCTACCTCAAAGCGAGCAGCACGCCGGGTGATACTGTTACGTACTTTATTCCCAAAGGTGATGTTACGACCAAAATACCTGCACGCCAGCATGCTCTTTTCTGGGCGGACGGTTTGCACACGCGAGGAACGTATCATACCAACTTCGTATTGAGTAAAACCAATGCAAATTGGATAGGGCTTTACGACTCGGGCAGAAACTTGATAGACCAAGTGGTTATTCCCGCAGGTTTGTTGAAACCCGACCAATCTTATGCACGTGTGTTGGATGCAAACGAGGAATGGGAAGTAAAAGATGCAACAGCAGAAAAATACGTGACACCGAGCACCAACAACAAAGTAATACAAGGTAACCCCAAGATGGAGAAATTCCAGGAACACGACTCCCTTGGTATAGGTATGGCTATTACAGCAATGTTGGTTGTGTTTGCCGGATTATTCCTGCTGTACATCCTCTTCAAGAATGTCGGACGTGTAGCGAAAGCAAAGTTGAACGGACAGAAACCTGCTCCTGCACCTCATTTCACGAAACCGGAGAAAACAGTCTCTAGAACAGAAGAAATGGCTCCTGTGGCAGCAGCTATTGCCATGGCTTTGCACGAAGCGTACGGAGTGGAGCACGATGTTGAGTCTGCAATCTTGACGATTGTTCCCAAAAGAACGACACCTTGGAGTGCTAAAAACAGTACATTAAGAGATGTCCCATTTAAGAAGTAAATTATAGATTATGGAAAACGACGGCAAATTGAATGGAACAGAGTTGCTCTTGACAGACGAAGTAATGGCAGCCATCACGATGGCATTGCATGAAAATACGGGTGTCTTGTACGATGTCGAAGGTGTGAAAATAGCCATCACAAACGGAAAAGCAACACTGATGGAAGACTGCAACGGCATATCGAAAGGCACCGAGTTTGTCCTGACAGACGAAGTAATGGCGGTACTTACCGATGCACTGAAAGGTGTAGTGGGAGAGGTACACGATACGGAATCCATGAAGCTCACCATCACAAGTGGAAAAGCAACGCAGTGGAATGCCAAGTTTTTGCTGATGAACGGAGTTTCTCAAAAGAAGTAATAACCCATATTAAAGAATAAACGATGAAAGAATATAAGTATAAAATCAACGGTAAAGAATACAAAGTAGCCGTTGGCGAAAGAGAAGAAAACAAAGTTGTCGTAGAAGTTAACGGCACAGCTTACACAGTAGAATTGGAAGAACAGGCTAAACCTGTGGCGAAACCGGTAGTGCGTCCTGCTGCTCCGGCACCTGCCGCTGCTCCTGCCGCTTCGGCTCCGGCACCCGCTGCTGCTCCTGCTGCAACAGGCTCCGGTAAAGGTGTGAAATCACCGCTTCCGGGCGTTATCTTGAGTATCAAGGTGAATGTGGGTGATGCTGTGAAAAAAGGTCAGACACTCTTGGTGTTGGAAGCCATGAAAATGGAGAACGACATCAAAGCAGATGCAGACGGCGTAGTAACAAGCATTTTGGTACGTCAAGGGGACTCTATTCTCGAAGGTACTGACCTTGTTATGATAGGCTAACTATGGGAGAATTTATTACATTTCTACAAGATAACTTAGCGGACTTCTGGACATACACAGGCTTCTACAATGCGACAATCGGTCACATTGTGATGTTGCTTGTCGGTTTGTTCTTCATCTATCTGGCGATAGCAAAAGACTTCGAACCCATGTTGCTCATCCCTATAGGTTTCGGTATGTTGGTGGGAAACATTCCTTTCAATATGGAAGCCGGATTGCAGGTGGGTATTTATGAAGACGGTTCGGTGCTGAATATCCTTTATCAGGGAGTGACGTCGGGTTGGTATCCTCCGCTTATCTTCTTGGGGATAGGTGCGATGACCGACTTCTCGGCTTTGATTTCCAATCCGAAGTTGATGCTTATCGGAGCGGCTGCGCAGTTTGGTATATTCGGTGCTTATATGATAGCTTTGGCGTTGGGCTTCGACCCGATGCAAGCCGGTGCCATTGGTATTATCGGTGGTGCCGACGGTCCTACTGCTATCTTCCTTTCGTCCAAGTTGGCTCCGAACTTGATGGGTGCCATTGCCGTATCGGCTTATTCGTATATGGCACTCGTTCCGGTGATACAACCTCCCATCATGCGTGCGCTTACCAACGATAAGGAACGCGTGATACGTATGAAACCTCCTCGCATGGTGTCGCATACGGAGAAGGTTATGTTCCCCATCATCGGTTTGTTCCTCACTTGTTTCCTGGTTCCTTCGGGTCTTCCTCTTTTGGGGATGCTCTTTTTTGGTAACCTGTTGAAAGAAAGTGGTGTGACACGCCGTTTGGCAGAAACTGCACGTGGTCCGTTGATTGATGCCATCACGATATTATTGGGACTTACGGTGGGTGCTTCCACACAGGCATCGGAATTCCTGACACTCAACTCCGCATTGATTTTCGGTTTGGGAGCGTTGTCTTTCGTGATAGCGACGACTTCGGGCGTATTGTTCGTGAAATTCTTCAACCTCTTCTTGAGTAAAGACAACAAAATCAACCCGCTTATCGGTAATGCCGGTGTATCTGCCGTTCCCGACTCGGCGCGCATTTCTCAAGTGATAGGATTGGAATACGACTCTACGAACTACCTGCTCATGCACGCTATGGGACCTAACGTGGCGGGTGTGATAGGTTCTGCTATTGCAGCGGGTGTATTGCTCGGCTTCTTGATTTAAGAAAACAGATTTGTTGCAACAGGAAGCCGGGCGAGACCATTGCCACGAGTTTCCGTTGACAAAAGATAAAAGCCGTTTCAGCTGATGATTTTGAAGCTGAAACGGCTTTTCTTATACCCCTTGCTCAAAGCGAAAAGATATTATCGAGGCGAAGCGTTGTCAAAGGATATATTCTGTCGTAGAGATTTCCGGCATCCATTCTGTGGTATGCGGCAAGCAAGCGAGAGATAAAGTTTTCACCGGAGTGTCTTTTATTTCTTTTCTCCTTATTATACATGGAAAAAGGAATGAACGGAACAGCGCAGATTGCCGACTTCCGCTTTACAAAACATTTCTCCTCGTACCTCGTCAACTCTCAAACTTAGAACTTCAAATTATATACATATTGCTGATTTGATAACAACATGTTGTCAAGTCGATAGCATCATGTTGCTGTCGCGATAAGAACATGTTGCTATCGCGATGACAACAGCGTCAAAGAATGTTAACACCATAATCGCATCAGGAAGGCATTGTAGAGCTGTTTTTTCTCCTTCGAAAACGAGTCGTTTCGCTCCTTTGCCAACATACGAAAAACATCGCAACTCATATGGGCAAGGGTGGAAAGACCAACCATCGGATGTAACATTTAGACAGTTTTCGATGCTGAAAACAATGCGGAGTATTACTCTTTTGCTATCTTTGTGCCATCTCAATATAATTTGTAGTGACTATGACAAAGCCGGAATACCCTTCGGTTCTGCTCATTTACACGGGTGGAACCATAGGAATGATAGAAAATCCCGAAACGGGAGCATTGGAAGCCTTTAATTTCGACCGGTTACAAGAGAATGTACCCGAATTGAAGCGTTTCAATTATCAGATATTGTCCTATCAGTTTACTCCTCCCATCGATTCGTCCGACATGGAACCCGAACTTTGGAAGCAACTGGTACAGATTATTCAATACAACTATGACAATTTCGATGGCTTCGTGATATTGCACGGCACGGATACGATGGCTTATACGGCTTCGGCATTGAGTTTCATGCTTGAGAATCTGAGCAAACCGGTTATCCTTACGGGCAGTCAATTGCCGATAGGCGTATTGCGTACCGACGGAAAAGAAAATCTCATTACCGCCATCGAATTGGCAGCGGCAAAGAATAGCCAAGGGCAGGCATTGGTGCCGGAAGTATGTATCTTCTTCGAGAATAAACTCTTGCGTGGCAATCGTACCTCGAAGACAAATGCAGAAGACTTCAGTGCTTTTCACTCGTACAACTATCCGCCGTTGGCAAGCGCAGGTATTCACATCAACTACAACCTCCCCAACATCAGAAAGGTTGCTTACGACCAGCCTTTGAAACCGCACTTCTCGCTCGACCCGAATGTGGCAATTCTCAGCATATTTCCCGGTATACAAGAGAAGACAGTACGCTCCATTTTGGAAACACCCGACTTGCGTGCCGTCATCATGCGCACTTACGGTTCGGGCAATGCGCCGCAACGAGAATGGCTGTTGCGTCTGCTGAAAGAGGCAACGGAGAAAGGCATCGTCATTGTCAATATCTCGCAGTGCCCTACGGGAATTGTGGAAATGAGTCGTTACGAAGCTGGCTTGCACTTGCTCGAAGCGGGAGTCATCAGTGGTTACGACGCTACTGTCGAAGCAGTACTGACCAAGCTGATGTTTCTTTTGGGACACGACTTGTCGCCGTCTGAAATCAAACAGGAAATGATGCGTTCCATCGCAGGAGAGATAACCACTTCTGTCTGATACAGTCGACCAACGTATATAGATAAAAGAAAACTCTCCTCGTCACACCGGTGTGACGAGGAGAGTTTTCTTTTTATAGCGGATTTTGTAACAAATCTTGCATCATGATTCTTTATCGAATTCCTGATGGAATGCCACGACGGCTTCGATACCCGTCTTGAAAATATCGAGCGAGAAGTTCTCGTTGGGCGAGTGGATGGCATTGCTTTCCAAGCCGAAGCCCATCAGAATGGTTTTCAGTCCCAAGATACGTTCGAATTCGCTGATGATAGGAATACTTCCTCCTCTGCGCACGGGAAGCGGTTTCTTGCCGAAAGCTTTTTCAAATCCCCGTTCTGCTGCTTTGTAAGCCGGGAGCGTGATAGGACATACATAACCTTCGCCACCGTGCATGGGCGTCACTTTCACTTGTACATAGTCGGGAGCTATGCTTTCCATATAATCGATGAAGAGTTGGGAAATCTTTTCGTGCTGTTGATGGGGAACCAAACGACAGGAAACTTTTGCGTAAGCCTTGGATGGCAATACCGTTTTGGAACCTGTTCCCGTATAACCGCCCCATATTCCGCACACATCGAACGACGGACGACAACTGTTACGCTCGATGGTGGAATAACCTTTTTCGCCTTTCACCGCTTTCACACCGATGGATGCCATATACTTCTGTTCGTCGAAGGGGATTTGCGCTATCATCTCTCTTTCTGCTTGCGGAACTTCTTCCACGTCGTCGTAAAAATGAGGTATGGTGATGCGTCCGTCTGCGTCTATCACCTGAGCAAGAAGAGCACAAAGCGTATTGATGGGATTGGCTACTGCACCGCCGAAGTGTCCCGAATGCAAGTCACGGTTGGGTCCCGTCACTTCTATTTCCCAATACGCCAAACCGCGCAAACCTGTGGTAAGCGAAGGCAATTCTTTTGCCAGCATACTGGTATCGGATACCAATATGATGTCGGCTTTGAGCAATTCTTTGTGTTCTTCGAGGAATGCGGAGAGACTGGGCGAGCCGATTTCTTCTTCGCCTTCGAAAATGAATTTAACGTTGTGCTTCAGCAAGTCGTGTTTCACGAGGTATTCGAAAGCTTTCACTTGTATCATAGACTGTCCTTTGTCGTCGTCTGCGCCACGCGCCCAGATGTGTCCGTCTCTGACTTCGGGTTCGAAGGGAGGATTTTTCCAAAGTTCGAACGGTTCTGCCGGCATCACATCGTAGTGTGCATAAATCAATACGGTGGGCGCATCGGGAGATACGCGTTTCTCTGCATACACCAATGGGTTGCCTTTGGAAGGCATGATGTGTGCTTCGTCTGCTCCTGCCGCAAGCAAGAGTTCTTTCCAGCGTTCGGCACAAGCCGTCATGTCGTGTGCGTGTTCGGGTTTGGCACTGATACTGGGAATGCGTATCAGGCTAAAAAGTTCTTCGATAAAACGTGCCTCATGTTGGCGGATGTAATCTTTTATTTCCATGTTTTATTAGGTTTATAGGTGGGTTACCTTGTTGAGTAAATAATAATCCAATAGAGTCATGGCAGTCATGGCTTCCACGATGGGAACGGCACGTGGAAGAACACAGGCGTCGTGTCTGCCTCGTGCCTTCAGTACGACTTCGTTGCCATGCCGGTCTACGGTGGACTGTTCCATCAGCACGGTGGCTACGGGTTTGAATGCCACACGAAAGTAGATGTCTTCGCCATTGCTGATACCGCCTTGTATGCCTCCCGAACGGTTGCTACGCAATGCCGCTCGACCGTCTTTCATATAGAAAGCATCGTTTTGTACGCTGCCGTTCATTTGCATGGCACCAAATCCTTGTCCGTACTCGAAACCTTTGGCGGCATTGATGCTCAGCATGGCATGCCCGAGTGCTGCGTGCAACTTGCCGAAAACCGGTTGCCCCAAACCTATGGGACAGCCGCGAACAACGCACGATATCGTACCGCCGACAGTGTCTCCTCGTCCTTTGGTACGGGATATCAATTCCTCCATCTCCTTTGCCAATACCGGGTCGGGGCAACGCACGGGATTGTTTTCTATCGTCGTCAGGTCGTAAGTTCGATAATCTCCCGACAACGCCAACTCGCCCACTTGCGAGGTATAAGCGGTGATGCTGACACCCAACTGTCGGAGTGCCAATTTAGCCAAAGCACCTGCCACGACACGCGCTATCGTTTCGCGTGCGGACGAACGTCCGCCACCTCGATGGTCGCGTATGCCGTACTTCATTTCGTAAGTATAATCGGCGTGCGACGGGCGATAGACATCCTTCAACTCGTCGTAGTCTGCAGAATGCGCATTGCGGTTCCATACCACAAACCCGATGGGCGTACCTGTGGAAACACCTTCGTAAATCCCCGAAAGCAATTCCACTTCGTCGTCTTCCTTGCGTGGTGTGGTGATAGCCGATTGTCCCGGACGGCGACGGCGCAATTCCTCGCGCAGAAAGTCCAAGTCGATACGGATACCCGACGGGAAACCGTCGATGACACCCCCCACTGCTTTTCCGTGCGACTCGCCGAAACTGCTCAATCTATATATATTGCCGAATGTATTGCTCATTGTGATACTAAACATATATATGTATAGGCAAAAATAGGCAATAAGTATGGAAGTCCATTGCCTTTGACTGTGCAATAGTAAGGAGTCGCTCGCCGGCGACAAAAAGTGTTCTGTTTTTCCTGTCCAAAAGTCATACGTTTCGTCTTGTTTCGACAGAAGAAATATAGTAAGAAAAGATATGTTGCGTTTGCCGATTTGATAGCAACATGTACACAAGTTGATAACAACATGTTGCTATCGCGATAAGAACATGTTGCTATCGCGATGACAACAGCGTCAAAGAATGTTAACAACAAAACCCTGTCGAGAAGCTGTCAGAACAACGTTTTTCCATCATCAAAAGATTATGTTTTTCCGCTTTGCGCAGACACTTTCCCTTAGCATTTCTCTGTTCGAAACTCCGAATTCAAAACTTAAACACTCACACGAAAGTGTCCGATTTTTCCTTTTACCGAAACATGCGATACCTGCCCGAAAAATTTATTTTTCGACAGGCGCGAGGGGTGATGGGTCATCTCTCAAAAGTTGCCTATATTATGTATCAGGCGATATAGGTATTTTAATGGAGAGTTTCTATATTTGCAACATTAGTATAATGTTAAAATATAACTACTATGTTTGATACATCCATTTACCAAAATCGTCGCAAAAAATTGCGTGAGCGTATGAGTTCGGGACTCATAGTTTTCCTTGGCAATAATGAAGCTCCAGCCAACTATCCCGATAATACCTATAAATATCGCCAAGACAGTTCGTTCGTGTATTTCTACGGACATTCGCATCCCGGTTATGCTGCCATTATAGACGTCGAAAGCGGAGAAGAAATCTTTTTCGGCGATGATGTGAGCATGGATGCTATTATCTGGATGGGACCTCAGCCTTCTGTGAAGGATTTGGCTGCGCAAGTCGGTCTCGACAAGGTGATGCCTCTCGATACATTGAAGACAGTGGTGCGTCGTGCACTTGCACAAGGTCGCAAAGTGCATTATCTCCCTCCTTATCGCTTCGACAACATGATGTGGCTCGAAGATTTAACCGGTGTGCACTCTTCGTTGGTAAAGGGAAAAGCTTCGGTAGAACTGATTAAAGCTGTCGTTTCGTTGCGTTCGGTGAAAGAAGCGTGCGAAATAGCAGAAATAGACAAGGCTTGTAATGTGGGCTATGAAATGCATACTACTTCCATGAAACTTTGCAAACCCGGCGTAAGCGAACAATACATCACCGGCGTACTGGAAGGAATTGCCGCGTCTTATGGACGTATGACATCGTTTCCCGTTATTTTGTCGCAACATGGCGAGACACTCCACAATCACGACCACAGCGGTACACTCGAAGTAGGTAGAATGATGCTTACCGATGCCGGTGCGGAACTGATGAACTATTATTGTTCCGACCACACACGTACCGTACCCGTAGGCGGTAAATTCAATACACGTCAACGCGATGTGTACAGTATCGTATTGGCAGCACATGGTCGTGCATTGGAACTTTCCAAACCGGGTGTATCTTATCAATATGTACACCTCGAAGTATGCAAAGTCTTGGCACAAGGATTGAAAGACTTAGGTTTGATGAAAGGCAATGTGGACGAAGCTGTTGCTGCCGGAGCACATGCGCTCTTTATGCCGCACGGATTGGGACACATGATGGGACTCGATGTGCACGATATGGAAGACTTGGGACAAATCTATGTAGGTTACGACGACGAAATTCGTCCGTCTACACAGTTCGGTTTGGCTTCTCTGCGTATGGGTCGCAAGTTACAGGAAGGTTTCGTTATCACCGACGAACCGGGTTGTTATTTCATCCCTGCATTGATAGACAAATGGAGAGCGGAAAAGAAGAACACAGACTTCCTCAATTTCGATGCTATCGACAAGTTCAAAGACTTCGGCGGTATCCGTTTGGAAGACGATATTCTGATTACAGCCGACGGTTCTCGCTTCTTGGGCGACAAGCGTATTCCTCTGACCATAGCCGAAGTGGAAGATATCATGGCATAAACAAATACCTATTTTATAAATCGTAAAACCTAAACAACAAACAATGAAAAAAATTTTTGCACTCGTTGCATTGGGATTCTGTTTCGGTGCGGCTACAGCCTCTACTCCCAAAACACCGAAGAAAGATAAAAAAGATAAGGAAGCCGGTTTCGTATTTACACCGGTGAAAGAAAACGGTATCACACAAATCAAGAACCAGAGCCGTTCCAGCACATGTTGGTCGTTCTCTTCCAATGGTTTCTTGGAATCGGAATTGTTGCGACTCGGCAGAGGAAACTTCGACCTTTCCGAAATGTTCATCGTACACAAGACCATGCAAGACCGTGCCTCAAACTATGTACGCTTGCACGGGGAGTCTTCTTTCTCTCCGGGCGGTAGCTTCTACGATGCCGTATATTGCTATAAACAATACGGTATGGTACCCAAAGCTGTGATGCCCGGTATCGCTTACGGCGACACCATCCACAACCATACGGAACTTGATGCTGTAGCAGAAGGTTATGTGAAAGGTTTGGTGAATGCCAAATTGAAGAAACTTTCTCCGGCATGGAAGAAAGGCTTGGCAAGTGTTTATGACACTTATCTCGGCAAATGCCCCGAAACATTCAATTACAATGGCAAGACATATACTCCGCGTACTTTTGCCGATGAAGTATTGCGATTGAACATGGACGACTATGTGTCTCTTACTTCTTTCACACACCACCCATTCTATACACAATTTGCCATCGAAGTACCCGACAATTGGCGCAACGCACTTTCGTACAACTTACCGTTGGACGAACTCATGCGTGTGATGGAGAATGCGATAGACAAAGGTTTTACTTTCGCATGGGGAGCAGACGTTAGTGAAGATGGCTTTACACGCAATGGTATCGCGGTAGTACCCGATGTGGAAGGTTCGGCAGAACTCTCCGGTTCGGATATGGCACGCTGGCTGAAGATGACTGCTGCTGAGAAGAAAAAAGAAGCTCTCGAAAAACCGATGCCTGAATTGACCATTACGCAAGAGATGCGCCAAGAATCGTACGACAACTGGACAACAACAGACGACCATGGTATGTTGATTTACGGTTTGGCGAAAGACCAAAACGGCAAAGAATACTTCATGATGAAAAACTCTTGGGGCAAAACCGGTAAATACAAAGGTTTGTGGTACGTATCCAAAGCTTTCGTAGCTTACAAAACCATGAATATCCTGCTTCATAAGGATGCAATCCCCACAGATATCGCTAAGAAATTGGGCTTGTAATTCTCTGAAGAATTTTATCTAAACAAATTGGGGCAAGACACCAACGCGGTGTTCTTGCCCCAGTTCTTTCTCTGTGTGGGTGTGATGCTCACGCCAAATCATTGCACTGCAGAATACGACTCTGCATTGATGAAGAGTGAAAAAATACTCGCCAAGCAATTCGAAATCACTTGACGAGTATGCGTATATTAAGGATTAGTATTGTCGGGAGAAAATCAACGGAAGAAACTGAAGTTCACACTTCCGTAATGGCGATGCTCTACGAAATGTGGATGTTCCTCGAAGGTATATTCCTTCCCGTGTTCCAAAACAAAAAGTCCGTCGGGTTTTAACAAATGGAGTTCAAAGATACGGTCGGGAATTTCTTTTAATTCTTTCAAAGCATAAGGAGGGTCTGCAAAAATAAAATCGAACTGTTCCTTCGTCGTTGTGATGAACTTAAATACATCACCGCGTATGGCAAGGCACTTGTCCGTCTTCAATTCTTGGAGAACTTTCTGTATGAAAGCATGATGACGTAGTTCTTTTTCTACGGAAATCACCCGTTCGCATCCTCTCGAAAGCAACTCTATACTGATGCTTCCCGTTCCTGCAAAAAGGTCGAGTGCAGACGCTCCTTCGAAATCAAGGTAAGCGTTGAGTACGTTGAAAAGGTTTTCTTTGGCAAAGTCCGTCGTCGGTCTTGCTTTGAAAGATGTTGGAACGTCAAATCTTCTTCTTTTATATATCCCGCTGATTACTCGCATGACAAGAGTGTTTGCATCTCGAAGGGAAGTTGTTTGTCGTAAGGTTTAGACAGTTGCAAAGCCTCATGCAGGTGAAACTTTCCCACTTTTCGTATATAATGACTGAAATAATTGTGCAATTCTTCCACGATTTTTTCGTTACCGACCAAGCAAAGTTCGTCGCTCGTTTGCGACAAACCCAAGTCGCGCCATATCTGCAACAGATAGTACAGACGGTCTTCATGTGCCATCGCCCGATAGGTATTGAGCAATAATAACTTTTCTGCTTGCAAACAGCAAACCTCCATCTCCGTAGTTGAAAGGTTCACGTACAAGCGCTTGTTTTCCGTTCGTGCCCGTGTCAGCAGACACTCTACTTGTGGACTAACGGAAACCAAAAAACGTGCTTGAGGAAAGTGTTCGGACAAGTAAAGATGTGAGAGCTTGTCCATCGAAAAAAGGATAACGATATTCGTGCCATGCAAGATATTGCGCAGAACATTTTCATTGTTCTGTTTCGGCAGATTTTGATAGAATAATGTTTCTGCCATATCGTCTTCGTACCACTGTAAGGGCACTGCCGTATATCGGCTGGTTTTGTAAAGTATCTCTACACGCTTGTACGGATGGTGCAACTCCGGTGTTTCCTGAAGAAACTGCTTTACGTTGGCAGCCATGGAATGCAGTGTATTCACTTTGAAGACACGATAATAAGGTTCATCTCCAAGATTTGGATTGAAGACTGAAAAAGAAAATCCATCCGCACTAAGACGGATGGATAGTATATACTGTCCCGATTGCGTAAAGTCGAGCAACGGAGACATAATTATTCCCAGTTACCTGCGTTATTGTTGGGTTGTTCGATGTCACCCACACGCAAACCGGCATATTTACCCAACTTGACTTTTGTTTCCTTGAGTGTCTTCAACAATTGTGCGTCAAGGTCGCTCAAATAAACATCGTAAGCAACTTGCGCTTGGAAGAGGTTCAAAGGAGCACCTGATTTCATTGTATCTTTACGGATTGCCATTTCAAACTTGGCACCGTTGCCGAAAGGCACGAAAGCCAAAGAGTCGGGATTGAAACCTTTAGCAAAAATGGTATCCATCACAGCCACCCACGTAGTATCACGACGGAAGTTCATCAAACCTGCTTTTTGTACTTCATCCCACTTACCGGTCTTCTTTGCCTGATTTATCAAAGCCATTGCTTTCTTTTCAGTCATACCTGCATTGAGCTGGTCGTCTGTAAGAACACCTTCTTTGAAAACGTAAGGAACCTTTGCTGTCTTTACAAAAGCTATCAAAGAGTCCAAACTTTCGGTGTAAGCACCTTCGTGAGCAGCACGATATTCAAGCTGTGCTTTACGAATGTCTATCAAACGAGCGATGATGGCACGTTCGCGCACCTTCAGTTCTTTTTCAAAGTTGATGGGGCCCATGATACTACCGTAACAGATGTACGCAAGACCCACAACACAGGCAGCCAATACAAGATTGAGTACTTTTTTCATGATAAAATATTGTTTTTTAGTTTATATTCGTAGCGCAAAAATAGGTAAAATAATAGAACAGCATTCAACTTGGGTAGACTTTTTGTTTTCTACTATGTTAAATAATGATTTAGACGCGCTTGTGAGGTGCAATTTCTCTCACACTCCCACAAAAGAACAAGCAGAAGCCATTCGGCTTTTCAGTAAATTCTTACTCGGTGGCAATGCTATGTCGGCTTTTATTCTCAACGGATATGCAGGAACGGGTAAGACTTCGCTGGTAGAGGCATTAGTAAAAACGTTGAAAATGTTGAATCGTCAGTGCGTACTCCTTGCACCAACGGGACGTGCAGCCAAAGTCCTTTCGCAATACACGGAAGTTCCGGCTTATACCATTCATAAAAAGATATACAGGCAAAAAGCTTTCTCCGAAGAACCGGGGCAATTCTCTTTGAACAAAAACATGCACAGAAACGCTTTGTTCATCGTGGACGAGGCATCGATGATTGCCAACGATGGTCTGTCGGGAAGCCTCTTCGGAACAGGAAGATTGTTGGACGACTTGGTAACTTTCGTGTATGCCGAAGATACGGGATGCCGTCTGTTATTTCTTGGAGATACGGCACAGTTGCCACCCGTAGGCGAGGAAGCTTCTCCCGCACTCGAAAGCGAGTATTTGCTCGGCTATGGATTGGATGTTCTCGAATGTACGCTAAAAGAAGTGGTACGACAGGAGCACGATTCCGGAATACTGCACAACGCCACTACATTGCGTAGCGAAATGGGAAAAGAATCCAGTGTACTCGAACTGCCTAAGATAGTAACAAAGTTTCCCGATATAACACCGGTGAAAGGAGCCGAGTTGATAGAACAGTTGGAAAACAG
>JBGXXU010000115.1:0-15741 GCA_041814865.1 Phocaeicola sp. | reverse complement strand
CGAAGCTTTTCGGGTATGTTTTCATCGTCGCGAATCACATCGATGGTTACTTTTGCCGGCTTGCCATCAGGTGTTTGCGTATAGATTTCGCCATCGTAAGTATAACAGAGTGTGCCGTTGTCTGCCATAGAAAGGAAGCGCACGGGGTGTGTTTTGAAATTCGTCACGGCTTTTGTTATCAGTTCACGATGAGACAGAGTATTGTCTGGCTTTTCTTTGAACTCGGCACTGTACACGTTGAATGAACCACCGTCGCGCTCGCTGAGGAAGTAGAACTTTCCGTCGCCAGCGAATATCGGATTGCGGTCTTCACCGGCACGATTGGTCAGGTTGGTATGTTTGCCTGTCTTCACATCGTACATCCATATATCGCGCGTGATAGAGGATGTATGATGCTTGCGCCATTCGTTTTCTCCACCTTTGCGGTCTTGGTAGAGCAACTTGTTGCCTGCTTTATTGTAAGAAATCATTTCTGCGGGCGTAGCCAGAAACTGTTGCGTACGACCGCCAGCCACCGGCACACGATATACTTCCGACATGGAGCCGGCAGGATAGAGAACGCTTTGCGCAGGGTCTTGCAACACGGCATTAAAGAGAACGTATTTCCCGTCGGGAGTAAAAGAAGCGGGTATTTCCGAAGCGGAGTTGGTAGTAAGGCGACGTGCGCTACCACCATCGGCAGACATCAACATCACATCCATGCCACCGAAACGGTCGGAAGCGAAAGCTATGTATTTGCCATCGCGCGACCATACGGGATGAGCTTCGTAAGAAGTACCGGTAGTAAGCTGTGTGGCACGACCGCCTTTCGCAGCTACTTTGTAAATATCTCCTTTATAACAGAAAAGGATTTCATTACCCGACGGAGAGATGGCTACATCTCTCAACCAAAGCGGAGTCGATGCTGATACCGCACCTGCGGCAGCAAACATCGCTAAACTAAGCATGAGTTTTTTCATTATTCAACAGGTTTTAATGTGGCACAAAGATAAAAGAATTATGAGAGTTTGAGAGTTCTCTATGCAGAGTTTTGAGTATGAACGCATAGCATATCAACTATCCACTACACGTGTAGACAAGAGAGCGCAACGCAATAGCCCAGAAAGCAGCTTTTATATACCGTACGAATCAAGGAATAACCAACATAATGTATTTTGTGAGTGAAGAAAATTTGCAAATCAAGAAAGAAAGGTTATTTTTGTTTCAAATTTTTAACTCAAGAACTATGAAAATGATTAAATTATTCGCTGTAGCAACCATGTTGCTATCATGTATCGGTATGAACGCACAGAACACTGTATATGTGCAATGGAACCCCATCGACGCCAAAACATCCGAAGGTTCAACATCGTTCAACGGATTTTCTGCAGGTTATAGCAAGTCATTCAACCTGTCTTCTTCTATTCCGTTCTTTATCGAAATTGGTGGCGGCGTACAATATATGTGGAAAAAGACCACAGTAGAAATTGAACAAGGCGTAACGCCTCAACAGGTCGATGCCAAAATAGATATGCTGTCGGTAAAAATACCGTTGAACATAGGCTATGCTTTCCATGTTCCCAACACAAGTATAACCTTTTTACCTTTTGCCGGTCTTGTATTGCGCGGAAACATCTTGGGACAGTTCAAAGTCGGAGATGAGAAAGTCAATCTCTTCGATGAAAAAGAAATGCAACAACTCGATAATGCAGTATGGCAACGTATGCAATTCGGTTGGCAAACCGGATTAAACATAGAGTTCGACCGTTTCCTTGTCGGTGTATCCTATGGTGAAGATATTTCCAAAGTTGCCGAAGACACCAAATTGCGTTTGAAAACAGTTTCAGTCACGGCAGGATTTCGTTTCTGAGAAATACACGACAATAAAAACTCTTTAATTCGATAATACAATGAGCAAGATTAAATTATTCGCTGTGGCAGTTATGATACTGTCATGTATCGGTATGAATGCACAGAATAGTTGGAATACATTGCATCTGCAATGGAATGCCACAAACGCCAAATCTACGGGTGGTTCCTTAGATTTCAATGGTATCGGTGCGGGTTATAGCAAAGCCTTCAGTCTTTCTGCGTCCGTTCCGTTCTTTATCGAAGCCGGCGCAGGTCTTCAATATATGTGGAAAAAGACCACAGATTATTGGGGCGAAAGTGGCAAGGAAGAAAAACTAAGCACCACAATAGACATGCTTTCGGTAAAAATACCGGTAAATCTGGGCTATAAGTTTCAGATATCCAATGGCAACATAGCATTCTTGCCATATGCAGGTCTTACGGTACGAGGAAATATCTTCGCCTATATGAGAGCTGACAAAGAAAAACTGAATCTCCTTGATGAAAAAGCAACGCTTGATGCAGAAATCCCAGGATGGCGACGCTTACAATTCTGCTGGCAAGCAGGATTGAACGTTCATTTCAATCGTATTCTGCTGGGTGTTTCTTACAGCAAAGACATCTCAAAGTTGGCAGAAGGAAACAGCTTGCGTCTGAGCGCGGCTTCCGTCACAGTGGGATATTGCTTCTAAGCAAGACGCTCTCCCTAAAAAGCATCTCTCCCGATAAATCCTTTGGCTTTATCGGGAGAGATTGTTATTGTGAGCACTCAAATTGCAGATGTATTGCAGGAGAAAACCCGCTTCCATCGCACTAAAACATTTTACGTACACGGTCTATACCTTCGACCAAAGCATCCACCTCTTCCTTCGTATTATATAAGCCGAAAGACGCGCGTACCGTTCCTTCCACGCCAAGATAGCGCATGAGTGGTTCGGCACAATGATGTCCCGTACGAACAGCTATACCCAAGCGGTCGAGCAATGTCCCCATGTCGAAATGGTGTATATCGCCCACGAGAAAAGAGATGACACCGCTCTTGTGTGCAGCTTCGCCGATAATACGCATTTGTGGTATCTGTTTCATTTGTGTCGTGGCATAATCGAGTAAAGCATGTTCGTGTCGGGCGATATTCTACATACCCAACGCTTCGATATAGTCGATGGCACGCGCGAAAGCCGTCGTGCCGATATAATCGGGTGTTCCCGCCTCAAACTTGAAAGGCAGTTCGTTGAATGTGGTTCGTTCGAAACTCACCGACTGTATCATTTCTCCTCCACCTTGATAAGGCGGCAACTTATCCAACCATGCCTCTTTACCGTAAAGTACACCGATACCCGTAGGTCCGTACATTTTGTGCGCGCTAAAGACAAAGAAGTCTGCATCCAATGCTTGCACATCGATACGTCCATGCGGAACGCTTTGTGCCCCGTCTATCAACACCGGAACGTCGTGGGCATGTGCAATGCGAATAATGTCTTTTACAGGATTGACAGTACCCAAGACATTGGATACGTGCATCACGGAAACCAGCTTCGTTCGCGGTGTGAACAAACGTTCGTATTCGCCCATAAGCAATTCTCCGCGCTCATTGATGGGGATGACCTTGATGATAATGCCTTTGCGCTCTGCTTGCAACTGCCATGACACGATATTGCTGTGATGCTCCATTGTGGAGATTATCACTTCGTCGCCAGCTTGCATCTGCGATTGCACGAAACTCGAAGCCACAAGGTTGATGCTTTCCGTCGTACCACGCGTAAAGATGATTTCTGCCGTACTGCGCGCATTGATGAAAGCTCTTACTCTTTCGCGCGAAGCCTCGTGCAAGTCGGTGGCTTGTTGCGAGAGAAAGTGTACACCGCGATGTACATTGGCATTGACCGAATAGTATTCTTCTGCAATGGCATCTACCACGCAACGGGGCTTTTGTGTCGTAGCACCATTGTCCAAATATACCAACGGTTTGCCATATACGCTACGAGACAAAATGGGAAAATCTTCCCTCACCTTTCGGATATCGTACATAGGATTTGTTTTTTAAGAATGAGCGTGCATGGTACAACCTTTGCATTTGCTCAGCTCACCGCGGAAACGTTTTTCGATAAGCAATGCCAAGCGTTCTTTAAGCGGCTCAAGGCGTACCTGTTCCGTCACTTCGTTGACAAAAGCAAATGTTAGCAGGAGTTTTGCCTCTTCACGACTGATACCACGTTGTTGCATGTAAAATATGGCATTCTGGTCCAACTGCCCCACTGTAGAACCGTGCGAACATTTCACGTCATCGGCATAAATTTCCAACTGTGGCTGTGCATACATGCGTGCTTTCTTCGTCAAACAGATGGCACGACTTGTTTGCTCAGAAGCTGTGGATTGTGCTCCTTCTTTCACATAGATACGTCCGGCAAATGCCCCTACGGCCTCATCGTTGAGTACGTATTTGTACAATTCGTTGCTGGTGCAGTGAGGGACATTGTGCTGTATGGTGGTATAATTGTCTACATGTTCTTTTCTGTCTGCTATTGCCACTCCGTAGAGATGTGTTTCTGCTCCTTCACCATCCAGTGCCACATGAGTTTGATTGCGCGAAATACCATTGTGCAAAGTCATACCATTGAGCAAGACATTGCTGCCTGCAGCCTGATGCACATACAGATTGCTGAAACGTATAGTCTTTTCGCTCGTTTCTTCCATTTCGTACAAGTCGAAAACGGCATTTTCTCCGACAAACACTTCTATCACCTGCGTGGAAAGGAATTGTACATGGTCTATTGCATGGTCGCAAATCAGCATCTTGGCTTGTGCACCTGCTTCCAAAATAACAAGTATACGGCGATTGACCATGAAGTCTACATTACTACGCAAAGTGTTGATGATTTGAATCGGCTTCTCCATGACAACATTGCGAGGGATGTATAGACAAACACCGTCTTGTGCAAACATGGTGTTGAAAGCCACCAAAGCGTCAGAAGACATCGGAGCCAACTTGGCGTAATACTGCGCCAGCAACTCTGGATGAGATGCAGCTATCTCGCGCAAACTTCCGAACAACACTCCTTCGGGAAAATCCGCCTTATCATAGTGTGGAGAGAAGAAACGGTCGTTGACCACAAAGTGAGTGGATGCCTGCAATTCCGGTGCATCGCAACGAAACACCTGGTCTGCTTTGACGGGAATATCCAGGCGATTGAGATTGAGCCCGAAGTCAGGAGCAAAGAGCGCGTCCACATTGGTATATTTGTATTGCTCGGTCTTTTTTGTCGGAAAACCCAAGATACTGAAGTGTTGGGATGCTTCCTCACGCGGAGCATTGAGCACTTTAGCACTGTGACGGTCTATCATTTCCCGGCATTGAGCAAAAAGGTCTATATATTGTTTTTCTGCTGCCATGCTTATTCTCCCAATTCTTTCTTTATCCAGTCATAACCTTTCTCTTCAAGTTCGAGTGCAAGCTCGGGACCGGCAGTTTTTACAATACGACCTTTGTATAATACATGCACCACATCGGGCTTGATATAATCCAGCAAACGTTGGTAATGCGTAATCACAATACAACTGTTTTCGGGTGTTCTCAGTTTATTCACACCTTCAGCCACAATACGCAAAGCATCGATATCAAGCCCAGAGTCCGTTTCGTCGAGAATACTCAATTTGGGTTCGAGCATTGCCATTTGGAATATCTCGTTGCGCTTTTTCTCGCCACCGGAAAAACCTTCGTTTACCGAGCGATTGGCAAGTTTGTTGTCCAACTCTACAACTTCACGCTTTTCGCGCATGAGTTTCAAAAAGTCACCCGCAGACAAGGGAGGCAATTCTCTGTACTTGCGTTGTTCGTTAATGGCTGCACGCATGAAATTCACCATACTTACACCGGGGATTTCCACCGGATATTGAAAAGAAAGGAACAAGCCTTCATGGCTGCGGTCTTCGGGCGATAATTCGAGCAAGTTCTTACCTTCGAAGAAAACTTCTCCTTTTGTGACTTCGTAAGATGGATGCCCAACCAAAACATTACTCAGTGTACTTTTACCCGAACCGTTGGGTCCCATGATGGCATGTACTTCACCGGGGTTTACTGTTAGGTTGATGCCTTTCAATATCTCTTTGCCGTTGATTTCGGCATGTAAATTCTTTATTTCTAACATTGGTTTTCGAATTATATGAATGGGAATAGAGTTTCCCTACTGTTTTTATCTTCTTGTTTTTTATCCGACACTGCCCTCCAATGAAACGGAGAGCAACTTTTGTGCTTCTACGGCAAACTCCATCGGCAATTTGTTGAGTACTTCTTTCGCATACCCATTGACGATAAGCCCGATGGCATCTTCCGTATTGATACCACGCTGATTACAATAGAATAATTGGTCTTCGGATATCTTGGAAGTCGTGGCTTCGTGTTCTGCAATGGCAGTGTCGTTGTGAATATCTATATAAGGAAATGTATGTGCACCGCAATGGCTACCCAACAGCAAAGAGTCACATTGGCTGTAATTACGAGCGTTTTCGGCACGTTCAGCCACACGCACCAGACCGCGATAAGAGTTTTGACTCTTGCCCGCACTGATGCCTTTACTTACGATAGTGGAACTTGTATTCTTGCCGAGGTGTATCATCTTTGTTCCTGTATCAGCTTGCTGATAGTTGTTGGTCACGGCTACGGAGTAAAATTCAGCCGTAGAATTGTCTCCCGTCAAGATACAGCTGGGATATTTCCATGTAATGGCAGAACCTGTTTCCACTTGTGTCCATGAGAGTTTACTGCTTATACCTTTGCAATTACCACGCTTGGTAACAAAATTGTACACACCACCCTTTCCTTCTGCATCACCGGGATACCAGTTTTGTACGGTAGAATATTTTACTTCGGCGCGGTCCATTACCACGATTTCCACAATCGCTGCATGCAATTGATTCTCATCGCGCATCGGAGCAGTACATCCTTCAAGATAAGAAACATAACTGTCATCGTCTGCCACTATCAGAGTACGTTCGAACTGTCCTGTATTGCGAGCGTTGATACGAAAATAAGTGGATAATTCCATCGGGCAACGTACACCTTTCGGGATGTATACGAAAGAGCCATCGCTAAATACGGCAGTATTGAGTGCCGCAAAGAAATTATCTCTGTAACCGACAACCGTACCGAGATATTGACGTACGAGGTCAGGATGTTCTTTCACAGCTTCGCTCATGGAACAAAAGATAATTCCCTTCTCCATCAGAGTTTCTTTGAATGTTGTCTTGACGGAAACAGAATCCATCACAGCATCCACTGCAATACCACTTAACGCCATGCGTTCTTCAAGAGGAATACCAAGTTTATCGAAGGTTTTGAGCAATTCGGGGTCTACTTCGTCCAAGCTCTTCGGACCTTCTTTCTTCTTTGTAGGGTCTGCATAATAAGAGATGGACTGGTAGTCTATTTCGGGAATATCGAGATGTGCCCATGTCGGCATTTTCATAGTCAACCAGTGGCGATATGCTTCCAAGCGAAGCTCCAAAAGCCATTCCGGTTCTCCTTTCTTGGAAGAAATCAGTCGCACTACATCCTCATTGAGTCCTTTTTCTATGATTTCTGTATCGACATCGGTGGTGAAGCCGTATTTATACTTCTCCCGAGTTAGTTCTTTTACGTATTTATTGGGTTCTTCTTGCATACTATTCTTCTGAATGAATTAACTGATTAGTTACTGTTTTTACATGTGGAATAAAAACGTCGGCAAACGTCTTTACGGGGTAATATGTATAGGATGATTCTTTCTTTTCTTGTGAAATGAGGGAGTCGTTTACATCGATATATTCGATGGCATTGATGATGACACTTGCATATAGCAAGTATTTGATGGCACCCACGCCTGCCCCCAACCATTGATTGGCAAAATTCAGTTTGACAGCCTTGACCACACGCGTAAGGATAGTTCCGACGAACACGCATCCCATAGGTACGATAAGCCAAATAAATATAAAGGCAAGTATTTGTCCCACCGTAAGCGAGGTACCCAGCTGTTCCGCCACTCGTATTCCTACCGAAGCAAAGAGCATGCGCGCCACAAACAGTCCGAGGATAAGTCCTCCTATTGTGGCAATCTGCTTGATAGCTCCTTCCAGATAGCCAAGTACGGCACCGGACAAAAAGGCTATAAGAACAATAATGTCTATAGTCTCCATGCAGGTTTATCTTATTTATATAAGGAAGTAGTCTTCCTGCAAATGTTAGTTATCAGTAAAAAACGATGTCATCACGAACACAACCGCCAATCCATCTCTCCGAGGGGGAAACAGATTCCTCGCCATGCTCAGGATGACACCGTTTAGTATTTTATAGAAGCCTTAGAGTGTTTGTTTCACTTCTATTTCTTCGTAAGTTTCGATGATATCGCCCACTTTCAAATCGTTACAGTTCGTCAGGCTGATACCGCATTCAAAATTAGTACCGACTTCTTTCACATCGTCTTTGAAACGCTTCAAGGCATTGATGTTTCCACTAAATACCACAATACCATCACGGATAAGACGTGCTTTGTCGCTACGTTTCACCTTACCGGTTTTCACCATGGCACCGGCTACTTGTCCCACCTTGCTGATGTTGAAGACTTCGCGCACTTCGATGGTAGCAGTCACCTGTTCTTTCAGTGTCGGAGCCAAAAGACCTTCCATCGCCGCCTTTACCTCTTCTATCGCGTCATAGATGATAGAGTACTTGCGGATATCCACGCCATCTTGCTCTGCCTGTTTAGCCGCATTGGTAGAAGGACGTACCTGGAAACCGACGATAATCGCATTGGATGCGGAAGCCAACGATACGTCCGACTCGGATATTTGTCCCACACCTTTGTGGATGACATTCACTTGGATTTGTTCCGTAGAGAGTTTGATGAGCGAATCGCTCAATGCTTCCACAGAACCGTCCACGTCTCCCTTTACAATGATGTTCAACTCGTGGAAGTCTCCCAAAGCCAAACGACGTCCCACTTCGTCGAGTGTAAGCATCTTTTGTGTACGCAATCCCTGTTCACGTTGCAACTGTTCGCGTTTGTTGGCTATTTCGCGCGCTTCCTGGTCCGTATCGAACACATGGAAAGTATTACCTGCCGCCGGCGCACCATTCAAGCCAAGTATCAACACAGGTTCGGAAGGTCCGGCTTGTTTCAGGCGTTGGTTACGCTCGTTGAACATGGCTTTCACTTTACCGTACGAGGTTCCGGAAAGCACAATATCGCCTACACGCAATGTACCGTTCGATACAAGTACCGTTGCAACATATCCGCGCCCCTTATCCAAGGAAGATTCGATGATAGAACCTGTCGCTTTGCGGTCGGGATTTGCACGCAATTCGAGCATTTCGGCTTCGAGCAATACCTTTTCGAGCAATTCTTGAACACCGGTACCCTTCTTTGCAGAAATGTCCTGCGATTGGTATTTACCACCCCATTCTTCCACAAGGAAGTTCATGGCAGAAAGTTCTTCTTTGATTTTGTCCGGATTGGCATTCGGTTTATCTACCTTATTGATGGCAAATACAATAGGAACATTGGCTGCCATAGCGTGGTTGATAGCCTCTTTCGTTTGAGGCATCACGCTGTCGTCTGCCGCCACGATGATAATCGCCACGTCTGTGGCTTTCGCACCACGAGCACGCATCGCAGTAAAGGCTTCGTGTCCCGGTGTATCGAGGAATGTGATGCGACGACCATCGTCCAACTTCACATTGTACGCACCGATGTGTTGTGTGATACCACCGGCTTCACCTGCTATCACATTGGCATTACGTATATAGTCAAGCAAGGATGTCTTACCGTGGTCAACGTGTCCCATCACCGTTACGATGGGAGCGCGCGGACGCAAATCTTCTTCGGCATCCTCTTCTTCAACCACTGCTTGCGAAACTTCCGCACTTACATATTCTGTCTTATAACCGAACTCTTCTGCCACGAGATTGATGGCTTCCGCATCCAAACGTTGGTTGATAGATACCATGATACCAACGCTCATACAAGTAGAAATAACCTGTGTCACGGAGATATTCATCATGTTTGCCAATTCGCTTGCCGTCACGAACTCTGTCAGCTTCAGCGTCTTGCTTTCCTGTTGTTCGAGTTCCTCCTGTTCGAGTTGACGGCTTTGTATGGTTTCGCGCTTCTCTTTTCTGTATTTGGAAGCCTTGCTCTTGCCTTTGTTGGTCAGCATGGCAAGTGTTTCTTTCACTTGCTTTGCCACATCCTCATCGCTCACCTCCTGTTTCGGTGCATTCTTTCTGAATTTGTCTTTGCCCTGACCTTTGGTATGTCCTTGTCCTTGATGTCCTGCCTTTCGGTCGTTGCGATGCGGTTTACCGCTACCTGCCATTTGTCCTGCGGCATCGATATCTACTTTCTCTTTACCGATACGATTACGCTTTTTCTTTTGTGCTTCATCGCTTCCACCCTCTTTTTCTTCCTTTCGGATGTCTTTGAGAAGGGAATCTTTGAATTGTTTGCGTTGTTCCTGGCGTTGTTTCTCTTTTTCTTCACGCTCTTTGCGACGTTCGTCTTTGCTCTTGCGTTTAGGACGTGTGTCCTGATTGATGGCATCGAGGTCTATGCGTCCTACTACGGTAGGACCTACCGTAGGCGCATTGGAATGTATCTTGAACACTCCTTCCGATGTCTGAGGCGTTTGTTCCGAAGACGCTTCTGCGACTTCTTTCGATGGGATTGTTTTTTCTTCTATCACGGGTTGTTCCGGTTGTTTGCTCTCCTGCGCTTGAACTTGCGGAGTTTCCGCTATTTGCTTGACAGGTTCTTTCTTTTGTTCTTCCGATACAGGAGGCATCGCAACAGTTTCGGCACTTTCTTCCGGTGCTTTCGTTTCCTGCTTTTGCGGCTTGCGAGGTGCATCCAAGTCTATACTGCCCACTACCTTGAATTGCGGTACGGCATCTTTAGGAATCACTGTTTCCACAGTTTCGGAAACAGGACTTTCTTTCTTTGCAGAGGTTTTCTTTTTCTCTTGACGGGCTTGCAGACGTTCTTCTGCCGCTTGTTTCAAGGCTTTATCCTTGCTAAACTCTTTCAAGAGCAAATCATATTCGTTGTCTTCGATTCTGGTATTCGGATTGGCTTCCACCTCCACGCCTTTTTTCTTCAAAAAATCGACGATGGTATCGAGTCCGACATTTAAGTTCTGGGTTACTTTATTTAATCTTATTGCCATAAATGTTCAGTTAAAATAATGAGTTCTTGAATGCTGTGAGTTTTCGCAGGTCGGTTTCCCGTTCAGAGAAAAGAGTAGTTACTCTTCCTCGAATTCTGCTCGCAGTATTCTGATTACTTCGTCTACCGTATCCTCTTCGAGGTCTGCTTTTTCTATCAGCATCTCGCGCGATGCGTTGAGTACGCCTTTGGCTGTGTCGATACCGATAGCTTTGATGGCATCAATGACCCATTGGTCTATTTCGTCGCTGAATTCTTCGAGATAGATATCTTCTTCTTGCGTAGCTTCGTCGAGTTCGCGATATACGTCGATGGTATATTCCGTCAGCATGCTGGCAAGTTTGATGTTCATACCGCCTTTACCGATGGCAAGCGAAACTTCTTCGGGTTTCAAATAGACTTCGGCGCGCTTTTCGTCTTCGTGCATCACGATGGAAGAGATTTTCGCCGGGCTCAAAGCACGTTGAATAAAGAGTTGTATGTTGTTGGTATAGTTTATCACGTCGATATTCTCGTTGCGTAGCTCGCGTACGATACCGTGAATACGCATACCGCGCACTCCCACGCAGGCTCCTACCGGGTCTATGCGGTCGTCGTAAGACTCTACTGCTATCTTGGCGCGTTCGCCCGGAATGCGTGCTATCTTGCGGATGGTGATGAGACCGTCGCTTATTTCGGGTACTTCCTGTTCGAAGAGTCTTTGCAGGAACATGGGCGAAGTACGGCTAAGAATGATTTTAGGATTGTTGTTGCGATTTTCGACACGCTCCACTACGGCGCGTGCAATCTCGCCTTTGTGAAAGAAATCCGAAGGTATTTGTTCGCTTTTGGGCAGAATGAGTTCGTTCTTGTCTTCGTCCATGAGCAAAGCTTCTTTCTTCCAGATTTGGTAAACTTCGGCATTGACTATCGTTCCTACCTTGTCTATATACTTATTGTACAAGCTGTCTTTTTCCAATTCAAGGATTTTGGCAGCGAGTGTCTGACGAAGATTCAAGATGGCACGACGACCGAAATCTTCGAAAAAGACTCTATCCGTAAATTCTTCGCCTATCTCGTAAGAGTCGTCTGTTTTTTGCACCTCGCTCAAGGAGATTTGCAAGTTGGGGTTTGTCAGTTCGCTGTCTGCCACCACCTCGCGGTTGCGCCAAATTTCAAAATCGCCTTTGTCGGGGTTTACGATAACCGAAAAGTTTTCGTCCGTGCCGAACATTTTTGCCAACACGCTTCTGAACGACTCTTCGAGTACGCTCACCATCGTAGCGCGGTCGATGTTCTTACCTTCTTTGAACTCCGAAAAGGTGTCTATGAGGTTGACTGTTTCTTCTTTCTTCGCCATAGTTTTTACTTAAAAGCTGATGATATATTTTGTGTATTTTATTTCTTCGTAAGTGAAACGCAGAGCCTGTTGCACTTTTTGAGGGCGTTTCGCTCCTTCGACTTTCATGCGCACTTCCGTCTCTACGGTAAATCCTTCCGCATCGGCTTCCGTGAGGGTGCCCTTGTATTTCTTTCCGTCTTTTGCCAAGACTTCCACTTCCTCGCCTATATAGTTCAAGTATTGTTGCAACACTTTGAACGGCTGTCCCACACCGGCAGAACCTACTTCCAATTCGTAGTCTTCCTGCTCGCGGTCCAACTTGGACTCGATGTAGCGGCTCAAGTCCACGCAATCTTCTATCCATACGCCTTCGGCATGGTCTATCTCCACCACGATGCGATTGTCCGGACTGATGATGATGTCTACGAGAAAATAGTCTTTCCCCTCCAACCATTCTTCCACTATGTGGGTTACGATGTCTTTTGCTATCATGTCATTTCAAAATGTTACAACAAAAAGGAGGAACTTACCGCCCCTCCACCTTCTCTTTTTCTGCCTGCAAAGATAATACGCTCTACATAGAAAACCAAATAGTTGTGAGTTTTTTTGTGCCTTCCATACATAATATAAAATATCGAGTACACCGTGCAACGACGAAAAGCGACACCCCGTGAGACGTGCGAATGTATGAAAAATACGAAACCGACACCCGTTTCGGCATAAACAGGCGATACCGAAAGCGTGGTTTTCGTATGAAAAACATGGTCACTGCGCACTGTTTTCGCAGTTCAATAGAGTCTCGAAAAACTGCATTCTTGACGAAAGGAAAATGCCTCTACGATACCCTCTTGATGCGATTATGATGTTAACATTCTTTGACGCTGTTGTCATCGCGATAGCAACATGTTCTCATCGCGATAGCAACATGATGCTATCGACTTGACAACATGTTGTTATCAAACCGGCAATATGTTGCTAATTTGAAGGGGCGAAGTCGGGGAGTCCTAAACTTTTGTTTGTGAGTGCTATTTTGTTCCGAACTCACGTAAACTCAAAACTTATCCGTACCTTTGCTACCCAATTCGATTTATAAAACATTTTAATGAAGACATTTCAAGAACTTGGTGTCTCGGGAGAGATACGAAGGGCGATAGAAGAAATGGGATATGAGAATCCCATGCCCGTACAAGAAGAAGTAATCCCTTATCTGCTCGGCGACGGAAACGATGTAGTGGCATTGGCACAAACCGGCACAGGAAAAACCGCCGCTTTCGGCTTACCAATTCTGCAAAAGATAAATATAAACGATGTAGTTCCGCAAGCACTTGTGCTTTGCCCTACACGCGAACTCTGCTTACAAATAGCCGGCGACCTCACCGACTACTCCAAATACATGGACAACCTGAAGATACTCCCCGTATACGGAGGCTCTTCCATCGAAAGCCAAATACGCAGCCTGAAGAAAGGCGTACACGTGATAGTGGCTACACCCGGACGTCTCATCGACTTGATGGAACGACGCGTGGCACATCTCGACAATATCGTGAACGTAGTAATGGACGAAGCGGACGAGATGCTCAACATGGGTTTTACCGAGAGTATCAACGCCATCCTCGAAAAAGTACCGGAAGACCGCAACACACTGATGTTCTCTGCCACAATGAGTCCGGAAATAGCACGCATAGCACATACCTATCTTCGCAACGCAAAGGAAATCACCATCGGAACGAAAAACGAAGGCAGCAGCAATGTGAAACACATCGGTTACGTGGTACAAGCCAAAGACAAATACCTCGCACTGAAACGCGTGGTAGATTTTTACCCGCAGGTCTACGGTATTGTATTCTGTCGCACTCGCAAAGAAACACAGGAAATAGCAGACATGCTGATAAAAGATGGCTACAATGCCGACTCACTGCACGGCGAACTCTCGCAACCGCAACGCGACCTCGTGATGCAAAAATTCCGACAACGACATCTTCAACTGCTTGTAGCCACCGATGTGGCAGCACGCGGTCTGGACGTAAACGACCTCACACACGTCATCAATTACGGATTGCCCGACGATACCGAAAGCTACACACACCGTAGCGGACGTACGGGGCGCGCCGGAAAAACCGGTATCTCCATCGCCATCATGAACATGCGCGAAAAAACACGCATGAAAGAGATAGAACGCATCATCAAAAAGAAGTTCGACATCTGCGCATTGCCCACCGGCAAAGAGATTTGCGAACAACAACTCATCAAAGTAATCGACGACATTGAGAAAGTAAAGGTAAACGAAGAAGAGATAGAAACATTCCTTCCCGGCATCTATCGCAAGTGGGAATGGTTGAGCAAAGAAGACCTCATCAAGCGCGTGGTATCCATCGAGTTCAATCGTTTTCTCAATTACTACCAACATGCAGAAGACATAGAAGAGGTAAAATGGATGGACGGCAAGAACGAAAGAAAAGAACGAAAGAATGCCGATAAAGACAAATCGGCACGCAAAGCAGAGCAAGGTTTCGTACGCTTCTTCCTCAATCAAGGCAAAACCGATGGCGTGTACGCTTCGCAAATCATCGAACTTATCAATCGCAATATGAAACGCGAACGCGTAGAGATAGGACGCATTGACCTGATGCAAAACTTCTCTTTCTTCGAAGTGGCAGAACACCAAGCCAACGCCGTACGAAAAGCACTCTCCAAAGCCACACTCAAAGGACGCAACATCATCGTGGAACCGGCAGGCGAAAACAATGGGAAAAGCGACAAAGCCGGCAAGAAAAAGGAAAAAGTCAATGAACAAACTAAGAACAAGCGCAGTCGTGAAGAACGCGGTTACTCGGAAAAACGCGGTCCCATCCGCAAAGACGACTGGATGGAACTGATGGAAGCCTCCACACCCAAAGGTGGTTACGACTTCTCCGCTTTTCAGAAAAAGAAAAAGAAGAAATAATCCCGTACCGACTAAAAACAAACCTCCCGAATACTTGTTGCAGTATTCGGGAGGTTTGTTTTTACGAACAGGCAAACACTTGCCTCGGACAGATTATTTCTTCAGTCGCTTTGCGGCAACATTCCAGTCCAACAACTTCCAAAAAGCATCTATATATGCCTTACGATTGTTGCGGTAATCTATATAATAAGAATGTTCCCACACATCGATACCTATGATGGCATTCAAACCTTCGGGCAAAGGATTGCCGGCATTCGGATAACTCTTGATGACAAGTTTTCCCTCCGCATCTTCAGCCAATCAAGTCCAGCCGGAACCGAAAACACCTGCGGCAGCCTTGCCAAAAGCTTCCTTGAAAGCCTCCACAGAACCGAAGTCGCGTGTCAGACGTTCTGCCAATACAGCAGGAACCGTTGTTTCTTTCGGGGAAAAGCCCAAGAAGAACACAGTGTGAT
>JBGXXU010000114.1:0-24412 GCA_041814865.1 Phocaeicola sp. | reverse complement strand
TGACTGTTTACTTCACTTCGGCTGGTGCTCTGTATGGAGATACAATACTGGCTGTCAATACGCTGTTGATGCAACTCTTCACGCTTTATTCCTATATCATGGTACGTATGCGCTTGAAGCCGTTATCACCGTCCTGTCGTCTGTCAACAAGCTCAAAAATTCTTGTCCGCCCAGACCGTACAGCAGTGTGAAGAACAGGCAAACCAATCCGGCAAAGACAAAGAGTTTGCGAATAACGGTGTGCAATCGGTTGTTGTCGTTGGCACCGTAGTATTTCCCCACCAAAGCTTCGCCTGCATAAGCAAATCCGTCCATGATATAGGAATAAAGCGTGAAAAGTTGCATCAACAGCGTATTGACAGCCAGTATGGTATCTCCATACAGCGCACCAGCCGAAGTGAAGTAAACAGTCACTGCTATGATACAGAGTGTTCGGAAGAATATATCTCTGTTGACGGCGAAGAAGTGCCACATGCTTTGTCGCTTGAATACGTGTGCGTAATGGCGTTTGAACTTCAACGGAAGAATACGTTTTGCTGCGACAAATGCAAGGATGAAACCTGTGTATTGCGACAGCAAAGCACCCCATGCCACGCCTTCCACTTTCATTTCCCAGGCAAAGACAAAGAAAAGACTGCAACCTATATTGACCAAGTTCTGTACAATGGAAATCAACATGGGATAACGCGTATTCTGCATACCGATGAACCAACCGTTCAAACTGTACAAACCAAGCGTGGCGGGTGCTCCCCAAATGCAAATACGGAAATACAGCGAAGCATAACGCTCCACATCGCTACTTGCCTCAATGAAATAAAGCGCAATTCGGAGAACAGGCATTTGCAAAAGACATAACAAGATACCGGCACCGATACCGATAAAGAGTGAACGGAGCAGTATTTCCCGACATTCGTCCGTACTCTTACGTCCGAAAGCCTGTGCTGTAAGTCCGCTGGTACCCATGCGTAGAAAGCCGAATAGCCAATATACCATGTTGAAAAGGATACCTGCTACGGCTATGCTACCGATGTATGCTGTTTCACCCAAGTGTCCTACAATGGCTACGCCTACCAAGCCCAACAATGGTATGGTGATATTGGATATAATGGAAGGTATGGCTATCCTTAGTATCTCCCGATAGCTGTTGTCTACCATAAATACTTCACTTCTTTGAACCAGTACGGTCGTTCGTTTCCTTCGGTGTCTCTCAAAGTCAGTTGTCCCGAGGGAGCCACTGCCACGATTTCCGCTTCGAAACATCCGTTAGCGTCTTCGTATGGGTGGAAACCTTCGTTTCGATAGAGTTGTTGATGGTAGGCTGTCATGATTTCGTTTTCTTTTCCTTCTTTCAGGTCTTCATAGTATTGCATGGCATATCGCAGGATGTTGTGCAATAATTCTTCTCTGTCCACAGTCTGTCCTGTAATTTGTCGCAAAGATACCGGATTGGGGGCATCGCTCAGAAACTCTGTTTGATTGACATTGATACCGTTGCCTGAGATGCAGGTTTCTATCTTGTTACCTTGCCATTCGGTTTCCAGCAATGTTCCGCAGATTTTCAAATCTCGCCAATAAATGTCGTTAGGCCATTTGATGCGTATGTCTTCCGTGTATTCGTTCAATGCTTTTGTTATTGCCAAAGCACCTGTCTTGGACAAGAGAAATTGTCGTTGAACGGGTAGAAAATGAGGGCGCAACAGATAACTCATCATGATGTTTTCACCTCGTGCAGATTCCCACGAAGCACCTTTTTGTCCTTTCCCGGCTGTTTGAAATTCGGTGGTGACTACTGTCCATTCGGGCAACGAATGAGTCTGCAACATACGGCGCAGGTATTCGTTGGTGGAGTCGGTTTCGTTTAGTCGGATGATGTAGGGAGTTGTCATTGTCGTAAATTGTTACCAGATGGGAGAGATAAAAGCGTCTTCTATATGCGTGATTTGAAAAGGTTCTTTCGTCCCCACGACACAAAGAACATCAAAGCGAATGGGCGCATTTGTATCGAATGTTTGCAGGTATTGTTCGGTGGCTTCGAGGATGTGACGTATCTTTTGTGTGGTGATGGCAGTATCGGGTGTCCCGTAAGCAGTGTTACGTCTGGTCTTTACCTCTGCAATGACCAGTGTACCCTCTGCATTTGTTGCTACTATGTCCAAATCTCGCTTACCGGCTTTCCAGTCGCGATGCAATATGGTGTAGCCTCCTTCTTGCAAATAGCGTACGGCAGCTTCTTCTCCTGCTTTGCCCAATTCGTTGTGATGCGCCATGTTTTCTTTCGGTTTATATTTTCGAAATCACCTGCTTCGACGGCAAAGATACGGATAAACGTGCTTCGATATATATGCGCTTTATAGATGGGAACCGTTCGGAGAGTTATTGAAAATGTTGTGGTCTTATGAATTTATCGGGAAGAACGGTTGTCTTGTTGTGCGAAAACGTGCTTTTGCGCATGCCTTTTGCTTTGTGTCGGTTTTACACAAAGTTAGAAAAAGGTGCTAAAAATATGATTTTTATATATTTAAGGGGTGCTTACGTGATGACGAGAAAGAATATATGGCTTTTTGTTAGTAAAAAGCCCGAAAAAAGACAACGATATGTTATTAAACATATTTCCGCGTTTGGTAGTTCTAAAAAAAGAATACATCTTTGCACCGTTATCCTGAAAACAATCTTTTTACCTTAAGAAACTAATACCTATTGAAAATTGAATACGGCTCTTTGTGAAAAGAGCCGTATTCTTTTTTAGCTCTCTTTGTTTCCCGCTTCTTCTGTTTGCAGGAGTTTCTTTATTTCTTCGTCTGCTTTGTAGAGTTTGTCTTTGCAAAAGCGTATCAAAACTTGTGCCTCTTTCAATTGTGTTTGAAGAGCGTCGATGTCTATTTCGTTTTCTTCCATGTTCTTTACTATCTCTTCAAGGCGTTTTGCCGCTTCGTTGTAAGTCATTTTCTTATTCTTTATCATTTGCTTTTTCTTTTGAGATTGCGATTACTGTGCTTTCTATGCTTCCTTTTGCAAGGATAGTGCGGAGTGTGTCGCCCGCATTGATTTGTGTACTGTGGCGAACGACTTTTCCGTCTTTCAGGGTAATGGAGTATCCTTTTCGTAATATACGCTCGGGCGAAAGAGCTTCGGCACGATGCGACAACAGTTCTATGCGATGTTGCTCTCTGACGATTTTGCTCTCGGCTTGCTGTGCGAGTCGTGGCAAAACATCCAGCTTGTACTCTTCGTGTATTTTACGTGCTGCCCATAACAGTGTTAGTTGTTTTTCCTGCCATGCCAACTTGTGATGCTTTTCTGTTATGTATCGGTTTGCCATGTCGGGAAGCCGTTCTGCCCATTCTGTCATCTTTTGCTTTTCTTTATCGATGATAGAGATTGGCAAGACAGACAAACGAGAAATCAAAGATTGTAGATGTGTGGCTACATCCGTCATACGATGTATCAGAAATTCGGCAGCGGCTGTGGGAGTTTTGGCACGTACATTGGCTACAAAGTCCAACACCGTATCGTCTCGTTCGTGCCCTATACCTGTGATGACAGGCAAAGGGAATTGTGCCACCGATGCTGCCAACGGATAAGTGTCGAAACCCGTCAAGTCCGAAGTAGCTCCTCCACCGCGAATAATAACCACGACATCCCATTGTTCTGCCGTAACAAAAATACGGTCGAGTGCGGCAATAATGGATTGTTCCACTCGTTCACCCTGCATGATGGCAGGAAACAAGCGGGTATAGAATACGATACCGGTATCGTTTCGTCGTAATTGGTCGGCAAAGTCGCCGTAACCTGCCGCAGTAGGCGAGGAGATGACAGCTATGCGTTGTGGAAAATCCGGAAAAGGAAGTTCTTTGTTCATCGTCGAAACACCTTCTTCTTCCAAACGGCGGAGTATTTCCTTGCGTCGCTGTGCCATATCGCCCAGCGTGTAAGTGGGGTCGATGTCTTCTACCACCAAACTGTAACCGTACAATTCGTTGAAGTCTACACGCACTTTTATCAGGACTTTCAAGCCGGAGGTGAAAAGCTGTCCGGTTTCTTCTTCGAATACCGAACGGATTTGTCGGAAACTATTTGCCCAAATAATACCTTTGGCTTTGGCTAACAAACTGTGTGTCTGTGTATCTTTTTGTACAAACTCCAGATAGCAATGCCCGTTGGAAGCGATGCGTACATCGCTGGTTTCTGCTTGTATCCACAAAGAATCGGGCAGGCAGTGCTGTATGCTCTGACGTATGAGCCCGTTCAACTCCAATAGTGTGATATGTGTTTCTCTACGTGTCATGGCTGTTTTCGTTGCAACGCCAACTCGTATGCTTTGCGGAAGTCGGGAATGCCATAACCCATGATGTTATTGGGGTATTCGGCTTCCGAACCGGACAAGCGGATGATTTCCGTTACTTCGAGTGCTGTGAGCCAAGGACAGGCTTGCCACAAGCAGGTAGCCAAACCGCACAGTATGGGTGCGGCGAAAGATGTTCCGTTGTTGTTTCCGACGTTTCCATGTGTTGTTATCACTGCGGTTTCTGCGCCCAAAGCCATGACATCGGGTTTGATGCGATTGTCGCTTGTATTTCCTATCGAAGAGAAATTCGTATTGTGACCCTCTTTGTCTACGGCACCTACTGCCAAAACATGGAAGGCATCAGCAGGTGTAGTGATTTTCTTCCAGCGTCCCAATCCTGAATTACCGGCACTGCAAACTACCAAAATCCCTTTTTCCACTGCTTTGTCGGCTGCGGCAGACATGACAGACTGTTTTCCGTCGAGGTCTTTATAGTTGTAGTTTTGGCAAGCATTATCGAAGCGACAGTATCCCAATGAGGTATTGACCACATCTATTCCCAAACTGTCTGCATATTCTATGGCACTGACCCAATAATCTTCTTCCACGAGTTGCTCCGTTTCGTTGACTTCGGTGGTAAACAGCCAATACTCTGCTTCGGGAGCCGTGCCTACGAGTTTATAAGGAACGTTTGTTCCCATGCAGGAGAGTACTTGCATACCGTGTTTATTGCTGCCATAAACATTGGGATACTGTCCGGTAAAGTCTTTGGTACCTCGTATTTTGGTACGTTGAAAGAATTCTATGATGTCTGCATTGTAAAATCCGCCGTCCATGATGGCGATATACATGTTTTCTCCTTTGTATCCCAGCGCGTGCAAGGTATCGCCGTGCAAAGATTCTATTTGGTGTGCTCCGTGCCCGTAATATACATCTGTCAAGTCGCCTCTTTGTGTCATTTCCATGTATGTATCGCTCTCTTTGGCGTACTCCTTTTTTCTTTCGGCTTGGCTTTTTACGTTCGAGGTCTTCGATGTATTGTCCGATGGTTTTTGTTCGCCCACTTCTTTGATGGATTTTACGAAAGAAAGTGCCGCCAAGCGTTCTGCAAATTGCTCGTCCTTTCCTGATACGATGGCAGTATTGAGCCATTTTCCCGTAGTCACTATCGTACCGCCCAGTGCTTCGATTTGTTGCAAATAGAATCGACTTACGGGCAAGTCTGTTTCGTCGATGGAAATGTTTTGTCCGGCTCTTCGGGCAATGGCTCTTTCGGAGAGAAAGTCCTGAGGTTGCGACACTGTATATTCGTTGTGGGCTTTGTCCGTGAGGTAAATGCGGTATAATGTGCGCGTTTGTGCCATGCCTATGGTGCAGATGGCGCAAAAGAAGCCGAAAATCCATCGGCGTTTATTCATGATGTGTTTCATTTTCATTCCTGTTTATCAATAGAAAGCATACAAAATTACGCAAAAGAGCGATGCGTTGCCGTATTCTTTTACTTTAATGATGTATGGGCAGATGGCAGAGCATGTTTTTAGTGAAACGAAGCTGTGGAATTTTTGTGTGAAATTCACTCGCGACAATGCTTTTTCAATACTGATAAAACGGCTCTGTAATGCCTTCTCGATGCGATTATGATGTTAACATTCTTTGACGCTGTTGTCATCGCGATAGCAACATGTTCTTATCGCGATAGCAACATGTTGCTATCAACTTGACAACATGTTGTTATCAAATCGGCAATATATTATCGTTTGAAGTTCTAAGTTTATAAGTTGACGAGGTACAAGAAAGAGGGTGTTTCTGACGTAAATTCGATATAAGGCAAAAGAGGAATTTCATGAGCCGGAGGCTTTATGGTACATGTTTTCCTCTTGAAAAACTTAGATTAAAAGCCTTAAAACTCGGAAACTCAACTTATCTTTGTCGCTAACCTTATGTAACTTACTAACAAATAACTTTATAAACTTTACGAACAATGAGAATGAAAAAACTGAAAGTTCTTGCAGTCGCATTATTCTGTGCAGGGACAGTAACAACTACCGTCAAAGCCGATGAGGGTATGTGGCTCTTGCAAATGATGCAGGAACAAAACTTGGCAGACCGTATGAAAGCACAAGGTCTGAAAATGAACATCGACCAGATTTATAACCCCAATGCCGTATCGCTCAAGGACGCCGTAGGTATCTTCGGACGTGGCTGTACGGGCGAAATCATCTCCCCGAACGGTCTTATTCTTACCAATCACCACTGCGGATACGATGCGATACAACAACACAGCTCGGTAGAGAAAGACTATTTGACCAACGGTTTTTGGGCAAAAAGCTTTGCCGAAGAATTGCCTACTCCGGGTTTGACATTCAAGTTTATCGAACGCATCGTGGATATCACGGATATGGTAAACGAAGAAGTCAAGTCGGGCAAAGTGACAGAAGAAAAAACTTTCGGACGTGTTTATTTGCAAAAGTTGGCAGACACACAATTCAAAAGCAGCGAATATGCCAAAGCACCGGGAATGTCTGCTTTGGCACTGCCTTTCTATGAAGGAAACAAGTTCTACCTTTTCTATATAAAGACTTACAATGATGTACGTATGGTGGCTGCTCCTCCTTCTTCGGTAGGAAAGTTCGGTGGTGAAACAGACAACTGGATGTGGCCGCGTCATACGGGCGACTTCTCTATGTTCCGCGTTTATACGGACAAGAACGGAAATCCGGCAAACTATCACAAAGACAACATTCCTTTGAAAGCGAAAAAGTTCCTGACCATCTCTTTGAAAGGTTTGCAAGAGGGCGATTATGCCATGATTATGGGTTTCCCCGGCTCTACCAGCCGTTACCTGACGGAAAGCGAAGTACGTTTGCGCATGGATGGTAGCAATACACCTCGTATCGAAGTACGCGGTGCGCGTCTTGCCGTATTGCGCAAAGAAATGGCTGCCAGCGATAAGATACGCATCCAATATGCCAGCAAATTTGCTCAATCTTCCAATTATTGGAAGAACTCCATCGGCATGAACAAAGCTATCAAAGACAATCGCGTATTGCAAGCCAAACTCGAACAGGAAGAAAAATTCCAAGCATTCGCAAAAGCACAAAACAACAGCGAATACGCAGCTGTGGTTTCGCAAATCAATGAATATGTAAAACAAGTGAGCGAACCTCGCCGTGTACTGACATACTTTGTGGAAGTATTCAACTCGGGTATCGAATTCCGTGCACCGGTCAATACCATCAACAAACTGAAAGAAGCGTTGAACAAGAAAGACAAAAAAGAAATCCAAAAACAACTCGATGCTTTGCAAAAGGCTTACAACAACCTGCACAATAAGGATTACGACCACAATGTAGACCGTAAAGTTGCCAAAGCCTTGATACCGCTTTATGCAGAAAAAGTGCCGGCAAAAGACCTTCCTGCTTTCTACAACACCATCCGCACACAATTCAACAACAATGTGGATGCCTACGTGGACGCTTGCTATGAAAAAGGCATCTTTGCCAACGAAAACAACTTCAAGGCGTTCATTACCAACCCGACGGTAGAAGCACTCGACAAAGATTTGCACATACAATACTCTGCAGACGTAATGAAAACGATAGCAGGAATGTCGAAGATTTTCCACGACTTGAGTCAAAACATCAATCTCTATCACAAAACGTATGTAAGAGGTTTGTGCGAAATGTATGCTCCCACCCCCAAAGCACCGGATGCCAACTTTACTTTGCGTCTGACTTACGGTAATGTGAAATCTTACGAACCGAAGGACGGTGTGCATTATAGTTATTATACTACATTGAAAGGTGTGATGGAAAAAGAAGACCCGACCAATCCTGAATTTGTAGTTCCTGCCAAACTGAAAGAACTCTACGAAGCAAAAGATTACGGACGCTACGCATTACCCAATGGTGAAATGCCTACTTGTTTTCTCAGCACCAACGACATTACCGGTGGTAACTCAGGTTCGCCTGTTATGAATGGTAACGGAGAACTTATCGGTACGGCTTTCGATGGAAACTGGGAATCATTGAGTGGAGATATCAACTTCGACAACAAGAAACAACGTACCATTTCGGTGGATATTCGCTACGTACTCTTCATCGTAGAGAAACTGGGCGGTTGCAAAAACCTTATCGACGAAATGCACATTGTAGAATAAAGCAGAAAGATGAAAAAGACGTTATTAAGTTTGGCGTTATCCACAATTACCCTTGTCGGTTTTGCCGACGAGGGGATGTGGATGCTCACAGATATAAAAAAGCAAAACGCCGTCGTCATGCGTGAGTTGGGTTTGGACATCTCCATCGACAAAGTTTACAGTCCCGACAATATCAGTTTGAAAGATGCAGTCGTGCATTTCGGTGGAGGTTGTACGGGCGAAGTGATTTCTTCTCGCGGCTTGGTCTTGACAAACCATCATTGCGGTTACTCTTACATACAGCAACACAGCTCTGTGGAACATGATTATCTCACCGACGGTTTTTGGGCGATGAACGATGCCGAAGAACTGCCTTGCAAAGGATTGGAGATAACATTCATTGAGAAAATCCTTGATGTGACAAGTTATGTACAGGAACAACTCAAGCAAGACCCCGACCCGGAAGGCTTAAACTATCTCTCTCCTTCTTATCTCTCCAAAGTAGCAGCACGCTTTGCCAAAAAAGAGAAAATCAAAACAGATGCTTTCCGCATCTTGGAATTGAAACCGTTTTATGGTGGCAACAAGTATTATCTCTTTGTCAAGAAAGTGTATCGCGACGTACGTATGGTAGGAGCACCGCCTTCTTCCATCGGTAAGTTCGGAGCCGATACGGACAATTGGATGTGGCCACGCCATTGCGGCGACTTTTCGCTCTTTCGTATCTATGCAGACAAGAAAGGAAATCCGGCAGAATACAGTCCCGCCAATGTTCCTTTGGAAGTGAAGAAATCTATCGTCATCAATGCAGGCGGTGTGAAAGAAGGCGACTTCACGTTTGTCATGGGATTTCCGGGACGCAATTGGCGTTATATGATTAGCGATGAAGTAGAAGAACGCATGAAAACTACCAACTTCATGCGCGACAAGATACGTACGGCACGTTTGCAGGCTTTGGGCGAAGAAATGAGCAAAGATGCAGCCACACGTATACAGTATGCATCGAAATATGCATATTCTGCCAATTATTGGAAGAACGCCATCGGTATGAATGAAGGACTCGTAAGTCTGAAAGTACTCGACCGTAAGAAACGCGAACAGCAGGAAGTGCTTGACTTCTGCAAAGCACAAGGCGATACCGAAGGAGCACAAGCTTTCCAAACGATAAGAGACATCGTAAGCAAACGTTTCAACTATGTGTATCGTCAACAAGCTATTTACGAAGCATTGATGCTTGGCACGGAGTTCTCCAAAGTGCCATCGTTGAGCGGTCTTGTGGAAGCATTGAAAGCCGGCGACAAACAAAAGACAGAAAAAGCCGTTAAGGATTTGAAAACCAAAGGCGAAAAATTTTTCAACAAAGACTACAACTTGCAAGTAGATAGAAAAGTATCCAAGATACTCATCAATCTGTACGCACATTACATTCCGGCAAACGAACGTATCGGCATATTCTCCGTAATAGATAAAGAGTTCGGAGGAAGTGTAGACAAGTTTGTGGATGCTTGCTTCGATACTTCCATCTTCGGAAGCAAAGCACGTTTCGAAGAGTTTCTGAAAAATCCGACAGTGGAAGTTGCTACCAACGACCTCATGGCACGCTATGCCCATTCGGTGGACGAAGGATACAAGTTTACGGAGAAAGAAATGAAAGCGGAAACCAACGCTTACAATCAAGCCCACAAAACTTGGGTAGAAAAAGTGTTGGCTTTCAAGAAAGCGAAAGGATTGTCTGTCTATCCCGACGCCAACTCTACGCTTCGTCTTACGTACGGAAAAATAGGTTCTTACACTCCGAAAGACGGTCTGACGTATCTTTATTACACAACACTGGACGGCGTGATGGAAAAAGAAGACCCCAATAACGAGGAATTCGTAGTACCCGAAAGACTGAAAGAGTTGTATGCAAAGAAAGACTATGGTCCTTATGCACTTCCCGACGGACGTATGCCGCTCTGTTTCGTAACTGCCACAGACAACACCGGCGGTAATTCGGGTTCGCCTGTGTTCAATGCAAAAGGAGAACTCATAGGGACGGGCTTCGACCGCAACTACGAAGGTTTGACGGGCGATATCGCTTACAATCCGGAGTTGCAACGTGCCGCTTGCGTAGACATACGTTACACTCTCTTTGTCATCGACAAATTTGCAGGCTGTACACGTCTTATCAAAGAAATGAATATCGTGCGATAAATCGTTTCGACGGAGATATCATAAATGAGCCTCTGTTTTCACTCATCGTGAGACAGAGGCTCGTTTTTGTCGTATAAGGGAGATATTACAAACAGATGGAATAATTATTAACTTTGCATGCGATAGACAAAACTATGTAGTAACAAAGACAAATCAAAATGAAAAAAACATTCGTTCTTATTGCGGTGGCTTTGACTGCCGTATTCACAGCATCTGCACAAGATGAAAATGAGAAAACTTCCAATTGGACATTCAAAAACGTAGGTGGTATCAATCTTTCACAGACAGCTTTGTCAAACTGGGCTGCCGGTGGAGACAATTCTGTGGCGTGGCATATCTATCTCAACGCAAATGCCAACTATAAGAAAGACAGATGGACTTGGGATAATGCTTTGGTAACAGACTTCGGACAAACTTATACCTCTACGAACAAGTGGCAAAAGAGCCTTGACAAACTGAACCTGACTTCTAAAGTGGGTTATGGTATCAGCAAACATTGGTATGGTGCTGTGTTGGCTGACTTCTTGACGCAGTTCGACAAAGGTTATGCTTCTGCCACAGACAAAGCCAACGGCATAGCACCCATCTCCAAGTTCATGGCACCGGGTTATCTGACGACTTCCATCGGTTTCGACTAT
The DNA here is from genome assembly GCA_041814865.1 of Phocaeicola sp. Taxonomy (GTDB): domain Bacteria; phylum Bacteroidota; class Bacteroidia; order Bacteroidales; family Bacteroidaceae; genus Phocaeicola. The sequence continues at coordinate 13,158 of JBGXXU010000114.1, read as the reverse complement.
AAACCGAAAGACAACTTCTCGCTCTTTCTTTCTCCTGCTACAGGCAAGTTCACTTTTGTCACAGACCAAGCACTTTCCGATGCGGGAGCATACGGTGTAACTCCGGGTAAGAAGTTGCTGGCTGAATTTGGTGCTACGGCAGTTGCCAATTATTCTACCAACATAGCAGACAACATCAGCCTCATCAGCAAGTTGACACTCTTCTCTGCTTACAATAACAACTTCGGAAATGTGGATGTAAATTGGGATACTACTTTGGCTTTCAAAGTGAATAAATACATCTCTGCCAACTTCGCGGTCAATCTCGTTTACGACGACGACATCAAGAACGTGAAGAATGGTGTGCAAGAAGGTCCGAAACTTCAGGTACGCCAAGTCTTCGGTTTGGGTTTGGCTTACTCTTTCTAAGGAAAAGGAGATTTACGAACTATTGTCACAGCGGTTTTCACTATGGTGAGAATCGCTGTTTTTTACATCTTCGTATAGGTTTTTCCTCTATATATAATAAGGAGTAGAACGTACCTTTTTCCACACTGTCATACTCTTCTCTTCACCCTGTCGGGAAGCTGTTCGGACAGCGTTCTGTTGTTAATATACTTTTTGCGTGAGCGAAATACGAGGAAGAAAAGCCGTGTGCAGTTCTTGGTTCGAAGAACAATAGACTCAGCTGCAAGTTGTGAGAATAGAAGAAATGTTTTTCTCTTCGATATCTCTATCTTTGTGTCGCAACACAGCAAACGAGATTTACATCGAACTCACCTACTTTAATATATAAACTATGATGAAAAACAAAAGACACCTGACACCGGAAGAGGTGATGGCACTGAAAGCTCAAGGCTGTACGGCTGAAAATTGGGATTGCATTCAAGTGGCACAAGAATTCGATAGCGAACATATACACAACGTACGCTTCTCGGGCGAAATCGCTTTGGGAACGTTCCGCCATGTATTTCTTTTGCCCGGTGGTATCAGGAAACATGCCGGTCTGCGCAATGTGACATTGCACAATGTAGATGTGGGCAACGATTGCTATATAGAAAACATCCAGAACTATATCGCCAATTACAACATCGGCGAACAAACATTCATCGAGAACGCAGATTGCATCTTCGTGGAAGGAAAAGCCACATTCGGCAATGGTACTCCCGTATCCGTTCTGAACGAAACCGGGGGAAGGGAAGTCTACATCAGCGATAAACTCTCGGCACACATAGCTTATATCATGGCACTCTACCGTTATCGTCCGCAATTGATAGAATGCTTAAAAGAAATCACTGACGTTTATGCCGAAAAACATGCTTCCGAAAGAGGCAGCATTGGTGAGTCGTCCTCCATTATCAATGTAGGTACCATCCGCAATGTGCGAATAGGCAGTCATTGTCGCATACAGGGAACGGCACGACTTTGCAATGGCAGTATCAACAGCAATGCACACGCTCCCGTACACATAGGACATGGTGTGATTTGCGACGACTTTATCATCTCTTCTGGTTCGAGCGTAGAAGACGGTGCCATGCTGACACGTTGTTTCGTGGGACAGGCTTGTCAGTTGGGACACAACTATTCCGCCTCCGACTCCCTCTTTTTCAGCAATTGTCAGGGCGAAAACGGCGAAGCCTGTGCCTTATTTGCAGGTCCCTATACCGTCACGCATCACAAGTCCACTTTGCTTATTGCCGGAATGTTTTCTTTCATGAACGCCGGTTCGGGTTCCAATCAGAGCAATCACATGTACAAACTCGGTCCCATTCATCAGGGTATAGTGGAGCGGGGAGCAAAGACCACTTCCGACTCTTATATCTTGTGGCCGTCTCGTGTGGGTGCTTTTTCGCTTGTGATGGGGCGACATGTCAATCACTCGGATACATCGAACCTCCCATTCTCTTATCTCATCGAAAAACAAAACACCACTTATCTAGTACCGGGCGTGAACTTGCGCAGTGTAGGTACCATCCGCGACGCACAGAAATGGCCGAAGCGCGACAAACGCCAAGACCCGAACAAACTGGATTGCATTAACTACAATCTGCTCAGTCCGTATACCATATATAAAATGATGAAAGGACGTGCCAAATTGCAAGAGTTGCGACGTGTCTCGGGCGAACTGTCGGAGATATACTCTTTTCACAGTGCCAAAATCAATAATTCCGCCTTGCATAAAGGCATAGGGTACTACGAGATGGCAATACATAAGTTTTTGGGAAATTCTGTCATCAAACGTTTGGAGGAAATACCTTTCAAGACCAATGCGGAGATACGCCAACGCCTGCTCCCCGATACACCGATAGGTACAGGTGAGTGGGTAGATATCTCGGGACTTATCGCACCTAAAAGCGAAGTGGAAAACTTGTTGGATGCTATAGAAAACGGTACTGTCCGAACACTGAAAGATATCAATGCCGGGTTTGCTGAGATGCACCGCAATTATTATACTTACGAATGGACCTGGGCATACGAACGTATGCTGGAGTTTTATGGTTTAACGCCCGAATGCATCACGGCGCAAGACATCATCGCCATCGTAGAGAAATGGAAAACTGCTGTCGTTGGTCTTGATAAGATGGTATACGAAGATGCGAAGAAAGAATTTTCGCTAGCCAGCATGACGGGCTTCGGTACGGATGGTACACAAAGCGAAAAAGAACAAGACTTCGAGCAGGTACGCGGAGTCTTTGAAAATAATCCTTTCGTAACAGCGGTCTTGGAACACATTAGAGTAAAAACAGACTTGGGCAATGAGCTGATAGAACGTATCAGAGATTGTCGTTAGTTTCGACACTGTGGTACAAACAAAGCGTATGACATGGGTATTCGCCTGCTCGACAAGGTGAGAAAAGTCTTTTTATGACTTGTGGAAACGCATCTTGATGCACGAGCATGCTTTTGCCTTTTCGTCGGTAATGTCTACCTTTGGTGTCATCCTGTAAATATATGTAATGGAAACACTGCACCCTGTCGTAGACTTTCTTACCGAAAATTGGTTGACGCTGAGTACCACCTTGCTCACTTTCGTGTGGGTATATCTGGAATATCGTGCTTCCGTTTGGCTTTGGCCCGTAGGCATCATTTTGCCGATACCATGGATTGTTATTTCTTGGGAAACACATTTCTATGGTAATGTCGCACTCAATATCTACTATTTTATAACGAGCATTATCGGCTGGGTGATGTGGTTGCGAAAGAAAGAGGATAAAAAGGAGCTGCCCATCACACATATCGGTTTTCGTCCTCTTTTGCTCAGTTTGTCGGTGGCGGTGTCTATTGCCTTGCCTGTCTATTGGGGTTTGCGACAAGAGAGTATTTTGCCATGGGCAGATGTTTTGTCTTCGGTTACTTCGGTGGTAGGTATGATTTGGTTGGCAAGAAAATGGCGCGAACATTGGATTTGTTGGGTGATAGCCAATGCGGCGAGTTGTATCGTCTTTTTTTACGATGGCAATTATATATCAGCCATGGCTTTTCTTGTCAATCTTTTCATGTCTGTTTTGGGTTACAGACATTGGGGCAAACTGATGCGTTCAGCGTCGTAAAAAGTTATTGATGATGGTGGCACCGCAAGGTGTCAATATGGATTCGGGATGAAACTGTACGCCGTGTACGTCGTATTCCCGATGGCGAAGTGCCATGACTTGTTCTTGTTCGTCTACGGCTGTAATGACTAAATCTTGCGGAAAATTTTCTTTGCCGACAATCCAGGAATGATAGCGTCCTATTTCTATTTCTTTTCCCAGCCCGTCGAAGATATAATCGTTTGCCACAATGTGTGCTTGGGTGCAAACCCCGTGATAAACCTGGTCGAGATTGTGCAGTGTCGCACCGTAAACTTCGCCTATGGCTTGCTCGCCTAAGCAAACTCCCAGAATAGACTTATGTCTCATGTAAGTCCTGATAAGAGGCAAAAGTTGTCCTGCTTCCGACGGTATACCGGGACCCGGCGAAAGTATGATTTTATCGAAACGCTCAACTTCAGATAAAGGAAGCGCATCATTACGGTGAACCTCCACATCGGTATAGCCCAATTCTTTGACAAGATGTACAAGATTGTAAGTAAACGAATCGTAGTTGTCGAAGATAAGAATTTGCATGACTTACTGTTTGTCTTTGTTTTTGAAACGACGGACAAAAGTAATCATTGTACCCTTTTCCACAATGAATTGGTAATGTGTATATCCTGCCGGCATTGAAATGTCTCGGTGTTTTTTGATAAATAAAAGAAAGAACTATAATTTTGTCATCGCTTTAGAGTAAAGACCTCGCGGGGTCTTGTAAGGGAAGTCGGTGCAAATCCGACACAGTACCCGCTACTGTAAGTACTCTGTATGTGCCGTTGCACATCGCTTTCGCATCCGATATACCACTGAAACCTGCGTTTTGGGAAGGTGGATGCATAAAGAAAGAAGGTATAAGTCAGGAGACCTGCTCTAAACGCCATAAACCAAGCTCGGGAATAAGCTATAAGGTCGATACAACGTTCGGATGTGCCGCTCTCATGTCTTTTCATGAGATATTGTTATAGCAGGTATCGTTTTGTTTGTATTCCTTGATTATATGTTGATGATTTCGGGCTTCGTATTTGTGAGAGAAAACTTAACAACAAATGCAATAAAAGAAATGAAGAAGTTCAATCAGACAATTATCTCGGTGGCATTGTTGTGTTTTGCAGGAGTATTGCAGGCACAGACACCCAAGAAAGACAAGTACACTAATTTTTCCGATACCACGTTTGCTATCAAAAACGTGGATGTGGTAGGTACACGAGCAAAAGCACCCGAAGCACTTTCCCGTATGCGCGTCTCATTGGCAAAGCTTCCGTTGAGTATAAGTTTTCTCGATGCGAAACAATTCACGTCAAGAGGTATTTACGACATGAACGAAGCAACGCGTTTTTTTTCAGGCATCAATATACGCACCACTTACGGCGGTTTCGACCAATTGAGTATTCGCGGTTTCGACTATTCTCCTGTTTCGGTAGATGGCATGCGTGATGAGCGTTCTACTATCAACTCTTACCCTTTGTCCGACCTTTCGGATGTAGAACGTATCGAAGTGTTGCGTGGTCCGGCTTCGGTATTGCAAGGACATTCTGCTGTTGGTGGAGCACTCAATATCACACGTCTTACACCGGATGGTAAGGCACGTTTGGATGCTCGTCTGGCTTTGGCAAGTTGGAATTATCGTCGTGCTACGTTTATCATGGGAGGAAATTTGGCTGGTAATACAAACTATGTGGCTTCGCTCAACTGGTCGAATAGCGACGGCTGGCGCAATACTGGTAATAAACGCTTCAAAACATATCTCGCTTTAGGCGGTAAAATCAGCGAAAAAGGAGAATGGCAATTGCGTGGTAGTTACAATCGAGATTACTACGGAACAGAAATAGGGCTACCACCTACCATGCGTACCACGGTATATCATACAGATGGAAGTGTTTATCTTCAACCTTGGCAGGTGCAACCTCGTATTGCACGTAACAACCGTTATAACAGTATCTCGGATTTCATGTACCATACTTCATGGAACGTGTCGGGTAAGTACATACACAATTTTTCTCCCGATATGCGCTTGACGGAACACGTTTCTTACAGCAAAGATGACATCAATTATTTCAGTACGGAAGAGTTGGGTTACCGTACAAGTGATAAGCCTGTCTATCCTTACTATATAATAAAGGACAATAAGAAGCAATATATGGATATGGATTCTGTGGTTTATACGTTTCCTTTGCGCTTTTCGCATATGGCATACACACTCCAAAACCAGATAAGTTTGGATGGTTCTTTCCATACGGGTAATATCAAGCATAATTATGCCGGCGGATATACATTCGCTTATATGCGTCGTACGAGTTATACGGGTTACAAGGTTGGTACGGATGTGCTAGGAACGGCACTTACGGCACCTGTTTCAGTAGAGAACCCTCGTCCTATGGGGTATATGGATACGCGTTTCAGTCAAGCCATTCCTACACGTACGTTCAGTCATGGGCTTTTTGCACAGAATTTGATAGAATTCAGTAAGCAATGGCAAGTTTTGGCAGCGTTACGTTATGATTTTTATCATTATGAAACAGCACGAACAGAAGCACTGGATGGTAAACGTAAATTCAAAGACCCGGGTAAAGATAAATATGAATACACAAAAGCAGGTGCTTTGACTTATCGTCTTGGTGCTGTGTATGCTCCGGTTCAGGAAGTACAATTCTATACTTCCATTGCCAACTCTTATCTGCCTTACAGACAATTCTACAATCTTCGCAACATATATATCAATAGCGATGGGCATGAGTTTATTCCGGAAAAGAACAAGAGTTACTTCAAACCGCGCACGGGCTGGCAGTTTGAAGTGGGCGTACGCGCAGATATTACTAAATGGTTAAATGGACAGTTCTCGGCTTATTATATCAAGCAAAAGAATATCTTGAGAACACTTGGACAGCGTGAAGATATAATAGAAGGCAAGAATGTGAAACGTAATATCATAGGGCAAGTCGGTACTATCGATTCAAAAGGTTTTGAAGTGGAACTGACGGCTACACCATTGCCAAACTTATACTTAACTACGGGATACAGTTTTACCATGGCACGTTACGGAAAAATTCAGCCCAATCCATTACTCCCTCTTGATACAAATACGGGAGATTTCCTCACTCATATTCCGAAACACAAGTGGTATTCATTGGGTAATTATACTTTCGAACAAGGCGCTTTGAAAGGATTGGGTTTGCGTTACAATGTCACTTTCATGGACAAGATGTATCGTAACTATGCAGAGAATATCATTTACGACCCTTATACGCTTGTTGGTTTAGGAGTGTCTTATCAGCTTCGAAATAAGGTTACACTCTCTGTTGATGTGCGAAACCTTTTCAATACGAAGTATTATGCGCAATCTTTGGGCGACCAATTGGTTCCCAGTGCTCCGACAAGTTTGCTTTTCAGTATCAATTATCAATTATAAACCTGCAAGAGAGGGAGTGTGTCTTCCCTCTCTTTTTTCTAATGTATGAAACGTATTCTTTATGCACTCCATCGTTGGTTGGGTGTGTTATTAAGCGGATTGTTTTTAGTATGGTTCCTTTCCGGTATCGTGATGATATATCATGGTTATCCGCGTATGACAGATGCGGAAGTGCTCCAACACTCTCCATCTCTGGATATAAATAAGCTGCCTTCTCCCGATTCTTTGGCACGACTCATGTTTCGGCATGGTGTAGATACAACAAGGTTTTACAACCTACAATTAGAAACTAATTTGCAGGGTGAAACCTTTTTCACAGCTTCAGCATCAAGCGGGAAAAAGCGTATCCGTATACAAGGCGATACGCTTGTCGTTCCTGTTATTGACAAAACTTTCTTGAACAATCTGGCGAGCCGTTGGCAGACGAGTGTACAAAGTGTGGATACACTCACGGAATTAGACCAATGGACGCCTTTCTCTCGTTTGAAAGAAGATTTACCATTTTACAGAGTGAGACTTGCAGATGGAGAAGACAGATGGCTGTATGTATCTTCGGTTTCGGGACGTGTTTTGAGTGAAAGTACTTCGTTTGAGAGATTTTGGGCATATTTAGGAGCTGTTCCTCATTGGATATATCCAACCATTCTTCGGCAAGATGCGGATTTATGGATAAATGTTGTGGTAACTCTTTCAGCACTGGGTAGTGTCATGGTACTGATAGGTTTGTATATGGGAGTGGAGAGGTACCTTTCTTCTCGTAAACAACGTAATAAATATATTTGGCAGTCTCCTTATAAGAAAGTGCCTTATAAGTGGCATCATGTGTTGGGAACCATAAGCGGATTTTTCGTTTTTGCTTGGGTGTTCAGTGGTATGATGTCACTGGTAGATGTACCTGAATGGGTATCGGGAGTGCCGAAAGATAAGCCTCGTATTTTGTTGGAAGGAACAGTCGTTGCCCAACATCGTTGGACAACAGATTATCGCAGGATATTACATGCTGTACCAAAAGCAAAGCGCATTACATGGACAAGTTTCGACAGTCGTCCGCTTTTACGCATCGAAACGCAAGATAATACAGTCGTTTGGGATATGACGGATTGTCGTCCTTTGTCTTTGACGAAAGGGCAAATTGTACATGCCATAGAAAAAGCTTGCAACGATACATTGCAGCACATCGAATTACTGCAAGAGTATGATGAATACTATATAGACCGCAGGCACAAATTACCGTTACCTGTATACAAGGCTACATTGGGCGATGCATATGCCACTGTATTGTATGTAGACCCCGCGACGGGAAATACACGTGTGATAGACCAAGGTAGTCGGCTTTCCATGTGGATGTATAAGAAACCGCATACATTGGCATTTCCTGTTTTGGTGAAATACCCTGCATTGTGGACACTTGTTATGTGGACATTGTTGCTCATGGGAGTGGGAGTAAGTTTTACGGGTATTTGGTTAGGAATAAAATGTTTGCGTAGGAAATTCAGAGGGTGATTATATCGTGTGTTTGGTGAGTTGCTTATATGCATTAGGACAGAAAAGTATTTCGGCATAGGAATACTTTTCTTCTTTTTACGTAGTTTTGCAAAAATATCACGATAGTAGTACATGATTGTGTTTTTTGTATTATGGAGTGTGGCCCGAAAGAGTTGCATTCGGATATTTCTTTTTTTGCAAGTAGTGGCTTCTCTTCTGTCACTCATTTTCCTGCGCGTATTTCTGGGCAAGGAAAAATCTTCTGTCGAAAATCATCTTTTTATTTATCAACTCTTAATAAACTCTTATGAAGAAATTACTGTTTGTAGCCCTCTTGTTATGTGGGTTTTCTATGGTGAGCAAAGCTCAAAACGTACAGTTGCATTATGATTTCGGTGGCAAACTTTATGACGAACTCGAAGGACGACCGAAACTGACTACTACGGTGGAAATGTTTAAGCCCGACAAATGGGGTAATACTTTCTTCTTTGTAGACATGGATTATGCAGGAGGCAAAGTAGTGTCGGCTTATTGGGAAATTGCGCGAGAGTTGCGTTTTTGGGATGCTCCTGTTTCTGCACACATCGAATACAATGGCGGATTGAATCACATCAACGATGCTTATTTGGCAGGTCCCAGTTATGCTTACAATAACAAAGACTTCTCCAAAGGATTTACGCTTATGGCTCTTTACAAGTATTTGCGCCACAACCCGAAACCGAATAGCTTTCAGCTGACGGGTGTATGGTACATGCACTTGAACGGCGGTAAGTTTACTTTCTCCGGCTTTGCAGACTTTTGGAAAGAAAAGCACGTGGATATGGAAGGCAATGAGCACGATTACGTTTTCATTACGGAACCGCAATTTTGGGTGAACTTGAACAAGTTCAAAGGTATAAGCGAAAACTTCAACCTGAGTATCGGTACGGAATGTGAAATCACGCACAACTTCGCCATTATGAAAGGTTGGCATGTTATTCCTACGCTTGCAGCCAAGTGGAGTTTCTAATCTATCTTTTTACCTTAATATAATAGTATAAGACCATGTTGAAGAAACTATTCGGTTTTGACCCTGCACAGACTACCGTGCGTACGGAAATCATTGCAGGTATCACTACATTCTTGACGATGGCATATATTCTTGCCGTCAACCCCGATATTCTGAGTAAAACAGGAATGGACAAAGGTGCTCTCTTTACTACCACTGCCATAGCTTCTGCCGTGACCACGTTGTTGATGGCGGTATATGCCAAGTTGCCTTTCGGTTTGGCACCGGGTATGGGATTGAATGCATTCTTTGCTTTTACCGTGTGTTTAGGTATGGGTAAATCGTGGGATTTTGCTTTGACGGCAGTGTTCCTCGAAGGTTTACTGTTTATCTTGCTTTCTGTTACGAAATTGCGTTCCAAGATAGTGGACGCACTTCCGCATAACTTGAAGAATGCGGTGGCGGCTGGTATCGGTCTGTTTATTGCTTTTCTCGGTTTGCAAAACGCAGGTATTATAGTCAACAACGAAGCGACACTCGTTACGTTGGGCAATGTGACAAGTGGCAGTGCGTTGCTGGGACTTATAGGATTGGTGATTACTTCTGTCTTGCTTGTGCGCAATGTGCGTGGTGCGTTGCTTATCGGTATCGTGGCAACGACATTGGTGGGTATTCCTATGGGATTGACACATTTCGATGGTATATTCAGTATGCCTCCTTCTATCGAACCCATTGCTTTCAAGATGAATTGGGAACAGATATTCACCAAAGAAATGGCGATAGTGGTATTTACTTTCCTTTTTGTCGATATGTTCGATACCATCGGTACGTTGGTGGGAGTTGCCACTAAGGCGGGTATGGTGAAGGATGGCAGAATACCTCGCCTCAACAAGGCTTTCTTGGTAGATGCTGTGGGAACGACAATGGGTGCCATGATGGGAACAAGTACCATCACAACTTTTGTGGAGAGTGCTTCCGGTGTAGCCGAAGGCGGTCGTACAGGGCTTACGGCTTTCTCTACATCCGTTTGTTTCTTTGTGGCGTTGTTCTTTGCGCCGTTCTTCCTTTCTATTCCTGCTGCAGCTATCGCACCGGTGTTGGTATTGGTGGGTTTGATGATGATAACCTGCCTTGTGAAGATAGAATTGACGGATTACAGCGAGTCTATTCCGGCATTCGTTTGTCTTATCTTCATTCCGCTGGCATACAGTATTTCCGACGGTATCGTTTGGGGACTGCTTAGCTATGTGGCTATCAACCTGATTTGCGGAAATTACAAAAAGATAAGTATCGGTACGTATATATTGGCAGGTATCTTCTTGTTGAAATACCTGATTTGATGATAAGGCTTGTTCTCGGTTTGCGATGACGACCGGGAACCATGCAGCATAAAAGCCGTTTCGGATAATGCTCCGGGACGGCTTTTTGTTTTGATTACAGGATGGATATATAAGGCTTGGTGGAAATGTGTATTTGTACAAAATACGATTGCCGTATCGTGTTTTTGAACTCCGAAAAAGCCCCGCAAACACCCGTTTGTGATAAAAAGAAAACGGCTCTGCAATGCCTTCTCGATGCGATTATGTTGTTAACATTCTTTGACGCTGTTGTCATCGCGATAGCAACATGTTCTTATCGCGATAGCAACATGATGCTATCGACTTGACAACATGTTGTTATCAAATCGGCTATATGTTGCTAATTTGAAGTTCAAAATTCATGAGTTGACGAGGTGCGAGGAGATTGCCATATCTCCACACGTTTCTCTTCGCCTTCTCAGGAATGTGTATCAGGATTCAAACTGTAAGAGCATTGCCATTTCATGCAGCAAGTGGAGAAATATATTACAAGATAAATGATTATCACGTTTTTTTTATTAATTTCGTATTCGGATTGGGATACCCCATTCCAAAACATATTAGAAAAGAAAGAAGCGTTATGCTTATCTTGTAGTTTGGAAACGTAGGAAATTTTCAGATTAGATACAAGGGATAGCATAGTGGTTCTCACGCTATAGCGTGGGCTGCTATATCTCATATCTGTATCTAAGGTTTCCTACGACCTCCGAACTAAGACGTGGCATTTGCAGTTCCACGCTTCTGCGTAATTAACGGTTCAATTGGAACTAAAAGAGCCATAGACAAAGCGAAGATGAAACGGAAGCTTATAAGTCAATAATACCTATTGCCGTTATTGTAACATGATATCTTGTGCATCAGCATCAAGCAAAATTGTACTATCAAACAATGTAGATATGAGCAAGTACAAGTATATTATTGGGGTAGTGAATCGTCTGGCAGTAGAGAATTGGAATGAGCGTAAGCCATGACCAAAAGATAGCGTTAGGTGCAATCGAGAAAAGATAACCTATTTATAAGGGGCAAAAGTTCAACGACATTAAAGATGTATTTCTTATCTTAAATGGTTTATCTCAATAGGATATCCATTGAAAACCTCAATTTAGTAATCACTATATAATCAATCAATTAATATAATGAAAATGAAGAAAATTGTAATCATTCTAACAGTACTCTTTGTTGCCATTGACATCATGGCGCAAGAACATCTCTCATTTAAGGGTATTCCCATTAAGGGAAGTCTGACAGAATTCTGTCAAAAACTCAAATCCAAAGGATTTACTTCAACTGGTCGTGAAAACACGAGTGCTTTTTTTTCCGGAGACTTTGCAGGTCGTAAAGCAAGCGTAGGTGTAGGTGCTACAAACGATGGGAAAAACGTTTTTACGGTTGTCGTTCTCTTTGAACCAAGTGGAGAGTGGAAAACCCTTGTTGATACCTACAACTATTATAAAGTATTATACGTTCGTAAATATGGCGAGCCGACGATTTCAAACGAAAACAATCCTGCCGGTTCAGATTCCAATATCCTTTTAATGATGGAAGTGCATCAGGGGAAAGTTCTATATGGTAGCGTGTGGGAAGTGACCGGTGGCAAAATAGAACTTTCGATTGAAAAGTCTTCCGCCACTTACGAAGGTATGGTAATGATTCGCTATCGAGACTCGCAAAATCTTGAAGCCAAAATCAAAAATGATTTGGAGGAGATTTGAATAAGGACAACTATGAAGAAAGTATTCATATTCATTGGAGGGGTTGTTACCGGAGCTATTCTATTGTTTATAGTTTCGATGCTTGTAACCGGTGAAAATTCCACGTCTACTAGTGGAAGTCCCACGTCTACTGGTGAGAATTCCACTTATAATAATGGAATTACATTATTTGAAAAAGAAGGAGAATGTATAAGTGAAAATTCTTTTCAGGTGTTTCAAGTTTTGGATTCAGGTGAAGCCTTAGCTTATGAAATGCTTGAAGATATGATACCAACGGGACTGGTTGTGTTGTTTTTGAATGAGAACGGAGAGTCTTACTATGATGAGCAAGTTATTAAGATGCCTTCCGGTAAATGTGCTAAACAAATAGGGATATGCAAATATCCCACCAAATCGGGTATGGAAAAGACGGTTCCTATAGTTGGTATACGTGACAAATAGAAATGGCGGTTAATGACCGCCATTTCTATTTGTTGTATGATATGACCAACTCATGGGACGAATGATTTTCTTTTTTCGGACAAAACAGACGGCAGTGTGTTTCTCTTCGCCTTCAGGATGCTTCTTTTCTTTTCTGCTCTTTTTTCCCTACTTTTGGACACTCTAAACAGTGAAGCATATGAAAAAAAGTATTGTGAAACCCATTGTCGGTGCATTT
>JBGXXU010000113.1:0-17203 GCA_041814865.1 Phocaeicola sp. | reverse complement strand
TGTTAACATTCTTTGACGCTGTTGTCATCGCGATAACAACATGTTCTTATCGCGATAGCAACATGATGCTATCGACTTGACAACATGTTGCTATCAAATCGGCAATATATAGTCAAGTTGAAGTTCTAAGTTTTTGAGTTAAGAAGTTACGAGGAGGAATGTTTTGCAAAGCGGAATACAAGTAAAAAATCACTGTATTCATACAAGAGTTTGATGTTCTACCAAACTCGCGATTGAAACAAAAAAACTTTTATAGGATAAGAAAAACACGAGGATATTGTTCTTCGAGATTTATGTCAAATAATAAGGTTTTGTCAATTCGTCATACTCGCTTGTACGGACTCCCGGAGATGTTTCTATGTATAATTCTTCGTTCTCACAGTTCGAATCGTTGCGTCTGGTGAAAGAGAGGAGCACTCGTTTGGCAGGCTTCCCCACTCTTCCGTGCACCGAGAGTCTTTTACTAAGATATAATCGTTGTTGCAAAGCCATCCCTATAAACTCGGATGCTGCAGAAACAGGCAAGACGACAGAAAAAGTTCCGTCTGCCGATAGCAATCGTTCCACTGTAGCGAGCAGTTGTGAGAAAGAAAGGCTGTCTACGTGTCTTGCCATATCGCGTACGGCATCGGGACTCTTGACTTGTTCCGTGTGATAAGGAGGGTTGGCTACAATCAAATCGAAGGATTGCTTTTCTTCTTGCCCAAAGTCACGAGCATCTGCTCGGAGTATCTCTATCCTATCGTGCCACAGCGAAGAAGCAACATTTTCTTTTGCTTGCTCCACCGCCTCTTCCACGATATCTATTCCGGTGATAAAAGCAGTGCTTCTCTGCGCCAACATCAACGCAATAATCCCTGTTCCCGTACCTATATCAAGGATATGCTTTGCATTCCGAACATCAACCCACGCTCCCAGAAGAACAGCATCGGTGCCGACTTTCATCGAACAACGGTCTTGTGCAATGGAGAATTGCTTAAAGCGAAAAAACTGTTTTGGCATACTATTTGATAGTAAAGTATGCAAAGATACGCTAGTTCGTGATGACAGGAAAACAAGACATTCCGATAAATAACCGTAAAGCCAAGCGGTTATAGAGGCATTTCGGACGAATAGTATTATTTTTGCAACCGGTTTGCAACAAAAACCGCAATCATTGACATCTGACGATAATGAATAAAAAAAACAAAACAGAAAAGATTCTGATGAGCTCAGAACATGACGATATAGCGATGTTGGCAGAAGTAGAGACAGTCCCCGTAAACATCAAACTGGAAGAACTTGATGGAGAATTGCCTATCATGGCACTCAGAAATTTGGTAATGTTCCCCAACGTAGTAATGCCCGTAAATATAGGGAGACGTTCTACGCATAAACTGATTACTGCGGCTTTGAAAAGCAAAAGTCCCATAGTCATTGCCACACAAAACAATCCGGATATAGAAGAGCCGGGATTGAAAGACTTGTTTCCCTACGCGGTTATCGGGCGTGTATTGCGTATATTCGAAATGCCCGGAAAGACAACAACCGCCATATTGCAAGCCATCAGCCCCAAAGTAAAGATAGACAAGCTTACTTCTCTTACTCCTTACTTGAAGGGAACCGTTTCCATTGTCGAAGAAGAAAGTTTCAATTTGAAATCCGACGAGATTGTTGCTCTGCTCGAAGCATTGAAAGAACAGGCTTTGCACTACATACAAGTTTCGGACAAAATAGCACCGGATATAGCCTTTGCGATAAAAAACATGGATTCCGACGATGTGTTGGTGAACTTCATTTGTACCAATTTCTATCTGACTTTGGAAGACAAATTCCGTTTGCTCTCCATCAACAGCATAACAGAAAGAACTTATGCTCTCTTGCGTATTCTGAATAAGGAAATCAAACTGGCAACTTTGCGACAAACCATTCAAGAACGTACCCGTGACGACTTGGACAAACAGCAAAAAGAATACTTTTTGCAACAACAAGTCAAGAATATCATGGAAGAGTTGGGCAACAGTCAGGAAAACGACATAGAAGAGCTTCGCAACAAAGCTGCCCAAAAGAAATGGAGCAAAGACGTAGCAAAAGTTTTTGAAAAAGAACTGTCCAAACTAGAACACATAAACTCTCAATCGCCCGATTATAATGTACAATTGAGCTATTTGCAAACATTGATAGACTTGCCTTGGAATGTATACACCACAGACGCATTACAAATCAATGCTGCAGAAAAGACACTCAACAAAGACCATTATGGTTTGGAAAAAGTGAAAGAACGTATTCTGGAGCATTTGGCAGTATTGAAACTTCGAAACGATTTGAAATCGCCTATCTTATGTTTATACGGTCCTCCGGGAGTCGGAAAAACTTCATTGGGCAAGTCTATTGCGGCAGCTCTCAAACGCAAGTATATCCGTATGTCATTGGGAGGGGTGCACGATGAAGCCGAAATACGCGGTCACCGAAGAACATACATCGGCGCGATGCCCGGACGTATTCTGAAAAGTATGATAAAGGCTGGAAGTTCCAACCCTGTGATAATGCTCGACGAGATTGACAAATTGGGACACGACCACAAGGGCGACCCTGCATCTGCATTGTTGGAAGTACTCGACCCGGAACAAAACAACACGTTCCACGATAATTATGTAGATATAGATTACGACTTGTCCAAAGTCTTGTTTATTGCCACGGCAAACAATCTTTCTACTATTCCGCAACCGCTTTTAGACCGTATGGAACTAATAGAAGTAAGCGGATATATCACAGAAGAAAAGTACGAAATAGCTCGCAGACACCTTATCCCGAAAGGATTGGAAGCGCACGGTTTAGACAAAAAACTGGTGAAATTCTCAAAAGATGCGATAGAACACATCATAGAACGCTATACTCGTGAAAGCGGTGTTCGTGAATTGGAAAAGAAAATCAACAAGGTATTGAGAAAGATAGCCCTCGAACTGACACGTGAGGATGTACACATACTCAAAGAAGTCAAAGCCAAAGATGTGGAGAAGTATTTGGGAGCTACCGAATACTCGAGAGACAAATATCAGGGAAATGAGTATGCAGGCGTAGTGGTCGGATTGGCATGGACGGCTGTAGGCGGAGAAATCCTGTTCGTGGAAACAAGCCTTAGCAAAGGGAAAAACGGGAAATTGACTTTGACCGGTAATTTGGGAGATGTGATGAAAGAATCGGCAGTCATCGCTTTGGAATATCTCAAGTCACACCATAGTATATTGGGATTGCCTGCCAATGTATTTGACGATTGGAATATACATATACACGTTCCTGAAGGTGCCATCCCCAAAGACGGTCCTTCTGCAGGAATCACTATGGTAACTTCTCTGGCGTCGGCTTTCACACAGAGAAAAGTGAAAGACAAATTGGCGATGACGGGAGAAATCACGTTGCGAGGAAAAGTTCTTCCTGTAGGCGGTATCAAGGAAAAGATACTGGCAGCCAAGCGTGCAGGCATAGAAGAAATCATTCTCTGCAAGGAAAACAAAAAGAATATAGAAGAAATCCCGGAGATTTATCTCAGAGGGTTGCAATTTCACTATGTTTCGGATATAAAAGAAGTGCTGGCTATAGCTCTCACCAACGAGAAAGTGAAAGACAGTCTGAACATAGTAGAATCTTGATAAGAAAGTTTTATAAAGGCAAGGCTCCCCGAACCACAAGTTCGGGGAGCCTTATGTATACACAGATACACAAGAAACACATACTTTTCAAATTGTGTTTCTGACAGATTGACAGTTATATGCAGTCTCTTCTTTGTTTTCCTCGTATCGGGTTTATATTTCACAATGTACCCATATCTATTACAAACCGATAGCGTACATCGTTTTTCTCCAAGCGTCGGAATGCTTCATTGACGTCACTAATTTTGATGAGTTCATACTCCGAAACAATACCATGTTCAAAGCAAAACTCTAACATTTCTTGCGTCTCTGCAATACCACCGATATTTGACCCCGAAAAGCTTTTTCTTCCATTGACCACATGAAAAGCCCCAACTTCCAATGGTTCTGCAGGCAATCCCACAAGTACCAAATGGCCATCTACCTTGAGCAATCGCAAATACGCATTTACATCGTGCTTTGCCGAAACGGTATCTATAATGATATCCATCTTTGCACAAGCCTTCATTTGTGTTTTATCAGTAGAAACCACTACTCGGTCCGCGCCCAAACGAAAAGCATCTTCGGACTTAGATGGAGATGTAGTAAAGACCGTAACATAGGCACCCATTGCTTTCGCCATTTTGATGGCAAGATGTCCTAAACCTCCCATACCCAAAATACCGACATTACATCCTTCACTTACCTTCCAATGCCGTAAAGGTGAATACACTGTAATACCAGCACAGAGCAAAGGTGCGGCAGCAGCCAAATCTTCGAAAGCGGGCATCCGTAATACATAATGTTCATCGCAAACATACAATTTGGAAAAACCACCGTACGTTGTACCGCCATATATTCGGTCAGGACTGTTAAAAGAAAAAGTAACACCGCTTTCGCAATACTGCTCCTGCCCTTCCTTACAATATGCACATTCATGACAGGAGTCTACGATACAACCAACAGCCACCACATCGCCTATACGAAAATTGGTCACATCTTCACCCACTTTTACCACACGTCCTACTATTTCGTGTCCCGGCACAATAGGATAAGTCGTTCCTCCCCAGTCATTGCGTACCGCATGTAAGTCCGAATGACAAATACCGCAATAAAGTACTTCGAAAGCTACATCTTTATTGCCTACTTCCCTACGCTCAATCTCCATTCCTTGCAAAGGAACCTCAGCCCCTATTGCACCAAATGCTTTTACTCTTCGGTTCATACTATTCCTTCTTAATAATTTAATATAGACAAAGATAAAAGCTTTTCTCTTGCTCACGACCTTTCGTATTTGTCCCATCCGAGAGAAAAACAAAAGAAGATAATGGCAAGCGCATAGCTTTTTACTACATTTGTCCGATAAACTAAAAGAAACGAAGATGAACATACGCAGACTATGCTTCGCTTGCGTATTGTGTTGTGCACTCACAACACAATACGCTACGGCACAAGAGAAAGGATATTTCTTACACACCGTGACCAAAGGACAAAGCCTTTACTCCATTGCTCAAACTTACAACATATCCGTAGATGACATCGTACGCTTAAATCCCGGAAGCGAACAGCAGATAAATGCAGGAGCCATACTAAAGATTCCACAACTCACTGCATCCAATAAAGGAAAAAACAGTTTTCATACCATAGAAGCAGGTGAAACTCTCTACAGATTGACTCAGAAATACGGCGTGACAGTTGATGCTATTTGTGAAGCCAATCCTGGACTTTCCGCCACAAATTTCAAGGCAGGACAAGTCATCACCATACCGGCTCGCAATAGTGATGGCGAGACAGTTACAACTCCTGTACAGCCGCTAAAATCGACTCCCAAAAAGAAAACATGGCAGGATATGCATAAAGTGGAAAAAGGGGAAACCCTTTTCAGTATAGCCAAGCTATACGGTTTGACTGAAAACGAACTCTTGGCAGAAAATCCCGATATCAATCCTAAAAAGTTAAAACGAGGTTCTTTCCTTTTTATTCCATATAAGAAAGGGAAATCTACAGAAAAAAACAAAGAAAATACCGTACAGCCATCCAATGAAGAACTATTGCGAAAAGGAAGAAAAACCAGTACAAATTACAATAGTCTTAATGTAGCTGTGCTACTTCCTTTCATGACGTCCGACACTGAGGTCAATAGTGACCGTACACGCATGATAGAGTTTTATAGAGGTCTATTATTGGCTGTCGACAGTCTGAAAACACAAGGCGTATCCGTCAATCTCCACGCTTACGATACCAAGCAAGAAGAAAAAGCCTTGGAACGCATCCTCTCTCAACCCGAAATAAAACAGATGCAAGTTATTTTCGGTCCGGTAGAAAGCCAAGATATTTCTCGTGTCGCAGCTTTCGCCAAAGAAAATAAAATTCGTTTGGTAGTTCCTTTCTCCTCTAAAGTAGACCCAGTCTTCAATAGTTCGTTGCTTTATCAGGTCAATACGCCTCAATCTTACCTTTATTCGGAAGTTTATGAACACTTCATGCGCAAGTTCACCAATGCCAAAGTAATTTTTGTAGACAGTCACACCGAGAAAGAGAAAGCAGAATTCGTAAGAGGATTAAAAGTAGAATTAAGACGCAATTCTATCGAATACATCGACGTGGTGATAACACCCGAAACAAAATCCGAAATCATAGCACAAGTCATGAATCCAAACAAGACCAACATTTTCGTCCCATTCTCCGGAAGTTACAAGATGTTGGCGTCTATCATGCCTACATTATTGTCCATGAAAGAAGAGAATCCCACAAAAGAAATGGTGTTGTTCGGTTATCCCGAATGGCAAACCTATACCAAAGACTTCGGTAACAATTTCTTTGCACTGAATACTTATTTCTATTCTTCATTCTATACCAACACCGTTTTCCCCGAAGCAATACGTTTCGCAGACAAGTATAAGCATTGGTACAAGCGAGATATGGCACAGACCTATCCTCGTTATGGTATGTTAGGTTTCGACATGGGATACTTTTTCCTTAAAGGTTTATCACAAAAAGGTTCCAATATAGAAAGTAGTCTTGATGAAATTAAAGTTACTCCGATACAAACCGGCTTTAAGTTTGAACGCGTAAGCAACTGGGGAGGATTTATCAACAAGAAAGTGTTCTTCGTAAACTTTTCTCCGAACAAAGAACTTATCAAATTAGATTTCGATTGATATGAGGAAAATTTTATTTCTTCTTATTATATGTATGTGTTTAATACCCGTCATCGGTAAAGCACAATTACAGAACCAACGAAAAAATCTTGCCATCGGCATCAACGGTGGAATGAACTTCAGTTCTATGGATTTCTCTCCTCGTATTCCGCTTGGTCAACTCATACCTCCTACTGTCGGTTTTACAACACGCTATATAGTCGAAAAGTATTTCAAAATGATTTGCGGCATTCAGTTAGAGGCAAATTTATCACAACGTGGTTGGAAAGAAAATATCGATGACGGTAGCGGAGACACATACTCCCGTATTATCACTTATGCGGAAATACCGGTATTAGCGCATCTGGCATTTGGTGTCGATAACAAGAAAGGATTACGGTTTATCGTAAACTTGGGACCTCAATTTTCCTATTATTTAAGTGATAAAGAACTCAAAAGCGAAACATGGAATACCAGTAATCGTACCAATGGCATTACTGCACAATATGGAAAAGCCATCGAACGTAAATTCGAATACGGACTGACAGGTGGCGTCGGTGTAGAATTGCGTACGGATATTGGAAACTTCCTTGTGGAAGGCAGGTATTATTATGGGTTGAGCGATGTGTTCAACAACAGCAAAAAGGATTATTTCGGACGCTCAGCCAACACTTTCTTGGGTGCACGCGTGACTTACTTATTCGATATAACAAAATAACACAAGACAAACTTCATGAAATTCATATCTTGGAATGTCAACGGCATCAGAGCTTGCTGTGACAAAGGTTTTCGTGATATATTCAAAGAGTTGGAAGCAGACTTTTTCTGTTTGCAAGAAACGAAAATGCAAGAAGGACAACTCGATTTACAATTCGACGGATACTCATCTTATTGGAATTATGCCGAAAAGAAAGGCTATTCGGGTACAGCTATATTTACGAAACACTCTCCCCTTTCCGTTTCTTACGGAATAGGCATTGAAGAACATGACCACGAAGGACGCGTAGTAACTCTGGAAATGGAAAAATTTTATCTGGTAACCGTATATGTTCCCAACTCGCAAGACGAGTTGAAACGTTTGGATTATCGTATGGAATGGGAAGACGCTTTTCGTGCTTACATATTGAATTTGAATGAGAAAAAGCCCGTAATATTTTGTGGTGACCTGAATGTAGCACACAAGGAAATCGACCTCAAGAATCCGAAAACGAACCGTCGAAATGCAGGCTTTACGGACGAAGAAAGAGAGAAATTTCAAATCTTGCTCGATAGCGGATTTGTAGATACCTTCCGTCATTTCTATCCGACACAAGAAAACATTTATTCGTGGTGGAGCTACCGCTTCAAAGCTCGAGAGAAGAATACCGGCTGGCGTATAGATTATTTTGTTGTTTCGCACTCTCTCCGAGAGCAACTCGTATCAGCCCGAATTCACACCGAAATTTACGGCTCAGACCATTGCCCCGTAGAAGTTGAAATAGATATTTGAAAAGCGTTTCTCGGATTATTGTAACTACCTCTTCAGCAACTCTACCATCTTCTTGGCAGCACGTTGCGAAGCGTTTTCCTGTCCTAATTGTTTTTGCAAGCGTTTGTATTCAGACAATTGTTTGTCTCGTTTGTTGCCTTCGGGCAGTATCTCTGCCAATTCTTTCCGCATATTTAGGACCGTCATCTTGTCTGCCACTAATTCCGTGACCACTTCTTTGCCGGCAATCAGATTGACCAACGAGATATATTGCACTTTGAGGAAATATTTTTTCAGAAAGGCTATGAGTTTCCCCAATGGTGTATAATAACACACTACTTGCGGGACATCGAAAAGAGCCGTTTCAAGTGTGGCAGTTCCCGAAGTGACGAGTGCCGCCGTAGCATGCGAAAGCAATGCATACGTCTGCCCGAAAACTACTTTTACTCCTTCTTTTATATAAGGAAGATAATAATCGCGGTCTATACCCGGAGCCGCTGCTATCACAGCCTGATAATCGGGGAAAGACTTTACAGCTTCTATCATTGGAGCAAGGTTGTCTTTTATTTCTTGCTTGCGACTGCCAGCCAACAAAGCTATCATCGGTTTATCTTCGAGATGGTTTTCTTGACAGAACTGTTGAAAATCTTGTTCATAGTCCGTTCTGAAAGTATTGACGGCATCGACACAGGGATTACCCACGTAATGTATAGGATAATGGTGTCGATTGTAAAACTCGACTTCAAACGGAAGAATGGAAAACATCTCGTCTATATCGCGTTTGATATTCTTTATTCTACCTTCTTTCCACGCCCAGATTTTCGGAGAGATATAATAAAAAGTACGTATTCCGTTGCGTTTGGCAAACTCGGCTATCTTCAGATTAAAGCCCGGATAGTCCACCAAAATCACCACGTCGGGACGCCAATCGAGCAAATCTTTTTT
This sequence comes from Phocaeicola sp., assembly GCA_041814865.1. Lineage (GTDB taxonomy): Bacteria > Bacteroidota > Bacteroidia > Bacteroidales > Bacteroidaceae > Phocaeicola. The sequence goes on along the minus strand of JBGXXU010000113.1, from coordinate 8,042 downwards.
ACACAATCGCAGATGGCGAATTATGTCGGGCAGATGAAGCAGCACCGGGATAAAACCCATAAAAGCCGTTTCTTTATAATGTTTTACCAATGTCCCGCCTACGGACTGCATCAATTCCCCACCCCAGAAACGAAACTCTGCTTGGTTATCCGCTTCTTTCAATGCTTTCATCAAATTGGAAGCATGTAAATCGCCCGACGCTTCTCCTGTGATGAGGTAGTATTTCATACTTTGTGTTTAACGAATTAACGACTGCAAACCTCCAAATGCCGAATAAGCAGTCACATCTATTTGTACGGGAGTTATTGCCACATAATCGTGCGACAATGCCCAATGGTCTGTGTCTTCTGCTTCGGGTTCTTCGTTATAAAAAGAACCGGTAGTCCAATAGTAAGGATAGTCCAACGGATGAACAGCTTTGACATACTCATTGCTCCACATACCTTTGGTTTGACGACAAACACGTACTCCCGTAAACTCCTTTGTCTTGGGGAAATTCACATTCAAACAAACACCGGAAGGCAAACCGTCCGAAAGCACATGCTGTACTATATCTACAATCACAGATTGCGCAGGATGAAAGTCCGCATCGGGGTCATGGTCGCACAAAGAAAAACCAACGGAAGGAATACCTTTCATACACCCCTCCAATACGACACCCAACGTTCCGGAATAATGCACATTTACGGCAGAATTGTCTCCATGATTGATTCCACCGATGACAACATCGGGTACACGGGGAACTATGTCGTGCAAAGCCAGTTTGACACAATCTACCGGTGTTCCGGTACATTTATAAATGGAAAGTCCCTCTTCTTCGGAAAGCAATTTATACCTCAACGGCTGCGAAATAGTCAGCGCGCCGGCAAATCCCGAACGTGGTCCATCCGGTGCCACAACAATCAAATCTGCCAACGGTCGTAAAGTATCAATCAAAGTAGTCAGTCCTTTTGCATCGTAACCATCATCGTTGGAGAGGAGCAAAAGCGGTTTATCGTTATTGTTTGTCATATTTTCTCAATTAGGGAGTGTAAAGATACTGCATTCTCCACAATGCACCAAAGAACCGATGGGCGGAGCATCGCCGAGAATAGAGTTCTTTATGGTACGAAGAAATGTTTCTTTCTTCTTGTGTTTTTACTGTCGAAAAATACGTTGCGTTTGCCAATTTGATAACAACATGTTGTCAAGTCGATAGCATCATGTTGTCATCGCGATAGCAACATGTTCTTATCGCGATGACAACAGCGTCAAAGAATGTTAACATCATAATCGCGTCGAGAAGCCATTGTAATGGTGTTTTTCCAGTAACGAAAAGCATCTTTTCCCGTGTATGTGTCGGCTGTAAACGAGACGTCTCTACTCCTCGTTTTCGTGCGCATACGACACTACATCCTCATATCGGAAGAAAGGAGGCGTTTTGACAAAAAACGGTTTCGCCGTATCTTTGGAGAAAAGATAATTCATAATGTCGCAAACACAGCACTACCATATTCCCATACAAGGATTTGAATTTCTGGAAAGGGTGGAAAAAATTCATCGGCAACCATCGGCATCGCCACAAAACATACATGCAAAATACGCCCAACTGCAAAAGATATTGGAGCAATCCGCACAAGAAGCGACACAAGGTGTAACACTCACCTTCGCCAACCTGTTCTCACGAATAGATTATATCTGCAAACGTCACAAGATGGTGCCTTCCGACAGATTTGCCATACAAACCATGCGACGCAACTGCAAGAAAGCCACTGAAATCGAATTTATAGCCGACATACAAGAATATTTATACGACTTGAGAGCACTGGCGCGTTTTATTTCTTTGGTTTTCGATACGGACATCCCTGCTACACTCATGGCAGACTTGCCCCACTCCAATCGTCCCCATAAGAATACGAAGAAAGAACGGATACCCTATCTGCGTGTGATAGTGAGCCACTGGAACGAGGAAACCATCTACGCCACGACAGACGGAGAAGAACCGGAGTCCATTGTCATCAATTATCGGAAAGGAGGGTACGATGGTTCTTTGACATATATCGGTGCTTTGCTGGAAGAACATACGCAACTCAATCTCTTGGATGTGTACATCGACGAGAACGAACAATACATACCACATCTGATTGTTTTTCAGCCGGACTATTTGCTCGATATCAGTGCCATCGCAGCTTGTTTCAAGACATACGGACACCATCCCATGAATTATTTCTTCAACAAAATAAAACCCAAAGAAACGACGTATCACATACTCTTGGGTAATCTTGCCGGCAAATTGTTGGACGAAAGTATTCACGACATGGACGCATCGGGTGTCGATTATTCACAGTCCATCAAACAGTTTTTTCATTCCAATGCGCTCGACCTCTGCACTTGCGACATTCCTCAAGACTTTCATAAACAAGCACGACAGCAACTTGCCCACTTACAAAACATCGTACACGAAGTATTGCCTCACAACGTAAAAGGTTTCGATAAGGAAAAGATTTTGCTGGAAGCCTCTTTCATTTGCGAACAATTAGGCGTACAGGGACGTGTGGATATGTTGCAAAAAGACTTTTCCGTGCTGATAGAACAAAAAGCCGGGAAAAAAGATGAATGGCGCAACGCACACAGAGAAGAGCATTTCGTACAAATGATGCTTTATCAGGGCGTGTTGATGTACAACTTCGGTATTTCTCCGGACAGCATTCACTCTTTCTTGCTTTACTCCAAATATGCCGATGGTTTGATGTCGGAGCATTACAGTCGGGAGTTGTTCGACGAAAGCATTCGTTTGCGCAATCAGATTGTAGCAAACGAATTGCGATTCGCCAAAGGAGAAACAAGCGCATTGTTGTCCGAACTGACACCGGAGTTGCTCAATGAGAAAAAGCAGACAAACAAGTTGTGGCACGATTACCAACAACCCGAAATAGAGCGACATCTCACCATTTTGCGACAACACAGCGATTTGGAACGAGCGTACTTCGAGCGTTATTGTACGTTCGTAAGCAAAGAACAACTGCTCAACAAGACAGGTGGTTCTCCCGATAACAGCAGAGGACTTGCTGCCTTGTGGCATCTCACCATCCCCGAAAAATTGGAACTCGGAAATATCTTACTCGGATTAAGAATAACAGCACGCGAGAAAAGTGCCGAATACAAAGGCTACGACCGCATAACACTTCACATTCCTCGACAAGAAGACGACTTTCTTCCCAACTTCCGCAAGGGAGACATGGTGATACTTTACCCCTACACCACAGAGCCCGACGTGCGTAAAGCCATATTGATGAAAGGAAACATAGAGAAGCTTTCGCCCGATACCGTTACCGTGTTGTTGCGAAACGGACAAAACAACAAGTACATCATAGGAGACGATAATACTGTCTTTGCCATCGAACATGATATTTCAGACACAGCTTCGGGCATTGGTTACAGGGGACTTTATTCGCTTATGGCAGGCAATAGCGAGAGAAGACACCGGCTGCTTGGAATAGAAAAACCTCGCACGAATGCAGAAAAGAAACTGACAGGAAATTATGGCACATTCAACGATATCGTACTGAAACAGATACAAGCAGAAGATTTTTTCTTGCTGGTGGGACCTCCCGGTACGGGAAAAACATCGCAAGCATTGCAATACATGGTCAAAGAAGCACTTGCAGAAGGACAAAATGTATTGCTGCTGGCATATACCAATCGTGCGGTAGACGAGATTTGCGATATGTTGCTCGGTTCCGGAATAGCAGACAACAGTCGTTTCATTCGTATCGGCAGCGAATTGTCGTGCGACGAACGATTTGTGCCTTTTTTGCTGAAAAACTCTCTGAACGAACAAACCAAACTATCCGATATCAAGAAAACGATAGTGGATACACCCATCTTTGTCGGTACTGTCAGTTCGCTGAACACAAATCTGCACCTGTTTCAACTCAAGCACTTCGAACTTGCCATCATAGACGAAGCTTCACAAGTACTTGAACCGGACTTATTGGGTATTCTTTCGGCTACGGAAAACGGCAACAATGCCATAGACAAATTCACCTTAATCGGCGACTACAAGCAATTGCCTGCCATCTCGCAACAAAGTGCGGAAGAAGCGGAAATACGAGAAGAGGTATTGCGCGAACACGGATTTACCGATTGCAGGATGTCTCTGTTCGAACGTTTATACAAACAAAGCCCCGACGAAGTCAAGGCTGTTCTGAACAAGCAGGGACGCATGCACCCCGAAATTGCGGAATTTCCCAATCAGACTTTTTACCGTACAGAACGATTGTGTCCCATTCCGTTGGAACATCAACAGGAGTTTTTGCCTTATGGGAACACCGAGGCAATGAATATCTGGCAAGAGTTGCTGATAAATAGAAGAGAGCTTTTCATTTCAAGCCCTGCCCCACCCGACAACGGTTTGTCTGATAAAAGCAATATCCACGAAGCACGCATCATCGCGGTTCTCTTGCGAGAGATTCATGCTTTGACGAAAGAGCATTTCGATGCACACAAAACCGTCGGAGTCATTGTACCTTATCGCAATCAGATAGCCATGATACGCAGAGAAATTCTAAAGCTGGGTATTCCTGCTTTGGAAACTATTTCCATTGATACGGTGGAACGTTATCAAGGTAGTCAGCGCGATACGATACTTTATTCTTTTACCGTGCGCAATCGTGCACAACTGAACTTTCTGACAGCACAAACCTTCATCGAAGAGCACAATATCATAGACCGCAAATTGAATGTGGCTATCACACGCGCCCGAAAACAGTTGATACTGGTAGGCTGTCCGAATGTTTTAAGCGAAAATCCGACTTTTCACAAACTGATAGAGCACATACGTCGGAAAAACGGTTACGTGGAAACGAATGCAGTACGCTTTTGCAAAGGAGATTTCGCCGTGCCGAATTATGTTACGAACTGGGAGTTGAATGGAAGTGTCTACTCTTTGGGAGAATGGGGAACACGCATAGCAGAAGAACAAATCGTTTCTGAGATGAAAGGACACCCTCTTTCTCCGGCTTCGGATTATGAAGCATGTTGTTATGGGCGCACACCTTTCGATACACCCGATGCTCATACACTCATACGGAAATACGACTATTACTATTGGCGTAAGCAATATATGGCTGCCTATGCCTTATGGCAATCGCTGGGACACCTCATGCGTGAAAGTCTGCATCGCATAGGTCATCGTTTGTTTTTTTGCGATTGGGGATACGAAACCGGACAAACTTTCATAGCTCTGTACGACAGTCTTTTTTCCAAAGAACAGACAGAGTTCATCTCTTATATCGCCTTGCAACGAAAAGATTTTCTGCGCTCTGCGGCATTGAGATATTGCAGATTTACGGACAAAGAAAACATCTGCACGCTCGATTTCTCGCAAGCAACAGAAATAGACCGTTATTTCGGTGCGACGAGCAAACAGATTTCGCAAGTCGTGGTATTCAATCTTTCGAACAGTTTCGAAAGGATGACACTGCCCGACATACGCCGTTTGGCTAAGGACATCAATCGCATCGTATCCACACATCCGTCTCAACGCTATATCCTCCTTGTGAGAGAAGACGGAAAGGGCGAGAGTATGTCACATGGATACCATGTCTTCGTCAGACTTTTGCACCCCAATTTACGTCAGGCAGGAAAGGAGATGCCTGTTGCCGGCAGGTACTATTACAATGCCGAAAAGGGTGCTCCCGAATATGGACAATTCATGTACGCGGTCTATACCAATTTCTAAGCATCCGTCCGATACATTTCATTGTGTCTTCTCCTATTTATATAAGGGGAGGAAAGTTTATCGTACGAAAAACAATCGAGTATTCTGTATAAATATACACACTTCCCTTTGCACCTCGTCAACTCATAAACTCGTCCCTTCAAATTGCGTACATGTTGCCGATTTGATAACAACATGTTGTCAAGTCGATAGCATCATGTTGCTATCGCGATAAGAACATGTTGCTATCGCGATGACAACAGCGTCAAAGAATGTTAACAACAAAATCGCATCAGGAAGGCATCGTAGAGGCATTTTTCTTTCATCAAAAAAGCTATTTTTCGAAGCTTTTCCGTATCGGGAAATCATTGCGTAGCAACCCGGATTTAGTACCGAAATACATGCACGGCATTGCATAAATATGCAGAAACAAGCACGTCTTCCGTATATTTATGCAATGCCGTAAAAAGAATTTCATTCTCCGCAGCAGTACGGTCCGACAATTTCTCTTTTTCATTCGAGGCGCTCAACTTCTAAACAGAGGGGGATTTAAGCCATTCTTTCTCTTTAGAATGTGCCGGTGAAGTATTACTTTTGCGAAACTTTATCAAATTATGAGTTATAACTGAAATGAGAAATATATCATTATTCATAGGAATACTGTTCTTCAACATAGGGTTATCCTTTGGTGCTTCCGAAGTCGATTTCACTCTGAATAAAAAAACAATACTCTCCAAAGACAGCTTGGCAACGGCTTTTGCCGACTCCTTAAAGAAGTTGCGCACAGGATACGACCACTTGTTATTGAATTGGGACGACCCTCATTTGCTTCGCGATGACTTGGTTTCTCGTCCGGATTTTTACAAACTCATCACTCCGGCGACCTATTACAAAGCTCCGTTATACGAAGCTATCAATATAGACGGGTGGAAACCTTCTTTCTTTTGGGAAGAAAAAGACCCATATCGAATGTTCAATCGAGTACCCGACATCGAGAAATCGAAAAGAGTGGACACTTGGATTAACCGACAATTGTTGTACTTCTACCTCACCTATCCTTCGCTGGTTTCTCAAAACGAAGAAAAAATACAAGGACTCAAAGCTATCCCCAAAGAGTTGAGTCAAAAAGTAGACGCCAAGAGCGAAGAAGTCTTGAAGTTTGCTCAGGAAATCCCCGATGCGGAAGTTTTGGAAGCAAAACTGCTCGTGCTGAAACCCAATTTTTGGAAGAAATCCGGTAACGGTTTTCTGCAATTTACTCAGACAAGCTTGTCGGACAACTGGTATAAAGGCGGAGAAAGCACTCTCGCACTGTTGGCTGGTTTGGTACTCCAAATGAATTATGACGACAAGCAAAAAATACAATGGGACAATACCATAGAATGGCGATTGGGGCTGATAACAAGTCCTTCGGACACACTGCACAAATACAAGGTGAATAACGATGTACTGCGTTTCTCTTCGAAGTTGGGATACAGAGCGGTGACAAACTTTTACTATACACTGTCGGCAGAAGTAAAGACACAGTTGTTCTCCAATTACGCCAGCAACTCGAACAAACTGCTCTCTTCTCTCCTTTCTCCGGCAGAGCTGAATGTCGGTATCGGTATGGATTACAAGTATGTCAAAGACAAGGTGTGCAACCTCTCTGTTTTGGTAAATCCTCTTAACTATACGTTATACAGTGTATGGAGCAATCGAGTAGACCCCACACGTTTTAATATCCCGGAAGGAAAGATGCGTGCATCGGTCGTTGGTTCCAGAGCAGAAGCTATCTTGAAATGGAGAATCATGAATTCATTGATGTGGGAATCTCGTTTTTCTTACATCACTAACTATCAAAAGTCCATCGGCGAATGGGAGAATACCTTCAGTTTCGCTTTCAACAGATTTCTATCCACCAAGCTGTTCATGCTTGCCCGATTCGACGACGGAGCATCGAACAAGGGTAAATACGGTTATTTCCAATACCAAGAGTTACTCAGCTTTGGTCTTAATTATGTTTGGTAATGTGATATGGAGTTAGAATTTCCTTCTTTCGTAGAAGTTCTGGACTTTCTCGGAACTTTTGCTTTTGCCACAAGCGGCATTCGTCTTGCAGCCAATCGACGTTACGACTGGTTCGGCGCATTGATAGCCGGTGCAGCCACAGCCATAGGCGGAGGAACCCTGCGCGATATACTGCTGAATGTCACGCCTGCGTGGTTATCAAATCCGGTGTATATCATTTGGATTATGCTTGCCATGGTTTTTGTGGTAAGATATGGTAAATACTTATTGCGTTTCGACTATACCATCTTCATTCTCGACAGTCTTGGTTTGGCTCTTTTTACGATAGTAG
>JBGXXU010000112.1:0-22305 GCA_041814865.1 Phocaeicola sp. | reverse complement strand
CTGGCAAAGAATCTTCTGGCAGCAGTTAAAGTTTCTGATTGCCCGAAACTGGAAGAGTTTGATGCTTCTGCCAATAAGGAACTGAAGGAGTGCGAACTTTCGTTGCCCGCCTTGAAAACGCTTGATTTGAACGAAACCAGTCTTACAGGACTGGATTTGAGTTCATTTGCCAACTTGAAGAAAGCTAGTGCTTATAGTGCAAAAATTGCTTTGGTCACTTTGGGGAATCAGAACAGCAAACTGAGTACGGTGAACTTCTCAGACAATCAACTGACCGAACTTAACTTTCCGAAAGAAATTTCATCCGTATATCTGCTCACACTGAACAAAAATGCCATAAAATCGCTGAATCTGAGTACGATGTCGGATTTGGAGAGAGTTTCGGTCAACAGCAATCAACTGGAGGATTTGAAAGTTGGTGAAGAAGCAGAAAGTTTTGAAGAACTGGAATGTAAAAACAACCATCTTTCGGCCAAATTGCTACGACAGATAAAAAACACGCTCAGCGCACTTAATAAATGGGAGATTGCTCCACAATACTTGTTGGGACGGGTGGATGTAGAGAAGAAACAAATCCGTGCGACCGAAGAAATCAATGAACTGGGGCTTGCTCCCAAAGTGCAGAAAAAGAATGGAGACAAGTGGGCGGATGCCGAAGCAAGTGACTTCCGTTTGGAAAATGGCATCTATACCATTATCGGTAAAGGAACGTTCAGGGTTATCTGCACAGGTAGTATCTTAGAACCCAGCTTTGGGAATTTCAGTATGTTCAGCTTATCTGCCCCCTATGTGATAGGAGAGGTGAATGTCTGATTGTGATCGAAGAAAAATAGGACTTCTTTTCGGGCATGAATCAACGTAGTTTTGTTTATGCTGTTGATTCGTGCCCGAATCTTATTATAAAACCAGAGCGACAGCTTATATCGAGGTTATAAAAGATAATAAGTACACGATGAAACAGGCTGGACCGTTTAGAGAGGAAACAGTCAGAGTCCGTATGCTACTTCCTGAATAATCGGGCAATGAGTAAGAAACCGTTTTCAAAGATGTAAACTCAGGCATCAATAGCTGTGCACCATATCTTCGGGCACGCAGATATAGAAGTCGGCTCGTCCAATGTTGTCAGGCTCCAGTCTGGTAATCGTCTTCTGACGAACAGAGGCTTTTGTCACCACACTCGTATGCGGACGGTAGCGAAGTAGATAAGGAATGATTCCTTCTTTCTGCTCGGAGTGGTAAGTTGATATGCACAAATTTGCTCCGCAAGTTACAGGCTATGAACCATCCCATAGTGACATCCTTGACGGCCTGTGCCTCGGCAAACCTGCGACTGTCGGTTTCTGTTTTGCCACCATGCAACATCCCCATGAGCGCAAAAGCCGATTGGCTCTCCTGCTCATCATAGCTGAAAGGGATGGGAAGGGGGAGCCATGTAGCGTTTCGCCTCAGTGGAGAGTGAATCTAAATATGCCGAATCTGTGGTTCTTTACACTATTGGCATACCGGCGGGGAACGTTGGTAGCTATAAACGGAATGGAATGTTCTTTGGCGAAAAAAATACAGGTTCATAGTCCGTACTGCAATTATCCCACATTAGAGTTACACAAAGCGCTGTTTATCAATACAGAACACGGATCAACAAATCATTACCTACTGCATTTTACAACTCATTTTGCTGCAAATAACCAATTACTCAGACCCAAATGATAGTTTTTTCTACAGAAAAGAGAAACGCCTCTACGATGCCTTCTCGATGCGATTATGATGTTAACATTCTTTGACGCTGTTGTCATCGCGATAAGAACATGTTGCTATCGCGATGACAACATGATGCTATCGACTTGACAACATGTTGTTATCAAATTGGCAATATATAGATAGTTTGAAGGGGCGAGTTTTTGAGTTGACGAGGTACGAGGAAGCTACTCTTTTCTCCTAATATAATAAGGAGTAGAAACACGCCTTTCCGACGTGTTTTTCATTCAACACGTCGGAGAGATGTCGTGGGGAGATTTTGCCATATCGGGATATACGCCTGTCGTTCCGGATACTGTCAATCGTCTCCCTGCATTTCCTGCAGTTCGGCAAGTGTAGTTTCCACTTCACGGATTTGCCCGGTATGTTTTCGATGAGAGAAATAGATGTTTACCATACTTATCAGTGTGAATAGCAATACCATACCGATAGCGTAAATACTATACACGCCTTGCAGGACGAAGAAAATCGCTACCGCCAAGAGTGCCAGCGGAATCCCGTATATCATATTGTAGATATACAGACGCTTGTAGCAGAGCAAAGTGTGCATCAGGCTTTTCACGGACATCCGGCTCAAGTCGAAACGAGAAAGCGTGTACAGACTGTACACCTGGTATAGAAATCCAACAAAGAGGAAACTTTCCAGAAAGACAAAGGCACTCCAACGCGTCGGTGTGAAGTGTTGGATGAGTGGGAGGAGGAAAGCTCCAATCAGCAATGTAATAAAGAGTTCCCGACGACAGTCCGAGAAAATCTTGTCGTAAGCCGTTTGTGTCTTGTTCACCACCATATCGCGGATGATGCGTTGGTTCACTACTTCGTTTTGCGCAAGTCGCTCGTTCAGTACTTGCCAACTTTGTTTCAATTCTTCTAAGTTCATGGTCTTGGTTTTTAGGAATGGGACATTTTCTTGAGTTTCTCTTTCACACGTTTGAGTCGTACCGCCACGTTGGTCTGCGTGAAACCCATGATTTCCGCTATTTCTTTGTAACTCTTTTCTTCGAGCCAAAGCAAAATCAGCGCGCGTTCCAATTTGCTCAGCCGGCTTATCAGCCTGTAAAGACGTTCCAGATAGATGTTGCGGTTGTCTTCTTGTGCCATGTTTTCCTTCAGGTCGAAAGAAATAGGTATCGTGGACGGTGCAGTCGAAGACTTGCGGAGATAAGAAATACATGTATTCATCGCTATGCGATATATCCACGTGGATACCTTGCTGTCTCCTCTGAACTTCTCGAAAGCACGCCACAGATTGATGACCGTTTCCTGATAAAGTTCTTCGAGCGTGTACTCGTCTGTGGTATACATATAGCACACCTTGTAGATGATGCGCTGATGCTCGGCGATGAGTGCAACAAATGCTTTTTCCGTTTCCGATGTCTTGTTCATGTATTATGGACTTTTTGACTTATTAGTCGCGAACGGAGCAGAAAACTTACAGACGAGGACGTTTTTTTGTCAGGAAAATCAAAGGAAAGGTGTGAGCAAGTGTGCCATCCATCGCCATGTACGTTTCACGAAACCCGCCTTACGGTATTCCGAAGGTGTGAGTGGCGTACTGTCGCGCTTATCCGCTTCGAAGATACGGACAAGCTCCGCCGTGGCAGGAAGGTCGAAGAGAAAAGCGTTTATCTCATAGTCGTAACGCAGACTTCGCGCGTTGAGGTTGGTACTGCCTATCGTGGCAAACCTTTCGTCTATGATGAGAACTTTGGAGTGATGAAAGCCTCCGTTGAAGATATAAACGTGTGCTCCTTTTTTGTGCAATTGATACGCGGTATAGTATGCGGCGTCCGGCGTCACGGGAATATCGGACTTGCCCGAAATCATGATTTCCACGCGGACACCTCTTTTCACGGCACGTTCCAATGCCTTGCGTATACTGCGCGTTGGTGCAAAGTAAGGATTTATCAATTGTATCCGATGTTCTGCCGCATCGATGGCTTGCACGTAAGCTTCGCGCATGATGGCAGGCGTTTCTCGCGGGATGCGTTGCACGATGGCTACTCGTCCGCCCAGCGTGTCGGTCGTTTGGTCTAAATCCGGTTGCGCCACGCGACACATGGAGTCGAGCGACAGTCCTTGCCGGGTTTCTTTGTTCCATGTGTGCAGAAAAGCCTTTTGCAATTCGAGAACAGACGCACCTTTCAGTCGCACGTGCATATCCCGCCAAGCACCGATATCGGGCAAACCATTGATATAATAGTCTGCCACATTCATTCCACCCGTATAAGCGATTTTGTTGTCTATGACCACAATCTTTTGATGGTCGCGACTGAATACGTGATTGATGTAAGGAAAACGTATGGGGTCGTATGGCAGAAGTTCTATTCCCCGTTTGTTCCATGTTTCGAGATGCTTCTTCCGCAACGGGCGATTGTTGGACATATTGCCGAAGTCGTCGTACATGGCGCGTATCTTCACTTCTTCTCTGGCTTTCTTTGCCAACAACTGAAAGAGACGGGTTGCGACGGAGTCGTTGCGAAAATTGAAGTATTCGAGATGAATGAGTTGTCTTGCCTTTTCGATGTCGGCAAAGAGCAAATCGAACTTCTGCTTGCCGGAGCTAATCAGTGTTATTTCATTGTTACGGGTAAGCGGTATGCCCTTCGACTGCAAGAAGCGTGCGAAGATGGTATCTGCCGGCAAGTAGTCTTGCGGTATATAGTTCAGCGTGTCAGGCACAGCGTTGTCTGCCTTTCCCCATACTGTTCGACTGTTCGCACACACGAGAACGAACACGAGTAATACCTTTATATATAATGTCGGTTTGCTCATTCCTTTTTATGGCGGGTGCAAAGGTAGAAAAGTTGCTTCCACTTGACAAATGTTTCTGTTACAGAGTAAGTTTTGTATGGATATATTTCGCTTTTTCGTGTCGGAGTGTGCCGCCTGCAAACGAAAATACCTACAAATAGCGATTGTATGTCAATGCAAGCCGGTCTACCTTTGTGATAACACAAAAAAACTCATCCCAAGCATATGGAAAGAATACCCCATACAACTCCGACGCACTACTCCGAATATGGCAGATAGTGCGTTTTTTTGACAAGCTCAGGGTGAGCTACCTCTGTATTTGCTCTTGTGCAACGGCAGTTGCGCAGAAAACACACAACGAAAATATAATCTACCTACTGAAACCACTATGTATAAAACGCTTCAGAAAATGGGAGCCTACATGGGCACGCGAAAAATACTGTTGCCCTGTTCTTTGCTCCTTTCCGCTGTCAACGGTTTGTTGATACTTATGCCTTTTGTTTTCGTTTGGCTGATAGCCAAGACAGTGCTCACCGCCGAAGGAATGCTTTCGGAAACTCCGGTTTGGAGGTATGCCGTGCTGGCATTGTGCGTGTCGCTGGGCAATGTTCTCTTTTATTTCTTGGCACTCATGTTGTCGCATCTTGCCGCCTTTCGCGTCGAAACCAATTTGCGTCGTTCGGCAATGAGCCGTCTCATGCAATCTCCACTGGGGCTTGTCGACAAAGAAAACACAGGCAGAATGCGCAAAATCATTGACGAAGATGCTTCGTCCACACATACTTTCGTGGCGCATATCTTACCCGATTTGGCTGCTTCCATCGTGTCTCCGCTGGGAGTTCTCGTGTTACTGTTTATCATCGATTGGCGATTGGGATTGGCTTGTTTGATACCTTTGCTGGGTATTGTGTTGGTGATGTTTCACATGGCAGACCCTCGCAACAATAAATTCCAAAAGAAATATCTCGATGCGCAAGAACGTATGAGTGCCGAAGCGGTGGAATACGTCAGAGGTATTCCGGTGGTAAAAGTCTTTCAGCAAACGATATTCTCGTTCAAAAGTTTCTATGATAGCATTATCGCTTATCGCGATTTGGTGACACAATACACGCTGGGTTGGCGAAGACCGATGTCTGCATATACGACGATTATCAACAGCTTTGCTTTCTTTCTTGTTCCCGTCGCCATTTTGCTCATCGGTCAGGAAGGCCGTGCGACAAGCATTATTGCCGATATGTTTTTGTTTGTTCTCATCATGCCTGTTATATCCATGAATGTGATGAAAATCATGTATCTGAATCACCATCTGTTTCTGGCAAACGAAGCGATAGAACGGATAGAAGGTTTGACCAAACACGCAGCGACGGAAAACAGAAAGGATTTGGCAACGACTATTCATCGTTACGACATCACATTCGAAAACGTCTCTTTCCGTTATGACGGAGCAGAGCGAAATGCGGTAAACGATGTTTCCTTTACCATTCCGGAGGGACAAATCTTTGCGCTTGTCGGACATTCGGGAGGCGGCAAAACTACCATTGCCCGATTGATACCTCGTTTCTGGGATGTCGATAAGGGAAACGTATGTATAGGCGGAGTGAATGTACGTGACATCGAAAAGAAAGAATTGATGAGCAAGATGGCATTCGTCTTTCAGAATGTGCGTCTGTTCAAGACTACTATTTTGGAAAACATAAAGTACGGAACACCTTATGCGTCGATGGAAGAGATACAGCGAGCCATAGATTTGTCTTGCAGCAGAGAAATCATCGAACGACTACCGCAAGGTTTGGATACGGTCATCGGTGCGGAAGGAACATACCTTTCGGGGGGCGAACAGCAACGCATCATCTTGGCGCGCGCTTTTCTGAAAAATGCACCCATCGTGGTACTCGACGAAGCTACGGCTTTTGCCGACCCTGAAAACGAACATCTCATCCGTCAAGCCTTGTTGCAATTGATAAAAGGCAAAACGGTGTTGATGATAGCCCACCGATTGACAACCATACGAGATGTAGACCGCATACTTGTAATAGACGCAGGACGTATAGCAGAAGAAGGAACGCACGACGAGCTGATAGCCCGAAACGGTCTGTATGAAAAGATGTGGAACGAGTATCGCAAGTCGATAGAATGGAAAATCTAACAATCACCATTAAGCAACAGTATTATGATAAGATATTTTCAAACCCGTTTTGCTCTTTCGGAAAAAGGAGCACGTTCGTTTTGCCAAGCCATACTGTATTCTACATTGCTCAACATCGTCTTGATGTTGCCGGCTGTATATATGTTTCGTTTTCTGATGGACTACTTGAGCGATGAAGAACAACCTCACGGCTTTTGGTTTTATGTATCGATGGCTTTGGCTTTCATGCTGGTGATTTTCGTAGTGGCTCGCCTGCAATACAACAGTACTTACACCAAAATATATACGGAGAGTGCGAACAGACGCATCGGGGTGGCTGAGAAGTTGCGCAAGCTTCCTTTGGCTTTCTTCGGCGAGAAGAATTTGTCGGACCTTACTTCCACTATCATGGAAGATTGTTCGCAGTTGGAACAGATTTTTTCTCACACAGTGCCTCAACTGTTTGCTTCGGTATTGAGCATGTTGTTCATCGCTACCGGATTGTTCTTTTATAATTGGCAATTGGCACTTGCGCTATTCTGGGTGGTACCTTTGGCTGCGGCTGTGATTTTGTTTTCCCGCAAACAAATGAACAAGTTCTTCAAGAAACATTATTACATCAAGCGAGACGTAACCGAACAGATACAGGAGGGACTGGAGTGTATCCAAGAGATAAAGGCTTACAATGGAGAAGACGACTTCCGACAAAGTTTCGATGAGACATTGGAACGTCATGAAAACTATCTCACCCGCCACGAATTACTGCTGGGAGTTCTTATCAATCTCTCGCACGCACTGTTGAAGTTCGGATTTGCAACGGTGATAGTGGTGGGAGCAGGCATGCTCATGCAAGGCACTCTGTCCACGTTCGACTATTTGATTTTCCTTTTGGTGGCTTCTGCCGTGTACAATCCCATTCAGGAAGTTTTCAACAACATGGCAATACTGATGTTTCTGGATGTGCGCATCAATCGTCTGAAAGAAATGGAATCCATGCCCATACAGACGGGAAATACCAATGAGCAAATCACACATTACGACATCGCTTTTCACAACGTGAGTTTCGCTTACGAAGAGAACAGGCAAGTCCTGAAGGAAGTCTCATTCGTTGCGCGTCAAGGAGAAGTGACGGCACTGGTCGGTCCTTCGGGAGGAGGAAAGAGTACTACGGCAAAACTGGCGGCTCGTTTCTGGGACATAACAGACGGAGAAATCACATTGGGAGGAAAAGATATTTCAAAGATAGACCCGGAAGCACTGCTCAAACACTATGCTGTGGTGTTCCAGGATGTGATGCTATTCAACTGCTCGATAGCCGACAACATACGCATCGGCAAGCGAAATGCTACGGACGAAGAGATACGCCGTGTTGCACGATTGGCGCAATGCGATGAATTCGTACAAAAAATGCCGCAAGGCTATGATACCGTGATAGGAGAAAACGGTATGACATTGTCGGGTGGAGAACGTCAGCGAATATCCATTGCCAGAGCCTTACTGAAAGATGCATCGGTGATACTGCTCGACGAAGCTACAGCCAGCTTGGATGCGGAGAACGAAACGAAGATACAAAGCGGAATATCCGAACTGGTGAAAAATAAGACGGTCATAGTCATCGCACATCGGATGCGTACGATTCTCAATGCCGACAAAATTGTGGTGCTGAAGAACGGTATGGTGGCAGAATGCGGTACACCCCACGAATTGTTGCAAAAAGGCGGAGAGTTTGCGCGAATGGTGGAATTGCAACAAACATAAAAACTGCTCTGTGCTTGCAAGTTTCTCCCCTTTCTTATCCGTACCGTAAAACAGAGAGATGCGCCTCGTGAAACATCTCGTCGGCTATTTCTTGCAGGTGCAAGGCTGTGAGTGATTCTATGCGCTTGAAGACTTCTTGTCTGGCTTCCATCCTGCCGTAGTGAAGAAAGCTTTTGCCCATCCCGAGTGCCGCATTCTCGAAATTGTCCGAAGCCACGCTGATTTGCCCGATGATTTGTTTTTTGGCTGCTTGCAGTTGCGCGTCGCTCAGTTTCTTCAGGCGCAAGGTGTTCAGCTCTTTGCGTGCTATGTCCAGACAGCGTTCTGCATCCGCATGGTCGCATCCGAAGTAAATACAAAAAGTTCCTGCATCCGTGTACGAGGTGAGGTGCGACTCTACATTGTACACCAAGCCTCTCCGCTCGCGCAAAGCCAGATTGAGTCTGCTGTTCATACCCGGTCCGCCGAGTATGTTGTTGAGCAGATAAAGCCCTGTTCTTCGTGTGTCGTGAGCACTGTACGCGCGTCCGCCCATCATGATATGTGCTTGCGTCGTATCTTTGCCGAGCGTCAGATTGTGCGGTTCGTAAGGTGGCGGAGAACTGCGTCGCACATCGGTTGCGCTTTGTTGCGGTAGGTTGTCCAAGTGACGTTCGAGCGTTCGGCGAACTTGTGTCGTGGGAATGTTCGCCCAAACGAAAAAGACCATGTTGTCCGTGCGATAGTGTCGCCGGGTAAAGGCTTGCGCATCTTCCGAACGGAATTTTCTCAACAAATCGGGTTTCCCCAATATATTTCTGCCCAACGGATGATGCGGATAAATCAGTTCTTCGAAGTCGTCGAAAATCAATTCTGCGGGCGAGTCTTCGTAGCTCTGTATCTCGTCTATGATGACTTCCACTTCTTTTGTTATTTCCGACGCGGGAAAAGTGCTGCGAAACACAATATCCGTCAGCAATTCCACCGCACGACCGAAATGCTCTTGCAGAAAAGCACTGTAAATCACCGTTTCTTCTTTGTTGGTGTATGCATTGAGGTCGCCACCCACATTCTCCATTCTGTTGAGTATGTGCCAAGCCTTTCGCTTCGTTGTCCCTTTGAACAACAGATGTTCCACGAAATGGGCTATTCCCTGTTCGTGTACGGCTTCGTCTCTTGTGCCGGCATTGATGGCATAACCGCAGTAGGCTACGGAAGTGGGCGAGGGAGTATGTATGACACGCAGACCGTTGTCGAGCGTGAAGATATGGTAGGGGCGTTCTTCGTTGACTGATTTCATGCCGCAAAGTTACCTCGTTTTATACGAAATCGAACCATAAAGCCGGCAAAGAAAGCACGAAGCGTTGTTGCATATTTATACAAGAAAGCCTCCTTTTTCTGTATATTTATGCAATGCAACGTGCATGTTTCGGTACAAAATTCGATGGTTGCGCAATGTTTCCGTAATCCGAAAAAGCCTCGAAACACAGCTTTTTTGATGAGAGAAAAACACGTCTACGATACCTTCTCGACGCGATTATAATGTTAACATTCTTTGACGCTGTTGTCATCGCGATAGCAACATGTTCTTATCGCGATAGCAACATGATGCTATCAAGTTGTGTACATGTTGTTATCAAATTGGCAACGTGTTGCCAATTTGAAGTTCTAAGTTTATAAGTTGACGAGGTACGAGGGGGAGTGTATATTTATGCAAGAAAGCTTCATCGCTACATGAAGACAGATTTTCGGAACGAAGACACTTTATTCGGAAAGAGGGGAAAAAATCCGAGCATACTTCTGCCGGATTGACTTGCTCGAGTTGCCATCACTTGGCGTACGGGCATAAAAAAAGGAGTACCGCCGTACTCCAACCTTTGTTAACCTTAAATCTAATACTATGAAAAACACACTACAAAGGTACGGACATTCGGACAATCTCCAAATTTTTCATCAAGAAAACTTGTAATTATAACAAAGTTTCAACAATAACGCCTCCAAAGTGTATGAATTTTGCATTCGTTTGCGAAAGAATGCGGATAAACAACGAAAAAACACGGCTTTAGCTCTGCGGCGGAAAGCATTTTCTGCAAACAGCTCTCACCGCAAACCAAGCGTGCATGCCCAACGTGGTCATCACACCATAGTGACGACACATGATACGGAAACGTTCCCGTAGAGAAGCCTTGTGGTTTTGTGTGGTCATGCCTTCCTCCAGATAGTCGACGAGTATTTGCCGGGTGTCGTGTGTACATTTGCAACGCTTCAGAATACGTATGCACCAGTCGAAGTCTGCCGAGAAACGATACTGCAAATCGTATTTTTCAGCCAAGTCTCTGCGCACCCAAAAAGCTTGATGGCAAACCAACATGCCTTGACGAAAACTCCGCCAAGTCAAACGACGTGGCGGACGATGCGCACGCAGATGCAAGAAACGCCCTTCGTCATCGACTATTGCCGTGTCTCCGTACAGCACGTCGGGCAGTTGGCTTCCTTTCAAACTCTCTGCCATCAGGCGCAGAGTATCGGGCGAATACAGACAATCGCCGGCATTGAGAAAACAGATATAATCGCCCGTACACAAGGGCAAAGCTTTGTTCATGGCATCGTAAAGTCCTTTGTCCGGTTCGCTGACGAAGGTGGAAATATGTGCACGATACCGTTCTGCGAGTGCTTGAGTGCCATCTTTGGATGCGCCATCCACAATGATGTATTCTATATGCGGATAGGTCTGCGATACTACGCTTTGCAACGTACGTTCCAAGACTTTTTCCGCATTGTACGTCACGGTAACGATAGAAAAACGCAGGGGATTATTCATGAGACGAGAGTATTTGTTCGTAAATGCGGAGGTACTGTCGTGCGACGTGCGACTCGGCATAAGTCTGTTCGGCTTTTTGTCGGGCTTCGATGGACAACCTCGCATAATCGCTTTCGCACAGTATCCGGAGAATACCGCGTGCCAAATCTTCAGCCGAACGGAATTCGGCGACATAACCGTTGCGTTCATGGTCTATCATCTGCGGAATACCGCCCACACGAAATCCTACACAAGGCACACCGCAACACATGGCTTCCACAATCGTATTGGGCAGATTCTCTTGCAACGAAGGCGTCACATAGACATCCACCGCATTGTATATTTCTGCCAATTGTGTTTCGTCGCTCACGTATTGCATATTGTAAAAAGGAAAGGGGAAACTGTCTTGATACGCATCCGTACCTTGTCCGAGCACTACGATACCCCATTCGTTGGCAAGTTCCGGCTTCTGCATGACGATGTGTTTGCAAGCCTCCACGAGATAATCAATGCCCTTGCGCTTGTCCGTGATTTTGACGGAGCCGAACAAGAGTAAACGTTTGTCGATGGGTAGCCCGAGTTTTCGTCGCACTGCTGTTTTGTCCTGCGGAGCAAACGTGTCTGTGTCGATAGGGTTAGGGATATTCGTAATGGGATGATGCCCGATAAGTACGCTTGTCTTTGCCAATTCTTCCAACCAGCGACTGCATGCCACAAAAGAGAAACGTCCTTCGGAATACAATTTTTTCTTCCTGAGAAACACACGATAAGACAAGTCTTCGGCACGGGGATAAGCCAGTTGTTCGCAGTCGTGACAATGTGTGCGATACTTCGTGCAATCTACCGCGTGATGACAAATGCCCGTGCAAGCCCACATGTCGTGCATAGTCCAAACAATGGGCTTTCCTGTTTGCACGATACGCCGAATATCCTTTAGCGAAAGCATTCCTTGATTGACCCAATGCAAATGTATCACATCCGCTTCCTTGAATTCCGGCAAGGCGGTGATGTCTGTTCCCGTGTTGGCTATGTCTACACCGAAAATACCTTGTCGGCGAAAACCGTTGTTCATCCATATCACGACACGTTCCCAAAGAAAGTTCCACTTAAGTCGCCACGAAGCAACCGGCAAAGCATAAACGGCAGGATGAGCGGTTTGCTTGTCGCGCACAAGCATGGATGCTTTCACGCCTTGTTTCTGAAGTGCCAACATCAAACGACGGGCGGCAATGGCTGCACCTCCCAGTTTCTCTGCAGTATTGACGATGAGTACGCGCACGGCGATTAGTCGAAACGTTTTTTACCCAATAGAATGCCGATACGTGTCTTGAGCGAAGTAAAGATACGCTTGAAATTGCCGCGACGAAGATTTATCCACAACTCTTCGAACGAGCGTCGCACTTTGATGCAAGGATGTCCCCATGCCATGATGCGAAACATGCGGTCTTTGTATTTCACATTCTCTATCACATAACGCGGATGTTTCAGAGGAAAAGTCAAATCGTGATACTTCATCTCGAAGATACGGCGCAACGCTTTCGGCAAATCGGCATTTGTTCCCGAAAGGTGCACACCTTCTCCACACGCTCCGAGATTGGTTATCATATTCACACGAGGCACGATACTCAAGCCCGAATTGAAAAAGATAGCTGCGTGAAAGATGGTTTCGTAATAGGCTTTGCCTGTCTTGCGATGATAACGGCAAAAGTCGATGAAGTCTTGCTGATACTTGCGCTCCTTGATATAATCGTCGAGCTGTTGCAAGTTGAAGGCATCGTCGAGAAACGTGTAATGTTCGTCCCATTGGTCGATGACTCTGCGCCAGGAAGCCCATCCCGAAATGGAAAACGTCGTGGCAAAGAAGTAATCGTAAGGCATGTCTTTCGTTTCTTCGTCGTAATTGATACCCGTAATCATGCTGATGCGCTGGTCGTGTTCGTAACGGTCGAGCATTTCCTTGCAAAAGGGGAAGAAAGACAACGAAGGAATATCGTCGTCTTCGAGTACGATACACTTATCCGTCATGGAAAACGCCCATTTCTGCGAAAGGTATTCAGACGGGTCGCAACCATAATTGCGTTCTTGATAGAGATGATGCACTTCGCACTCCCAATCTATGTCCGACACGATACGCCGGCACGCTTCTATACCGGGTAAATCTCGTTCGCCGCGTGGTCCGTCCTGATAGAGAAAGAGCTTCGTGGGGCGTGCTTTCTTGACCTGAGCAAAGACTTGCGCCAACGAGTCGGGACGATTGAAAAACAGTATCAGAACTGCAACGTCAATGAGAGCGGGTTTCATATCATTCTTCTGATTTTATAAGTTCGGGATGAATGTAAATGGCGTGTATGATACGCTTGTCTTCGGATGGTATTTCCATATAGTTGCGGTACAAATCTCGCAGATAACCGTCGGGGTCTGCCGGCGCGCTGAAATGTTTTCCTTCGAACTCGATGGTGCCGAGCGGGAATACCACTTCGTTGCGATGTGTGATGCCGTAACCGTTGTTTTCGAGTACGTTGGAGATGTATTGGTCTTTGCGACACACCATGCAAAGGAATGCCCACGTTCCGCGACACAACAAGTATTTACCGCCAAACCAAAAGAATTCGGCAACGGCGCGCAACGAATAAGTATGAGGTTTTCTCAGTATGGAAATACTACGGGATATACCGAGTGTAAGACGCTTCACCCATTTGCGCGGCAAAGAAGGATAGTCTATAAAAGGAAATATGTCCACAAACAATCCCTTCTGATAGCTATCGCGAAAATTGTCGCCGGCTTCGATATAAAGCGAGTTGAGGTTGCGTATTTTCACGATGGGGTCTCTCCCACTCGGGTCGCTTTCGGGTGTTTGAAGAAAGAGCTGCTCGCCGAGTTCCGATGGTGCAACAGCGATAAAGCGACGCATATCTTCCAGTCGCATGGCGACGTCTATATCGTCGTCCCAAGGAATAAAACCGCCGTGACGCACTGCTCCCAAAAGTGTTCCGCCATCGAGCCAATAAGGAATATCGTGTTTCTTACAGATACGGTCTATTTCTTCCAAGATGGAGAGTTGTTTGAGCTGACAAGTACGCAGGTTTTCTTTTACGTATTGTTGCAAGTATTTATTCTTCATACTGCAAAGGTAAGTTTTAATTGAGTTCGACGCACGAACTCGTGCACTCAAAGATAAGAACAAACGCAATGCATATAAATAAAGGAGGCGAGATTTTCTCGCCTCCTTTATTTGATGAAAGAGTTCAGAAAGCCTTTCGTTATCCGTCACACCCTGCTTGCTTAAAGTTCCGGCAAGGTATAACCGAAACTGATGTAAGGATAAAACAGAGAAAACTTATGTATACCATATTGGTCGCCGAAGTTGAACGACGGATTGATACCTATGCGAAAAGTGAAACCTTTGCGGGCATGATAGCGATAACCGACAGCACCGTACAGGAAGTACCCGAACTTCTCTTCTTTGAGAGATATATCCGTTCCTTCCGACGAAAAGGTTGCCTTTCCTCTGTAATAACCCAGACTAAGACCCGCACCTATTTCCAGAAAATGGCGCTTACTGCCCAACAAATAATTGACTTCGGCAGGAACGGAAAAGCCATGCGTAGTAGAGGCATAATCGAAAAGAAAAGACGACTGGGTACTAAAAGCATAGGACAATCCCACGCGATAACCCCAAGGTGTCCGGGCGTTGAAACGGCTGTCGTAAGAGATGCCGAAGAGATTGGATGCACCGAGGAATTCGGCGTAGATGTTTCTGCGTTGCTGTGCTTGCACTGCTCCCAAGGAAAGGCAAAAGAGCAACAGTAAAAGGACTTTTTTCATGTGTCGGGCGGTTTTTAAGATTTTTTCGCCGCAAATATATAAAGAATAAGGTTTTTCATTGTCCCGGACTCACAAGTTTTCAAGGTTTCACGAGTACGGTGCGGAGTACCTTTATACCGGTAAGACACTCTTCTTCTCCATATATAATAAGGAGTAGAAAGGGAGCTTTCCCATGTTTTCACACACGTCGTCTCACCCCATCAGGAAGCTGTTCTGACAGCGTTTTGTTGTTAACATTCTTTGACGCTGTTGCTATCGTGATAGCAACATGTTCTCATCGCGATAGCAACATGATGCTATCGACTTGAGTACATGTTGTTATCAAACCGGCTATATGTTGTCAAGTTGAAAGGGTGAGTTTTTGAGTTAATAAGTTACGAGGAGAAGTGCATGTTCATTGCGCAGGAACCACTTGTTTCTCTCATTATAAAAAACAATCAGCCCATGCTTCTCGCATAGGCTGATTGCAGGGTTGCCCCAATAATCTCTTATTAAAAAGTTAAGTCGTCAAGTAGTTTTATATTTCGTATGCTTAGAAGCTCATCTTGCAACCTACGAAGCAGGAACGTGGTGCCGTAGGACCGTAAATATAGGCAGAGTCGCGAGCCGGTCCTCTGTCGAAGTCGTCCTGGTAAGCGTTGAAGAGGTTTTGTACACCGGCGTAAAGTTGCAGCGTGTAGTGCTTGTACAAGGGCAGGTCGTATGCAGCCTTGACACCTATTTCCACAAACGAAGGAGTGCGGAATGTACGTGCGCCATAGGTCGTTGCCGTTTGTCCTTCGCCGTGCATCAAACGGTCTGCATGAACAGTTGCTGCCGTTCCTGTGCCGAAAGGAGTCAGCGTACCGTCTTCTTCCGTCGGGATTTCGTGACCTACCAGCATGCGCCCTGTGTAGTTGCCCGAGAGCGAAATGTTCAGTCGTTTGTTGATGGCGGCAGATGCCACGAAGTAAGCATAAGCATCGGGAGTACGATACATACGGCGCGTAGCGTATTTGTCCTCGCTGTTCCATTGTTGCGTATTGTTCCACATGCTGCGTTGGAGGGTGACGCCTGCCTGTATCTGATAGCTATTTCGCCAAGCCAATTTTGCTTCGATATTGGCTCCGTACACTTTCGCACCGTCGAGGTTTGTTCTGTATTTGTAAGTGACACCGTTTTGTGTGCGTTCGCGTTGCGGGTCATCGCCGAACGCATCTTTCAGTGCCGTGTAGAAACCTTCCACCATGATGTTGAGTTGGAAGGCACCGAAACGATGGTACCAATCGCTCGACAAACTGAAACTGTTGGAAGTTTCTTCTTTCAGATTCGGGTCGAGTTCGGAAACGATGAGCCCTTCGGCGGCATTGTCTACGTGCAAACTCTCGTCGAACAATTGCGGTGCACGGAAACCGCGACTGTAACTGAAGCGGAAGTTCCAATTTTCCGTAGGATTGAAACGAAGATTGGCACGCGGACTGATAATGGCGTGTTTCACCATGCTGTGTTTGTCCACGCGGGCACCGAGCAGAATGCCCCACATTTTATTCTTCCACTCGTTTTGCAAATAGAAACTCTTCGTATTTACTCTTTGCAAGATGGCAGAACGACGGTAACCGCTTTGGTCTTCCAGACGGTCGTTCATGTATTCCGCGCCTGCGGTCAGCTGCGCCGGCATGAAGAACAGCTTCGGAAACTCGTAACTGTACTGCGCACCGAACATATAAGTCAAATCCTGCGTATTGCCGTAAGATGCCATGCGACGTTGGATGAGTTTGCTGTCTTCTTCGCTCAAAGCCTTTCCTTTCAACACATCGGACACCAAACGTTCGTCGCCGCCATAATAACTCTTGCGGTCTACTTTCATGAACGAAGCAAATACGTTGAAGCGATGACGTTCATCGGGCGAATTGTACAAGTAAGAAAGACTTCCCACGTGATTGTTGTGTTCGAGTTGCTCTGCAATGTGTGCATTGTGCGGTTCGTTTTTCAGCAAATCACCACCACGACGAAACTCGTGTATGTTGTGGTATTCTGCCGAAAGTTTGGAGTAATTGCTCGTTTTGAGGAAAGAGCGCACACCGAATGTGCGACCATCCAACAAAGGAATTTCCGTGTAGCCGTCGCCGTCTTTGTCGTATCCCGAGCGATGACGCATTTGACCGAAGAAAGTAGCACCCAACTTGCGATTGTCCGTCAATACGGAGGCATTCATGTTCGTGATGTTTTCAAAGCTCTTCAGATTTCCCAAACCGCGTAACTGATGCGATATGGAAGCACCGTTGCTCAATGGTTCTTTGGTGATGATGTTGATGGTACCTGCTATCGCAGACGAACCGAACAGCGCAGAACCTCCGCCGCGCATCACTTCCACACGTTCTATCATGTTTGCCGGGATTTGTTCCAAACCATACACGCCTGCCAAAGCACTGAAGACAGGACGAGAGTCTATCAATATCTGCGAATAAGGTCCGTCGAGTCCGTTGATACGCACTTGCGTGAAACCGCAATTCTGGCAATTGTTTTCCACACGTACGCCGGGCTGAAACTTCAAGCCTTGCGACAGGTCGGACGACTGCGTGCGTTCGAAGAGTTTCACGTCTACCACATTTACGAGTGTGGCAGCCATCTTGCGTTTGGTTTCGTTGCGATTGGCAGAAACCACTACGGCATCGAGCGACACCGCATCTTCTTCCAGATAAATGTCTTCTTCGAGTGTTTTTCCTTTCTTCAGTTCCACAGGAATTTCTTTTGTGGCAAAGCCCACCGCACTGACCACAAGCGTGAAGCGTCCTTCGGGCAAATCTTTCAGGAAGTAGTGTCCCGTCATGTCCGAGATGGTTCCGATGGTGGTACCTTTGAGCATGAGGGTGATATGTGTCAGAGGTTCTTTCGTGTTCTTGTCGAATACGTGCCCTATGATGTTCGCATCCGTCTTTTTGTCGGATATGGGCGATGTGACAGTCGCTGTCGCATTCAGTATGCAACACAGACCTATGAGGATAGATAAAATTCTGTTCATGTTTTTATTGTTTGGTATACGTACACCGAATGTATCTCCGGTGCACAAGATGGAGTTTACGATTGGAGTATAGAGTTTGCCGAAAAGAAAACAAACTCCGAGCTTACAACTCTTTATTCGTTGGCATAATTCACCGACTCGCCATCACACGTATGAGCGAAAGGCTACAACACGATACCCTCGCAAGTATTTGCAGAGAATACCGTCGTATATCAATTAAAGAAGAAAAGAGTTGGGGTCAGGCGCACGCAGGCGGAGCGCGCAAAGACAAGATACCGAAGGTTTCGGTAGCAGGTACAGTCGGTAAAACTGTGGTATATAGTATTTGCAACAAGGTTTCGCTCTTGAACACGCAGTCGGGATTTATACCCGAATCCGTAGCAGTAGTATGGCACAATATATCCAACAGCTGATACTCGCTTGTCGTGTGTTGGTGCTGTGCATCCTTGCTGAAAGGGTGAGAGTGGACAATGGTTACACCATTCACCACGTGCGAGTGAGTAAACAGTGTGATGCCTGCCATGTATGCTACGAAAAGCAGCACTCCAACGAAGGCTATGATATGTCTTTTCTCAAATTTCACGCCGCAAAGGTAGGGCATATTGTATATTCATGCAATACCCTGTTGTAGGGATTTTCGGAGGAAACAGACCTTGCCGACTCTTCAATGACAGTTTCAGAGAAAAAAACTCCCATGTATTTTCGCACAGTCTTCTCCTTTATATATAAGGATAAAGGACGACAGTCGGCGAAATCATCCGGTGGTTTCCGCGTAAAAATGCACTTCCCCTCTTGTACCTCGTGAACTCTCGAACTTAGAACTTCAAATTGGCAACATGTTGCGGGTTTGATAACAACATGTACGCAACTTGATAGCATCATGTTGCTATCGCGATAAGAACATGTTGCTATCACGATGACAACAGCGTCAAAGAATGTTAACAACAAAATCGCATCAGGAAGGCATCATAGAGCTGTTTTTCTATCGACAGAAAACGTGTCTATCGGTGTACGGAGAGATGGTGAAAAGGTTTTCTATATCTACTTTGAATTAGCAACATCGAGAGATATTTGTTCGGCATTGTGTAGAATGGTTTTCGACAGTTCTTCCACCGAAATGTTTTTCACTCGTGCCACTTCCCGATATAGTTGGGCAATGGGGATGTCCGCCGTGTCTGTCTCCAGAAACAGACGATGAAGAGGTGTTGTTTGCAAGGAAATCGGATGACAGTGCTTCCCGAACGACAAATAAAAACCATGACGAAGATATACCTGCGCCAATTCGGGTTTGCCACGAAAACCGTGTATTATCCAGGCTTGTCGGGGACTAAGTCGTTTTCTCAGTGCCATGATTTGTTCGTGCGCTTTCACGACATGAAGTATCATCGGGCGTCGGAGTGTCTCTGCCATTTCCACCATGCGGACAAAAGCCCGCTCCTGCAAGTCGAACGGCGTATCGCAGAGCAAGTCCAAACCACATTCACCGACGGCTACGGCAGACATACGTTGCATTTGTTTCGCTACCCATGCTACTTGTTCGTCCAAAGTCTCCGTCGTGACATACCACGGATGTATACCGGCAGACAAGTATCGCGTTTCGTCCAATATATGAGCGGAATGCTCGCCTCGATATGCGCTGAGTATGGCATAGTGCGATGCAGGCGTATGGGTATGAATATCCGGGAACATGAGAAAAGATGTGACGAGAATGTCAAGGTACCGGGTCGTAACCCGAACCGCCCCAAGGATGACAGCGCAACAAACGACGCACGGTGAGATACAGTCCCTTCAGAGGACCGTGCTTGCGCAAAGCCTCTACGGCATAAGCGGAACAAGTGGGCGTAAACCTGCACGACGGAGGCGTAAAAGGAGAGATGACGTGGCGATAGAAATAAACGGGTGCCAACAACAGATAAGTAAGCAGACGTTTCATGCGATGCGTTCGGATATCAATTGCAAAAGATGTCCGACTTTCTTGTGCACTTCTTCGGACGAACGTAGCTGATTGTCCAGCCAGATGAAAGCGATGGCGAGCTGCTTGTTTCGAGCTTGCAGGGTTTCGACAAGGTGTTGTTTTTGTAAACGATAGGCTTCTCTGATTTGACGTTTTACCCTGTTGCGTTTCACTGCACGTTTGAAACGTTTCTTGGGTACGCTGATGAGTATGGATGCCGCAGGAAGGTGTTCGCTTTCCACAGTCATGAATACCGCACGCAAGGGAAACACCGGGATAGACGTACCTTGCCCCGAGAACAATTGCTCTATCAGTTTTTGACTGCACAGGCGTTCGGACTTGTGAAAAGTATGTCTGGTGGGTACGTGCATGATAAAAGAGAAGGATTATAATGCACATAGGGCAGTACCGAAGCCTGCCCTATGTCTGTATGAGTTGAATTTATTTTTTCTTCTGTTGTTTTTTCAAGAACTCGGAGAGCGCGGCGGTGATGGAAGTTGCGGCAGTGGCTCCTCCTTCGAAGTCCAAGCGCAGTCCCAAGTCTTTTACCGCTTTGGCAGTGGTGGGACCATAACAGCCGATGGCTATTTTGCCCTGTTCGAAGTCGGGATATTTTTGCAGCAAGGCTTGTACGCCTATGGGGGTGAAGAATATCAGCATGTCGTAGCTCAGGCAATCGATGTGACTGATGTCGTTTGCCACAGTGCGATACATCACGGCTTCCGAATAAGTCAGATTGTGCGCGCTGATTTGCTTGGTTATCTCATCCGTGTGCGATTCGGACTGCGGTACGAAGTAATGCTCCGAACTATGTTTCGCCATCACGGGAAGCAGGTCTGCGAATTTTCCCGTTTCGCCAAAAAACACTTTTCTCTTTCTGTATTGTACATATTTCTGTATGTAGAGTGCAATGGTTTCCGATGTACAGAAATACTTCATTGTTTCGGGGATGCTTACACGCAAGTCTTTGCAAAGAGTGAAGAAATGGTCTATGGCATGCCGGGAGTTGAAGACAATGGCAGTATGGTTCAGTATGGAAACTTTTTGTTGTCTGAACTCTTTTGCTGTCAAGCTTTCTACTTTGATGAAAGGATGAAAGTCTATCTCTACACCAAACTTTTCTGCAATATCGAAATACGGAGACCTCTCAGTGGCAGGCTTTGGCTGGGATACGAGTATCTTCTTTATTTCCAATGGTTCTAATAATTTATAAGCACTAAATCATTTATTTGCTCGAGGCTTTTCCATAACAAAAAGTCGGGCGTCAATTCGAGCGCACAAAAGTACACAAATAAGTGCAAGCTGCCATGTGGGAGCCGGAAAAAGTTGCGCGCGCACTTATAAAATAACATTATTTTGGTAATAAAGAGGATAGACAACACCGTCATGAGGAAGTGTTCGCTTGTCAAATCGAGGTAAACAACGACCATCATTGCAGGAAACAATGCCAAGCCCGTGAAAGCGATAATATCCAAATAAGCATCTGCCCAGCGACGGCGACGGTCGTAGTCGAAGAAGATACCATTGACAATGGCATAAAGCAAACGTTTCGCCAGTATCAGCAACAGACAGGCGAGCGCATAGATGCCTATCCATGCCACAGAGGGCAAGTGGTCGATGAGACGCGGTGTCTGATGAACGAAGAAATGATAAAAAGCTGTACCCGTAAGTATGCACGCCACAGCACCCAGCAAAAGGGTATATTGCAAATTGATGGCTGCCTGTTCGTCGAAAAGGCTGGCACGTTCGCGTTGTCGGAAGAAGGACTTGATGTGTTGCAAGAGATATTTCTTACCGTTGCGAAGGACAAGCGAAATACAGGCAAAGCACACTATCATCAACAAGCCGATGCTCCAATCCGTGCGTATCAGATAGGGCAAAGGCTCTCCCGGCATACCCGAAGTTCCGACTTCTTCGAGGCTGCGTGCATAGAGGCTGTCCACACGTTGTTGCTCTGCCTCCAACTGCTGGTGTATTTCTTTCCACCCGATGTAAGACTTGTCGCTCATCATGCGCAAAGATATAGAATTAGTTGTTAGCTGATACTATATATTCCTGATTTGTAGACATCAGAGAAGACGAGAACGACACGAAATGCCGATGAATAAAAATACAAAAGCTGTTTTTATACAAACCTCGTATGTACGAAAAAACGTATTCTCCCGTATGAAAACCGGTCGTTCGGCAATGCTTTTTCACTCCGGAAAAGCATTGAAAAATCGCTTTTCAGACAAAAGAAAAATGCCTCTACAATGGCTTCTCGATGCGATTATAATGTTAACATTCTTTGACGCTGTTGTCATCGCGATAGCAACATGTTCTTATCGCGATAGCAACATGATGCTATCAAGTTG
>JBGXXU010000111.1:0-8059 GCA_041814865.1 Phocaeicola sp. | reverse complement strand
TGGGCAAAGATGGATTCGAACCACCGAAGGCGTAAGCCAGCAGATTTACAGTCTGCCCCATTTGGCCACTCTGGTATTTGCCCAATGCAATTGTTCTTAATTTGTAGAGCGGAAGACGGGACTCAAACCCGCGACCCTCAGCTTGGAAGGCTAATGCTCTATCAACTGAGCTACTTCCGCAGTCCTCTGTGGGCAAAGATGGATTCGAACCACCGAAGGCGTAAGCCAGCAGATTTACAGTCTGCCCCATTTGGCCACTCTGGTATTTGCCCGACAAAGTTGTAGACAGCAACAATGCTGTTTCAATTGCTCTGCAAAGGTAGTCTTATTTTCTCAACTTACAAGTATAATCTACCATTTTTATTGCCACGATGGCACACTCTTCTCCTTTATTCCCAAGACGTCCGCCGGCTCTTTCTTCTGCTTGTTCCAATGTATTGGTTGTGATAAGTCCGTAAATCACAGGTATCTCACCGATAGTGTTCAGGTGGGCAAGACCTTGTGTGGTGCCTTGACAAACGTAATCGAAATGCGGTGTATCTCCTCTGATGACACAGCCTAAAGCTATGACAGCATCGACGTTTCCTCTTTTTACAAATTGCGAAGCTCCGAAGACGAGTTCAAAACTGCCCGGTACTTTTTCTATTATGATGTTTTCTGCTTTTGCTCCATGTCTGAGAAGTGCTTCTACTGCGCCTTCTTGCAATGCTCCTGTGATAGGAGTGTTCCATTCCGAAGTTACGATGGCAAATCGCATAGCGCTTGCATCGGGGACTTTGTCGATATCGTAATCGGACGATTTTTGTAATTCTGTTGCCATATCTATAAATAAAAAACGGACTACGCGATGCGCTCATGCCGTGCATGACGTACGGGTAGTCCGTTGTGTTGGTTTTAATACATTATTTTGTCGAAGCTCTCTCGATGTATTTATCGATTTCCATCGCTTGATAAGTGTTGAAGTATTTCTCTTTTACTTTCTTATAAGCTTCTATTGCTTCGGTATTCTTGCCTTGTTTTTCCAACAATTCACCTGCTTGTATCAGATAGATGGGGCTGAGTGCTTGACTGTCTGCCTTGTCTGCTGCTTTGAGAAGAAAAGCTATTGCTTTGTCGTTTTCGCCCAATTGTGCATAAGTGTTGCCGAGTGCCGCCATGATGGCAGGAGCTACCAATTCGTCTTTGGCTTCGAAGTTTTCGAGATATTTCTTTGCTTCTTCGAATTTACCCAAATGTGCATTGCAGATACCTGCATATGCGTTTGCCAAGTTTCCTGCTTTCGTGCTGCTGAACTTTTCTGCTATTTTCGCAAAACCCATATAACCGGTACTGTCGCCATTGAGTGCCAATTCGTAGTTGTCCATACTCAAGTAGTGTTCACCCTTGAAAAGAGCTTCGGAAGCCTTTTGTTCATTTGGTTGTACCACGAAGTGTTGATAGCAGAAGTATCCTCCCACTATAACGCAAAGAGCCACAATGGCACCAATGATTTTGTTTTTGTTTTTCATCAAAAACGTTTCCGATGTTTGCAACGTTTCTTCAGCCTTAGCGGCTCCTTTTTTGTTTATGTGCTCTGACATATTATTTAGTGTTTTTTGTTAATGCGAAATTCTCTCAATCGGAGAGCAAAAGTATAGTTTTTATAGAGATAAATAAAATTTGTACTGCTATTTTTTCGGCATAGACATGTACTTTTGTCCGGTTTTCATCGTAAGTATGCGGTTGCATCCTTCAATTTTTCGCTTGTGTACAAGTGTGTTCCTTGTAACTCGTCAACTCAAAAACTCGTCTCTTCAAACAAACTATATATTGCTGATTTGATAACAACATGTTGTCAAGTCGATAGCATCATGTTGCTATCGCGATAAGAACATGTTGTTATCGCGATGACAACAGCGTCAAAGAATGTTAACAACAAAACCTTGTCAGAACAGCTTGCAGACAGGGTTGGGAAAAGTATAAGATGCTATCGAAGGAAAAGCGTTCCTATATATAAAAGGTATAGGAAAATGGCTGTTTTTTTTACGTAAAACTAAAACTAACTTTGTACCGAATTATTGAAGTAGAAACACATGTGGCTGAAGAATATATCCATACTGAATTATAAGAACTTGCAACAAGCGGACTTGTCATTCTCGCCAAAATTGAATTGCATACTTGGAAAAAACGGAGTGGGGAAGACCAATCTTATCGATGCGGTGTACTACTTGTCTTTTTGCAAGAGTGCAACCAATGTGATTGATTCTCAAAACATCAAACATGGAGAAGAGTTTTTCGTAATTCAAGGATTGTATCAGACGCAAGACGGAGAAACGGAGGAGTTTTATTGCGGATTGAAAAAAAGACAGAAGAAAATCTTCAAGCGTAACAAAAAGGAATATACACGCTTGTCGGACCACATCGGACTGATACCGCTCGTAATAATATCTCCGAACGATGCTATTCTCATTGCCGGAGGCAGTGAAGAAAGACGCAAGTTCATGGATTTGGTTATTTCGCAGTACGACAAGGCTTATCTGGAGGCACTCATCAGTTATAACAAAGCCATGACACAGCGCAATGCCATGCTAAAGTCCGAAACAGAGCCGGACAAAGATATCATGGCTCTTTGGGATGAAACTATGGCGCATCAAGGACATATCATTCACGAAAAGCGTAAAACTTTCATCAAGGAGTTTATCCCGATTTTTCAATCCTATTACACCTATATAGCGGGAGACGGAGAACGTGTTTCCCTGACATACGAGAGTCATCTTGCCGATAGTGATTTGTCGAGTCTGCTAAAAGAAAGTTATCCGCGCGACCGCATCATGGGTTTTTCTCTAAAAGGAATACACAAAGACGACTTGAACATGGAGTTGGGAGAATATCCCATCAAACGCGAAGGCTCTCAAGGACAGAACAAGACCTTTCTTACGGCTTTGAAGTTGGCACAATTTGCATTTCTCAAACGTATGGGAAGTACGCCTATAGTCCTGTTGGATGATATATTCGATAAACTCGATGCTTCGCGAGTGAAACAAATCGTAGCCCTCGTATCGGGAAGTGAGTTTGGACAGATATTCATTACAGACACCAATCGCACACACTTGGATGCGATATTGCAGGATTTACCCGAAGAATGTTATAAACTTTTTGAAGTAATGGACGGACAGGTGAACCAAGTCCTCAATAAATAATTCATGCAAAGAAAAAATACGGAATCTCTGTCTGAAGTCGTAGCAAGAGTATTACGAATCGAAGGACTGGAAGCACCTCTCAACGAATATCGACTGATAAATTCGTGGAAAGAGGTGATACCTTCTGTGTTTCATCAATATACGGGCGATTTGTTCATACGCAATCAGTTTTTGTATGTGCAAATCACATCGCCGGCTGCCAAACATGAATTGTTTTTGCGTAGAAAAGAGCTGGTGCCTATGCTGAATGCTAAAGTGGGTTTTCAAGTTATCACTGATATCCGCTTTCTATAAAACGATTTCGTGTAAAAACAAAAGCCAGCCCTTTCTTCTCATGCAACAAGAAGAAAGGGCTGGCTTTTGTATGATGCGGATTATCGAGTTTTATTTTTTCAGCAATAAAGATTTGAACAGAGTAGGATAGGGCGTTTCAAATATCATTTGCTCTCCGGTCACGGGGTGATAAAAAGCAAGTTTGAAGGCATGAAGTGCCAATCGTTCGAAAACGTTGTCTTCGCCTCCATAACGTAAATCTCCCAATACAGGATGCCCTATATCGCTCATGTGTACACGAATTTGATTCTTGCGCCCGGTCTCCAATTGCAACTCTACCAAAGAGAGTTGGTTGGTGCGTTTGATGGTTTTGTAGTGAGTGATGGAATGTTTACCGCCGTCATCTACAGGACTGGAACTTACATATAGTATTCTATCCGTTAGCCAGGACTCTATGCTGCCTTGTTCACGTTCCATCTCTCCATTTACAACAGCTACGTAACGTCTGTCGTAAACGATGTCGTGCCAGTTATCACGCAATTTATGTTGAGTTTTCTCGTCTTTGGCGTACATCATGATGCCCGAAGTTTCTCGGTCGAGACGATGTACCACAAATATCCGATTATTGCGATGTTTGCGCTTTATGTATTCCGATAGGATATGTTGGGCTGTTTTTTCTTTTTGTTTTTCGGTAGCAACACTCAGCAACCCTTCTTTCTTTTCGATGACAATGAGATAAGCATCTTCGTACAGAATCTTTATCAACGGATGTTTGAAGTCCAATTTGTTTTTCTCTTTGCTGATTTGAATCTTCATTCCGGGTTCAAGCGGATAGTTGAATTGTGTTTGGATAGTGTTGTCTACCAACACAACTCTATTGGCAAGCAAAGATTTTACCCGTGTACGACTGATGCCGGACATAACTTTCATGAGGAAAGGCATGAGCTCGTCTCTCTCTCTTACCATATAAGTGGTATATTGTGTAGCCGCTTTGGCACGAAAACCATTGGTGTTGTTTCTTCCTTTCATAATCTGTTTTTAAGAACGCTTGTCGAGAAGCACTACATTCTCTACGTGGTGTGTGTGAGGGAACATGTCTACAGGTTGCACAGCCGTCACCTTGTAACGAGCGTCCAGGAGTTGTAAGTCGCGTGCTTGTGTCGCAGGATTGCAACTTACGTACACGATACGTTTCGGAGCAGCAAAAAGAATAGCGTCTATCACATCATTGTGCATACCGGCACGGGGTGGGTCTGTAATGATAACATCGGGGGTGCCGTGTTGCAGTATAAATTCTTTGTTGAGTATATCTTTCATATCGCCGGCGTAAAACAAGGTGTTTTCGATACCATTGATTTGAGAATTTACTTTGGCATCTTCTATGGCTTCCGGAACGTATTCTATTCCCACAACTTTTCGTGCTCGTCCGGCAACAAAATTCGCAATAGTCCCTGTTCCTGTGTAGAGGTCGTACACCAATTCGTTACCCGTAAGTTGTGCGAAATTGCGTGTCACTTGATACAGACGCAGAGCTTGTTCGGAGTTGGTTTGATAAAAAGATTTTGCACCGACTTTGAATTGCAAATTCTCCATACGTTCCATGATGTGGTCTTGTCCTCTGAAACAAACCGGCTCTAAATCGCCGATGGTATCATTGCATTTATTGTTGACAACATACATTAAAGATGTGATTTCCGAAAATTCGGAAGCAATAAACTGTAACAACTCTAAAGCCATTACTCTGTCTGTTTCGCTTTCTATCTTGAATTGGTACAATACCATCAACTCTCCAGTACTTGAAGTGCGTACCATCATATTGCGAAGGATGCCTGTTTGATTGCGTAAGTCGAAGAAGGGAATACCATGCGTTATGGCATATTCTCTTGTAGCATTGCGTAGGCGATTGGAAATATCATCTTGCAAGTAACAGGTTTCTATATCCAGAACTTTGTCGAATGCACCCGGAATATGAAAGCCAACGGCTTCCATACGTTCATATTTCACATCTTGCTTGACTTCTTCTTCCGTCAACCATCTTTTGTTGGAGAACGTGTATTCCAATTTGTTTCGATAGTATTGTGTTTTCTCTGAACCTAAAATGGGGAGAAACTCGGGAAGTTCTACTTTCCCTATCCGAGTCAAGTTGTCGAAAACTTGCTTTTGTTTGTAATAAATTTGTTCTTCATACTTCAGACATTGCCATTTGCAGCCTCCGCAAACTCCGTAGTGTTGACAGAAAGGGATGGCTCTTTTGTCCGAGTATTCGTGTATTTTCACGGCAACAGCTTCTGCGTAATGGTTTTTCTTGCGTTTGAGTTGCAAATCCACGACATCACCCGGTACGACATAAGGGACAAAAATCACCAAATCATTGACTTTTGCCAGGGATTTTCCTTCAGCTGCCACATCTGTTATCGTTACCCTTTCCAACAAGGGTAAAACTTTTTTCTTTCTTGCCACGATGTTAGTCTTAAAAATTACGATAGGAGAGAAGTTAAACCAATTTATTGGTGCGTGTATCTGGAAAAACAATGGAGGGTTTGAAATGCTTGGCTTCTTCGAAATCCATCAAAGCATAAGACATAATGATGATAGTGTCGCCAACTTGGACTTTTCGGGCAGCTGCACCATTCAAACAAATACATCCACTGCCACGTTCTCCTTTTATAATATAGGTCTCGAAGCGTTCTCCATTATTATTGTCTACGATTTGTACTTTCTCGCCGGCTATCATATTGGCAGCCTCCATCAAATCTTCGTCTATGGTAATGCTTCCTATGTAATTCAGATTAGCTTCGGTTACTGTTACGCAATGCAATTTGGACTTTAACACTTCTATCATCATACAGCATTATTTTTGAGTGTGATGTTATCTATCAATCGCACTTCTCCGCAAAATACAGTGATACATCCTACAATGTAGTCTGCATCTTTCCAGTCGGATACTGTTTGCAAAGTATTGCCATCGACTATTTCGAAATACTCCAATTCCAAGCCTTCTGCTTTTTCAATCTCGTGTTCCACCCATTTTTTTAGTTTTGGCAGAGTATATTCCCCTGTCTGTTTTTGTGCAGCAAACAGTGTTTTGGAGATGGTTAGAGCTTGTCGACGTTGAGTAGGTGAGAGACGCATATTGCGACTGCTAAGTGCCAAACCGTCGTTTTCTCGTACTATGGGGCAACCTATTATTTCTATATCAAACGGGTATTGTCTTACCATTTCTCGAATAATAGCCAATTGTTGGAAATCCTTCTCTCCGAAATAAGCACGTGCGGGCCTTGTGATAAGGAATAATTTGCTAACAATTTGGCAAACGCCATTGAAATGTCCGGGTCGAAATTTCCCTTCCATTACTTGGTCAAGGGGAGGATAAGAAAAAGTACGTGTATCTTCCTCGGGATAAACTTCGTTTATGGTAGGAGCAAAAACAATGTCTGCACCGCACGTCTCAAGCAAAGCAATATCTGCTTCGAGTGTGCGAGGATACTTTAGAAGGTCGCTTTTATCATTAAATTGGGTGGGATTGACAAATATACTCACTACTGTAACCCTGTTCTCGCCAACAGACTTTCTAACTAAAGAGGCATGTCCTTCATGAAGAGCTCCCATGGTAGGAACCAATCCGATGTTATTTTTCAATGAGTGATGCAAAGCAAGCAGTTTTTCTAACTCTTGAATGGTTGTTACTAATTTCATCTCTTTTTCTTTTCAGAGTTATTTCCTGATAAGTTCTGTGCAAAAGTAGTCATTTCGGTATTTTCAAACAACGAATTCAAGTTTTCTGTTTTGACGAAAGAAATGAAAATAGGTTTTGCTAAAATTTCTGCTTTCCTGCGTAATTTCTTGATATTATTAAACATAATCGAAATTATATGCCATAAATTTGTATAGTTTAATTATCAAATATGGTATATATGAAAACAAAGGTTTTTGCGTAAAAGAAAACAATATGCTGTTGTCTGCGACTTGCGTGGTCTCAAATGCCGATTCCCCTGCGATAATCCATCGGCGTGATGCCGTACATCTTCTTGAATGCACTATAGAAATTGGGCGTATGCTCGAAGCCACAGCAGTC
This sequence comes from Phocaeicola sp., assembly GCA_041814865.1. Classification (GTDB taxonomy): domain Bacteria; phylum Bacteroidota; class Bacteroidia; order Bacteroidales; family Bacteroidaceae; genus Phocaeicola. The sequence continues at coordinate 532 of JBGXXU010000111.1, read as the reverse complement.
TGCGACGTCCTCTATCGTCAGTCCGGGTTTGGTCTCCAGCAGATGGCGTGCCTTTTGCATCTTTATCTTCAGCATGTATGAGGCCGGAGAGTCGCCTGTGATGGCCACGAGCTTCCGGTGGAACTGTCGGGGACTCATGCAGAGTTTCTCGGCAAGCGTGTTCACATCTAACCGTCGCTTGTCCATGAGCTGATAGATGAAATCGACCGTTTTGGCCAAGAAGCGGCGCTCTGCATCCGTGAGTTGTGTATTTTTGTCCTTGTCCGTATCGGCATTCTTGCTGAACTTGCCACGCAGACGGCGATGGCGGTCGAGCAGTTACTCCACCCTTGTGTGCAGTTCGTCGGCGTTGAACGGCTTGGCGAGATAGGCGTCCGCTCCGGCTTCCAGTCCCTTGATACGTTCTTCCTCCGTGATCTTCGCTGTTACGACGATGATGGGAATATGGTCGGTGATCTCGTTGCCGCGCACCTGCCGGCACACCTCCAGTCCGTCCATGCCGGGCATCATCAGGTCGGTGATGATGAGGTCG
>JBGXXU010000110.1:0-5368 GCA_041814865.1 Phocaeicola sp. | reverse complement strand
TGTTGTCAAGTCGATAGCATCATGTTGCTATCGCGATAAGAACATGTTGCTATCGCGATGACAACAGCGTCAAAGAATGTTAACAACATAATCGCATCGAGAGGGCAGCGTAGAGGTGTTTCTTTTGGTCGGAAACACGTTTTTTTCAGAGTTGTTTCGGAACTAAAAACATTGCGTAGCGAGAGTTTTTCCTGCGAAAGAACACACCCCATATAAAGCCTTCGCCTGCACGCATCGGCGAAGTTCGGAGAGAGGTATGTGCCTTTGTCCTTTGGTGTTTTGCTCTTTTGCAAGAACATGAGTAGTTTTGCATAAGAATATGGGCACAATGCCTTAACACTAAAATAATGTTCTGTGAAAAGAAGAATTTATAGCTACGACGAGGCCTACGAGGCTTCGTTACGATATTTCAAAGGCGACGAATTGGCTGCCCGTGTGTGGGTGAACAAGTATGCCATGAAAGATTCGCTCGGCAATCTGTACGAGAAAACCCCCGAAGACATGCACCGCCGTATCGTGAGCGAGTTGGCACGCGTGGAGTCGCAATACCCCAATCCCTTGAGCGAAGAGACATTGTTCCGGTTGCTGGACGGTTTTCGCTATATCGTTCCGCAGGGCAGTCCGATGACCGGGATAGGCAATGATTACCAGATAGCCTCTCTGTCCAACTGTTTTGTCATCGGGTTGGAAGGCTCTGCCGACTCTTATGGTGCGATAATTCGCATAGACGAAGAGCAGGTACAACTGATGAAACGTCGGGGAGGAGTGGGGCACGACTTGTCGCACATTCGTCCGAAAGGTTCTCCCGTGAAAAACTCCGCTTTGACTTCCACCGGCTTGGTACCCTTCATGGAGCGGTATTCCAACACCACACGAGAGGTGGCGCAAGACGGCAGAAGAGGCGCGTTGATGCTGAGTGTCAGTATTAAGCATCCGGATGCAGAGTCTTTCATCGATGCCAAGATGACGGAAGGAAAAGTCACGGGTGCCAATGTCTCTGTGAAAATAGACGATGCTTTCATGCAGGCTGTGGTGGACGAAAAGCCTTATCGCCAGCAGTATCCCATCGATGCGGACGCACCTGCTTACACGAAAGAGGTGAATGCCGTAGCTTTGTGGAAGAAAATCATTCACAATGCCTGGAAGTCGGCAGAACCGGGTGTATTGTTTTGGGATACCATCATCAGAGAGTCGGTTCCCGACTGTTATGCGGATTTGGGTTATCGCACGGTATCCACCAATCCGTGTGGCGAAATACCTTTGTGCCCTTACGATTCCTGTCGTCTGTTGGCTATCAATCTTTATTCTTATGTGGTCAATCCGTTTACGGACAAGGCGTATTTCGACTTCGAATTGTTCTCTCGCCATGTGGGTTTTGCACAACGTATTATGGACGACATCATAGACTTGGAGTTGGAAAAGATACGCAAGATACAAGAGAAAATAGCCGCCGACCCGGAAAGCGAAGAAATCAAAAGCACGGAACGCCACTTGTGGGAAAAGATATATGCCAGAACAGGACAAGGGCGCCGTACGGGTGTGGGCATCACCGCCGAAGGCGATATGCTGGCAGCGTTGGGATTGCGTTACGGTACGGAAGAAGCCACTGCTTTCTCGGAACAGGTACATCGCGTGGTTGCCATCGAAGCTTATCGTTCGTCCGTTTTGTTGGCAAAAGAAAGAGGCGCGTTTGCTGTTTACGATGCAGAGAGAGAAAAGAACAATCCTTTCATCAACCGTTTGCGCGAAGCCGACCCCGCACTTTACGAAGACATGGTACGATACGGCAGACGCAACATAGCCTGTCTCACCATTGCGCCTACGGGAACCACCAGTCTGATGACACAAACCACTTCGGGAATAGAACCCGTATTCATGCCGGTTTACAAGCGTCGTCGCAAAGTCAATCCCGGCGATATGAACGTGCGTGTAGACTTCGTGGACGAAACGGGAGATGCTTTCGAGGAGTATATCGTTTATCACCACAAGTTCCTCGTGTGGATGCAAGCGAATGGTTTTGACACCGAAAAGAAATATACACAGGAAGAAATAGACGACCTGGTGGCGCGTTCGCCTTACCACAAAGCTACGTCCAACGATGTGGATTGGTTGATGAAAGTCAAGATGCAGGGACGGATACAAAAGTGGGTAGACCACTCCATCAGCGTAACCATCAACTTGCCCAACGGTGTGGACGAAGAGTTGGTAAATCGTTTGTATATCGAGGCTTGGAAGTCGGGTTGCAAAGGATGTACCGTGTATAGAGACGGTTCGCGCGCCGGTGTACTGGTGTCTGCAAAAAAAGAAGAAAAGCCTGCGGAAGAGATGCTGAAGCGTCCCGAAATCGTTACGGTACGTCCTCGCATTCTCGAAGCCGATGTGGTACGTTTTCAGAACAACAAAGAGAAATGGGTGGCTTTTGTCGGTTTGATGGACGGACATCCGTACGAAATCTTCACAGGTTTGCAAGACGACGAGGAGGGAATAGTGCTTCCGAAGTCTGTGACCGCCGGACGTATCATCAAGAATTACGACGAAGAGGGCAACAAGCGTTACGACTTCCAGTTCGAGAACAAACGCGGTTATAAAATGACGGTCGAAGGATTGTCCGAACGCTTCAACAAAGAGTATTGGAACTATGCGAAACTTATTTCGGGTGTCTTGCGTTGGCGTATGCCCATCGAACAAGTGATAAAACTGGTGAGTTCCCTGTCGCTGGACAGCGAAAGCATCAATACCTGGAAAAACGGTGTGGAACGCGCACTGAAGAAGTATGTGCAGGACGGAACGGAAGCCAAAGGATTGAAATGCCCGAACTGTTCCAACGAGACATTGATTTATCAGGAAGGATGTTTGATTTGTAAAACTTGCGGGGCTTCCCGTTGCGGTTGAGATGATGAAAACAGAACAAACCCGACTGCTGATGAAAGGCATCAGGCTGTATGCTTATCATGGTGTCTTACCGCAGGAACAGGTGGTGGGTGCTTGGTACACGCTGAACATCGTAGCAGATACGGACTTCTCCAAGTCTTGCCAAAGCGACGAATTGCAGGATACCGTGAGTTATGCGGAGATTTATGAGGTCGTCAAAACGGAAATGCAAATCAAATCCCGACTATTGGAGCACCTGATGGGAAGAATCGCAAGCCGACTGTTTGCCGTGTTTCCTGCATTGACACGCATCTCCATAGAAGTCTTCAAGGAAAATCCTCCGATGGGTGGCGAAGTGGCAGAAACAGGAGTGTCTGCCGTGTTCGTACGCTGAAAACAAAATAGGACGCTTGCAACAAGCGTCCTTTTCTTTTCTCCTGTTTCGATTACTTCTTGAAGTAACGATTGAACAAGCCTTCGAAGGCTTTACCATGACGTGCTTCGTCTTTAGCCATTTCGTGTACAGTGTCGTGGATGGCATCCAAGTTCAACTGTTTGGCACGAGTGGCTATGCGTTTTTTGTCTTCGCAAGCACCGCATTCCGCATTCATGCGTTTTTCGAGATTTGTTTTCGTATCCCAAACGCAGTCGCCCAAAAGTTCTGCGAACTTGGCTGCATGTTCTGCTTCTTCCCAAGCATAACGCTTGAAAGCTTCTGCTACTTCGGGGTAACCTTCACGGTCTGCCTGACGACTCATGGCAAGATACATACCTACTTCCGTGCATTCGCCCATGAAGTGATTGTTCAGGTCTCTAATCATTTCTTCGTCGCAACCTTTCGCTACGCCTACCACGTGTTCGTCTGCAAAAACAAGACCTCCGTTGTTGGCTTCCATTTCTTTGAACTTGGAAGCCGGGACTTTACACATCGGACACTGTTCGGGTGCTGCATCACCCTCGTGTATGTAACCACACACGGTACAAATAAATTTCTTCATGTCTGTAAAAGTTTTAGTTATTAGTTATATAGTTATTTCTACCTGTCGCAGGCAGAAGTGTCAGTCATGGTTTCAGTTGGCTTGTTTCTCTTTGCAACAAGCACATAGTCCTTTGTAGTAGATATGCGATTCTTCGATGTGATGTCCTTGTGCCTCCAGATACTTGTTGCTTTCTGAAAGATTGCTTGCCGGCAAGTCGTAGATTTTATGACAGGACTTGCATTGGAAATGTGCATGTGGCGTGGTTTCCGCATCAAAACAAGCATTCTTCTCGTCGATGGTCAGCATATTGGCTGCACCATGTTCCACGAACAGTTTCAGCGTATTGTACACAGTAGTCTTGGAGAGAGTGGGTATTTTCTTACAGAGAGCCGCATAAATTTCGTCAATACTGGGATGCGTCTTATGGGTATAGAGATACTCCATGATGGCAAGTCTTTGTACCGAAGGTTTGATGTTGTAGCTCAGTAAGTAATCGTACATGTTCATCTTTTGAATAGCTTTATAAAAATAAAATGATTACAATTGAAAACAAACAAAAGTACAAACTCTCTTTTATAAAACAATAACTTATCTTGTTTTTGCGTGTTTTGAGTGGAAAATGGTAAGCACGAAAATGCTAATTTTGTCTTGGTGAGATGTAAAAACAGATACGATGAAACGCAAGTTTGAGTTTGAAGCCGAAATCAGGAAAGTGCCGGATATAGATGGGGCTTATGTAGAAATACCGTTCGATGTAAAGGCGATATTCGGCAAAGGACGTGTATCCGTCGATGCGACGTTCGACGGTTTTCCTTATCGAGGCAGTTTGGTCAGGATGGGGACACCTTGCCATATCATCGGTATTCGCAAAGACATACGACGGCAAATAGGAAAACAACCGGGAGATATTGTTCGTGTGACGATAGAGGAGAGGCTGTAGAGAGTTCTCTCCTTTTTTATATCCGGATATTTTGTCGGCTTTGTGCATATGTCATCTCGTAGATTATTACGAGATGCAGTATGAAAGTTGTGTGTTGCGCAAGTGGATTTGATAACAACATGTTGTCAAGTTGATAGCATCATGTTGCTATCGCGATGAGAACATGTTGTTATCACGATAGCAACAGCGTCAAAGAATGTTAACGATAAAATGCTGTCAGGACAACCTGCTGAAAGGGAAAAACAACATGCCCTGCGATTTGCAAACCGCAGGGCATGTACTCTTATAGTTAAGCCAATAAACCGAATTTTTGCAAGTCTTCGTCTACCGTACCGATTCCTGCGATACCGAAGTTCTGCACCAATACTTTGGCTACATTCGGCGAGAGGAAAGCAGGCAGGGTGGGACCGAGATGGATATTCTTGACACCCAGACTCAGAAGAGCCAGTAAGACAATCACAGCTTTCTGTTCGTACCATGCAATGTTGTAAACAATGGGGAGTTCGTTGATGTCGCTCAATTCGAACACCTCTTTCAGCTTGAGTGCGATAAGTGCCAATGAATAGCTGTCGTTGCA
>JBGXXU010000109.1:0-6599 GCA_041814865.1 Phocaeicola sp. | reverse complement strand
TATCAACTTAAGTACATGTTGTTATCAAATTGACAACATGTAGTCAATTTGGAGGGACGAGTTTTTGAGTTGACGAGATACAAGAGGGAAGTGTATATTTATGTAGAAACGGACGACGGAGTATCACCGGAAAACTCCATTTTCTCCACATATCATCTCAAGAAGAAAAAGCGAACGACTCTTCGCGCGCGCATACATATATTATATAAGCACAAAACGACAGAGGGATTAAGGTCGGACACATAGACAAAAGAAGTCCAAAATCGTCTCAACGTGCCGGATATCTTTTTCTGTGATACTCCAAGCCACGTCACAACGATTTTGGACTATAAACTGCGAGAGGCTATCCTCTCACCATGCGACTGTTCGTTTGCAGGACAAAGTCACATGCTATTTGGATTAGAAATCCAAAGAAACAGTAGCCATCATACGATTGCCGATGACATCGTTTTTCCCTTTCAGGAATGCCAAATCCAACTTTGCACTCCGATACTTCACGCCCATACCGACGCTCCAGAAAGCATTGTGTTTGGAACTGTATTGGTAGCCTGCCCTGAAGCTGAGAAGTTGCATCAGTTGATACTCGGCTCCCAAGTTTGCATTGAAGATTTTCGCATCCGATGGCAAGAAGAAATAACGAGTTCCCAAAGCAAGCGTCAAGCGATGCCGGTCGTTGAAATCGATGCCCAAATCGCCGGCAAGCTCCACTTTCGAAGGCAGGCTGTAACTTTCGCTCCTTTTATAATAAATAGGCGAACCGAAATCGGCTATGCGAAACGCTACATTCAGTTTGCTCGGAAATCTGCACACTTCCAAGTCGGTACGGAAATTGGCTCCCACACCAAACAGTGCCGCATAAGCCGTTCTTCCCGTATAGCCCTGAAAGAAGCTCGCCGTTGCAAAAGCGGAGAATTTCTCGTTGAGTTTATAGCTATATCCCAAGTCTACGGTGTATTCCGTAGGCTTCACTTCGGTAGTCATATTTCCGCCTTTGCCAAACTGTTCGCTATTGACGGAGAAAGTCAGGCCGCCCTGATATCTGGCACCGACAAACACCGCATGTCTGTCGTGAAAACGCCAGCCGGCACTCAACATACCATTTATCAGTCGCCCTTTGGGACCTTCTACTTTAGGAAAAAGCAAACCGCTTGCTGTCATTGTCAGCTTCGCATCGTTCTGAAAGATGGCACCGGGATTTACATAAAGATAGTTGCGGTCTGTGCCAAGCAACGAGAAACCACCCATAGCGGAAGCACGCGCATCCGCAGGCGTATCTACTATTGTTATCGGACTGCCCTGTGCCATACCTTTCAACGAAAAAGTCAACAGCAGCAACGAGCAGACGGTAGTGATTGTTTTATATCTGTTCATATCGTTTATCTTTTCAATACCACTTCTTCATAGGACTGATTGCCCGCTTCTACTCTCATGCGATACGAACCGGGAGCTACCTTTTTCACTTCCAAACGTGCAAGCCCCGAAGCATCGGGTGTCACTTTCTCGTCCAAAGCCAAGTGACCGTTCAGTGCTCTGAGCGTTACCCTCACCGCACGATGAGAAGGATTGACCCACACATTGAGGTCGCTACGCATGGGCAACGGCCATACGGCATACACCGCCTTCGCCATATCTTCCGTTACAAGAACTTCGAAGGCATCGTTTCTTTTTTTATGACCGTTGGTAGCTTCTACGAGGATGGTTGTTTGCCCTGCTTTGTGCCCCTGTATCGTGAGTCGGTTGGTTTGCTTGTCCACTTTCACCGAAGCCACGGCAGGGTCGGTAGAGTTTGCAGTACATGTCAGTGTGAGAAGTTCCTGCGGCTCGTAATACTCGCCCAGATTGATTTGAACAGGCGCGTTCTTTACTCCCAACACTCTACCTGTATATGCTTTTTTCAGTTCGGGTGCTGTCACTTTAATCACCTTGAATGGTATTTCAAAATGGCTCTTTTCTCCCAACTCGTCTTTTAGTTCCACGGTAAAGCTATAATTGCCTTGTTCCAGTGCAGGACGAATCATAATCATAATGCCTTTCTCCGTCTTTCGATGGCTTATACCCTGCACAGTTCCCGACAACTCATAACTCCACGTATGACCATCGGTTTCTTTTACTTCCAATTCGTAAGATGCTGTTCCGTTAATATCCATCAACACGATGCCCGGACTTGCAGGTACGTTGGCGATGACGGCAGGATTGTTCTTTTTTGTATTGGCAGTCATCAGCGCAACTTCAGAAGCATTGCCCCAACGGTCGTGCGCCACGAGGGCAAAATAGTAAGGAGTATTGGGTTGCAAACCTTGCACTTTGCAATTCATTTCGTCTCCGACCTTTTTACCCAAACCGTTGATAACACCCGAACCCGACCAAGCCAATCTACCTTGTTTGTAGTTTTCTTTGGTCAGTTCTTTGTCCGAATAGTACAGGATGTAGCTGTTGGGAGTTGTGTCGTCTTCGTCTTTGGGAACTGTCCAGTGTACCGTAATAGAGGTAAAGTCCTTTTCATGACTTTTTTCTTTGTCCATTACCGGCTTTTCCGGATGCTTCTTGTTGTTTTGCAATGTCAATGCCGCATATGCGTCGATGTATCCCTTGCCCATCTTTCCTGCATAACGCGGATTTATTTCATCCACATTGACAGGCATGACGGAAGCAAAAATACGCTCGAGCAACATATCTCTGGTAAAACCTTTACCACCGAACTTGGATACGACCAAAGCCGCAACACCCGACGCATGAGGACAAGCCATAGACGTACCATGATAATAAGAATACTGATGTGTGCCATCTTCGGCAAAGATATCGGGCTTCTTCACATAGCCGTAAGTTGTGGTGCTGAGTACACCGTGCCTTACGGAATTCAATTGGTCGCCGCCCGGTGCTACAATATCTACCCACGAACCCCAATTGGAGTAACTTGCTTTTTTGTAATCGGGAGCCATCGCAGCCACAGCTACCACTCCTTCGTAACAAGAAGGATAAAGATTGTATTCGCTCGATTCGTTTCCGGCTGCAAAGAACACGACGCCACCTTTCATCGGAGAGTCCGGACGTTGGTTGCCTGCTTTGTCACAGCCGGCGTACTTATTGAAATACTCTATCGCTTCTTTCAGGAAACCCGGCATCACAGACGGATTTGCCGCTTTCGTATAAGCCCAAGAGTTTTGAGAAATCACGGCACCATTGTCGGCACCATACTTGATGGCTGCTGCATTGTTTCCGATGGAAAGAGCGCCGGCTCTGAAGATTGCCGCCGACATCAGACGCACACCGGTATCGGCTTTTCCATCACCGCCGGCAACTCCGCACACACCGATGTTGTTATGGTTCTTTGCAGCTACGGTTCCTGCGACATGGTTTCCATGCGACTCTGAATCGGGAAGCAAATCGGCTGTCCCTGCCACAAAACAAAAACCGTGCACGTCGTCGACAAAACCATTATTGTCATCGTCTTCTCCTTTCACACCGGTTCTTTCTTTCTCGTTCACCCATAAATTGTCTTTCAAATCGGGATGATTGATATCTATGCCGCCGTCTACGACGCAAACTATCACGTTAGGTTTGCCCGTTGTGATATTCCACGCCTTGAAAAGATTGATATCTGCACCTTCTTCTTCGGCAAAACCCAAAGATTTTCCGGTGTTGTTGTAGTGCCATTGTTTTTTCAACAAGGGGTCATTGAACGGCAACTTGTCATCACGTTTTTGAAATTCGGGGATGAACATCTTCGACGTCGAGGCTGTGTGCTCGCTTACACCCATCGGAATGATTTCGGGAGCGAACTCCACAGTCTCTACTTGGTCGAGTGCAGTAAATTTTCGACGTGCCGTCGTCAATTCTATTTGAGGATTGAAATCGACGATATACCAAAGGTGCATTCCTTCTTTGCGGGTACGTTCTTCGAATTCGCCTGCAGGCGGAAACAAACGGCGCATAGAGTGTGCATCGACATTGTGCAATGCAACAGACAAAGGTTCGACAACAGACATACTGTTCAGTTGAACAATACCTGTTTGTCCTGCTACTTCCGCTGTCGGAAGTTCTTGTTTCAGTTTCACGATAAGCTGACCTTTCACGCATCCTGCTGCCGACAGAAAAACATCCTGATGAAGACTTTGCTTGGAAGCCTTATCTGTTTCTTCCAACGGCAACTCGTCGTGTGTAGAACACGAACCGAACGTCAACGATGCGAGGGCGAGCAACAGAAATGAAAATTTCGTTTTATACATCTCTCTATTCTTATAAGTTCATAAAACCACAGCTGCTCCCATCTCTTCGCGCTTCGCTCTTCGGGCAAAGCCAAAGAGAAGGGAACATCACTGCAACAATTCTACAAACGAGTTTCGGGATTTACCCAACTCATTTTTTGCCCAATACTCTATCGTGTTCGGCTATTCTCTTAGCCAACGCATCGACATAAGCATTACGTTCTTTGGTTGTTTTCATGTTTACCGCCGCTCCATCGTCGTACAGATAGTTGATGGAGAATACCAGTTTGCCGTTGAGTACAGCCGGGAAACGCGTACCGCGAGGAACTACCATGAGTTTCTTCTCTTTGTGGTAGTAATAGAGAACGTCTTCTTTGGATGTATAGAAAACAAATCCTTCTTTCAATAAGAGAGCTATAAATTCTTTGGTTACGAAAGGTTCGCCGAACTCATCCACGAAAACTCCCAATTCTACTTTATCCCAAATCACTATCAACTCTTCGAGTGTATTCACGAGCGGGTCGTTCGGGTCGGGCATTTCAGGGCCTGCTTTGCGCATGAAGTAAAGTCTGGTATGTTTCGGCGCATTGTTTTTGGACAATGTCACATGGAGAGGGGTGCCTTGATAATCGCCTTTGTTCACGATGATGCTACCGTTCTTTTCTTCCTCTTTGCTAATCGTTTCCAAAGACCATGCTTTGTTTCTCAGGTAGCTACTGTTGTCGTAATCGAATTTTTCGAATGTCGGATACTCTTTATCCTGCTCAATGATGAGCTGAATACTGATAGAAGATACTTCGGTAAAATCTTTTGCAATATCGACTTTCATGCGCAATCCTCTTGTCTTGTCGAGAGCCAGATAACTACCGGTCTGACCGTCGGGTGTTCCGGGTTCGAAACCTTCTTTTTTCAAGAAATCCTTGAATTCTGCCGATTTCAAAGTTTCGTCGCCGCCTTTTGCTTCCATGTGGATGGAATACATCTTATTGTTGTACCGCGCATCATAACGGTATTCTACCGTTTGGAACAAGTCGGACGAATACATGAACTTGTACAAATCCTGATTGATACCCCAAGTGGTGGCAGCACCTGCCCAAAGGAGGAAATGGTTGCCGTTTTCTTTTTCATAAGTGAGTACTTCATAGCCTTGAGGATTTTTCTTCAGAAGAGGAAGTTTGAAGCGTGCGCCCCCCGTTCCGACTTGCGTAATGCTGATTTCGGCAACGTTGTTACCGGCTTTTGCTATCAACTTCGTGGCACGTGTATCTTTTTCTCTATTGACATCTACCGTCACTTCCAACAGTCCTGCCAGTCTACGCATTTTAATCCATTTGGAGTCGCTTTCTTCGTTTTCGAAGCTGACATTCCATTCTTCTGCATTGCTACGAACTTCTACAAAGAACACGGCTCCCGATTGCGGAACGACTTTAAGGTCGGGGTCTACTTTGATTACCAAATCGGAGGCTGCTTGCGTCACCGAAAGAATTTCCGTCATGGAACCTGCGGTAATCAGCACTTTTCCTTCGCGCACTTTTCCTTCGCTGTTCATCTCGGCTTTGACCGTCAGACTTGTTCCTTGTTCGGTCACAGTGAGCCAAGAAGCCAAAGCCACCGCACGCCATTTGCTTTGATTGGTTTTCACCGTAATGGGCGGTGCAGTTTGTTCTTTGTTGTCCAATTGAATCGTTGTTTGTGAAAGCGTTAATGTCGCTTCTTCCAGACCATCGTCTTTGGGTTGACATCCTGTCGCCACAAAGAGCAAAGTCGTCATTACCATCAGAAGTAATTTTGCATTTTTCATCTTCTTTTTTGGGTTTAGTTAAACAAAAAGGTATTATTAAACGTGTTTACAGTAAGTCTACATAAGGCTATCGGAAAGATATAACGGTTCTTTTCACAGATTAAGGTATTCGCAAATGTAGTCGAATAAAATCTCCATCCAAACATAAACATGCATTTCACATGAAAAATCGTTGCGTTTTATACTTTTTTAGCAGGCAACCATTTCACGATTTCAATGCGAAAAAGACGAAACTGCAAGCCCTCGTCAACAGAGAGCTACAGCTGTATAAATATACAGAAAACACGCTTTTTTCGCATAAATATGCAAAAACGGAAGATGTATTTTGTCCGAGAAACAGTGTCTCCGGCAGACTTCCTCAGTCCGAAAAAGTCGTAAAATCTCACTTCCTTGACGAAAGAAAAACGTCGCTACAACACACTGACGATGCGATTATGATGTTAACATTCTTTGACGCTGTTGTCATCGCGATAGCAACATGTTCTCATCGCGATAGCAACATGATGCTATCAACTTGCGTACATGTTGTTATCAAATTGACTACATGTTGTCAATTTGAAGTTCTAAGTTTATGAGTTGATGAGATGCAAGGG
>JBGXXU010000108.1:0-3852 GCA_041814865.1 Phocaeicola sp. | reverse complement strand
TATGATGGCTATGATGATGAGCGTTGCCTCTGAAGCTCCTGCCGAAGCACAAAAGCATCGCGACACAAACAAAAAAACAGGTATGATGTCTTCCACTGCTTTGGATATGGCAAAGAAGATGGGAGCGAGCGAAGAGGACTTGCGCAAGATGGCGGCAAAGATGAATGGAGGAAAGACTGCGGGAGAAAAGCCCAAAGGTCATCCTGCTATGGCTGCAAAAAAACAGTCGAAAGGCAATATGTCTGCCATGAAAAAGGAAAGTCCTAAATACGCGAAAGCAGAAATGGAACGTGCCATGGCTTTATTAGAGCTGGAGCGTACCGTCAAGAATGTGGGACGTTACAAAGAAGCCTTGCTAATCAGTCCGCAGGAAGAACTGCGCAGTATGCTCAATGCCATGAGCGGAGGTTACACGGCACCATCGCCCGGTGGCGACCCGATAGCCAATCCCAATACCTTGCCTACGGGACGCAATATGTATTCCATCAATGCGGAAGCAACACCGAGCGAATCTGCTTGGGAAAAAGGAAAACAATTGGCAAACAATACTATCGAGATGTATCGAAAACGTCACAACGACAGCTTGCCACGCAAGGTCAGCTATACTTTGTGGAGCGGCGAATTCATAGAAACAGAAGGCGCAACCATCGCACAGATACTGTACATGCTGGGAGTGGAGCCGCTTCGCGATGCGTTCGGTCGTGTGACGGATTTGCGTTTGATACCTTCCAAAGAATTGGGACGCCCGCGTATAGACGTGGTGGTACAGACTTCGGGGCAATTGAGAGATTTGGCGGCTTCGCGTCTGTTCCTTATCAATCGTGCTGTGGAAATGGCTGCGCAAGCAAAAGACGATGAATACGAGAACCAAGTGGCAGAAGGCGTGGTGGAAGCCGAACGTGCATTGATAGAAAAAGGTATCACACCCAAAGATGCACGCGAGATTTCGACTTATCGTGTCTTCGGTGGAATGAATGGCGGTTACGGTACAGGCATTCAAGGTATGGTGATGAGCAGCGACCGTTGGGAGAGCGAGAAAGAAATAGCCGACACTTATCTCAATAACATGGGAGCTTACTATGGAAGCGAGAAAAACTGGGAAGTATTCAAACAGTACGCTTTCGAAGCTGCATTGACACGTACGGATGCCGTAGTACAACCTCGACAGAGTAATACTTGGGGAGCTTTGAGCCTTGACCACGTATACGAATTCATGGGCGGACTGAACCTTGCCGTGCGCAATGTCACGGGAAAAGACCCCGACGCATACCTGAGCGATTACCGAAATCGTAACAATGTACGTATGCAAGAGGTGAAAGAAGCCATCGGCGTGGAAAGCCGTACTACCATTTTCAACCCGAATTATATTCGCGAGAAGATGAAAGGAGGAGCCGGTGCCGCTTCGGGTATCGCGGAAACCGTACAAAACACTTTCGGCTGGAACGTGATGAAACCTCGCGCCATAGACAAGGAGATGTGGGACGAGATTTACAACGTTTATGTAAAAGATAAATTCGAACTCGGTTTGCAAGCGTTCTTCGAAGCAAACAGCCCTGCCGCACTCGAGGAAATCACGGCTGTCATGATGGAAAGCGCGCGCAAGGGATACTGGAAAGCCAATGCACAACAACTGGCAGACGTGGCAAAACTGCACACGGATTTGGTCAACAGATTCAAGCCTTCTTGCTCGGGTTTCGTTTGCGACAATGCCAAGTTGCGCCAATTCATCGCATCAAAAACCGATGCGACCACTGCCGAAACCTACAAACGCAACGTAGATGAAATACGTCAAGCATCGTTCGACGGCGACAAAAAAGGCGTGGTGATGAAAAAAGAAGGTATCGCAGACGAACAACAGAAACAAAAACAACTGTTGAACAACTGGTGGATAGGCGGACTGGTTCTTGTCTTGCTCTTTGCCTTGGCGGTATTCATTCGCAAACGTCGCAACAAAATGAAGGAATAAGATGGAAACCATCGTTTTCATACTTCTGCTCTTGGTCTGTTTCAACTTCATGTTGAAACAGACTTATCAGAAGCCTCTGTCCATATTTCTTACGGCGGTGGTATGCGCGGTGTTCACGGGATTGATGTGGCGTTATGCCATCGAACAATCCAAGACACAGATAGCCGATTGGTTGGCAGACCCTGCGTTGATGCTGGATATTGCCGTCGTGCTGAGTGTAGAAGTCATTTTGCAAATGAGTTTTTGCATGCTGGCAGCACATATTCTCACTTCGGACAGAGTTTTGCGCAAGCGGACGTTATGGACTTATCGTTTCTTGCGTTGGTTTCCCGGTTTGCTCATCTTCCCCGTGCTGTTTGCCACATTGGTGTATGCCATCTTTTTGTTTCCCGGTGTATCTTTTTCGCAAACGGCGTGGCTGTTGGGCGGAAGCATCTTGTTGCTGATTCCTGCAGGTACGTTTCTGTTGCGATATATTTTGCCCGAAAAAGAGTTGCGGCTCGAATTGCTGTTTCTTACCAATGCTTTGGTTGCCGTTTTGGGTGTCATCGCTACGGTCAACGGGCAGACTGCCGTGCAAGGCATCAGCGAGGTGGATTGGGGAGCATTGGCAGGCATCGTTCTGCTGACCGTTTTCGGTGCGTCGGCAGGTATGCTTTGGCGCAAAATGAAACAAAACAAACAAAAACAATCTCGTTAAAATACTGTTATGAACTACATTTCCGACATCCTTTTCTGGATTTCCACAGGTTTATTGGTGCCTGTCATTGTCTTGCTGATACTGTTTTTCGTACGCTCGTTGGTACTCATCGGTACTTTCTTCAGCCAGTATCTCACCATCCGTAAGACAGAGCAGCAAATACGCAATATCTTCGACTCATTGACCGCTTCCAATCTCTCGGAGTTGGAAAGTCGTTTGCCGCAGAAAGATACTTCGTTGGTGGTGACTTACATTCGTCATCTCTATACTTATCGGGCATCGTCGGCACATGTGCGTCGATTGATTTCGGAGTTCGAAATAGAAGCCGACAAAGACCTGGCTATTTCCAAAACACTTACCAAGATGGGACCGATGCTCGGTCTGATGGGGACGCTTATCCCGATGGGACCTGCTTTGGTAGGACTGTCGACGGGCGATATCGCGTCGATGGCTTACAATATGCAGGTGGCTTTTGCCACTACGGTGGTGGGGTTGTTTGCCAGTGCCATAGGTTTCGTTACACAACAAATCAAGGAACGCTGGTATTTGCGAGACTTGAGCAACTTGGAGTTTTTGGCAGAATTGTTGAACGAACAACAGACTGAAACGGTATGAAACGACGGCTTTTGAAACGGGCAGAGGACGACGACCCGATGAGTGTCGTGAGCAATCTCTTCGATGTGGCAATGGTATTTGCCGTAGCTTTGATGGTGGCTTTGGTCACTCGTTACAGCATGACGGAAATGTTCAGTAACGAAGATTTCACCGTAGTGAAAAATCCGGGTAAGGAGAATATGGAAATCATTACCAAAGAGGGAGAGAAAATCAACCGTTACACGCCTTCGGAAAATCAAGACAACTCCAATTCCAAACGAGGCAAAAAGGTGGGTATCGCCTATGAATTGGAAAACGGAGAGATTATTTATGTGCCGGAGTAGGTGCGGACAAGAGATGGCGGAATTGCTATCGGCATAACTTCCATTTCCTACTGAAATCTGCCCCTTCCTTGTAACTCATCAACTCTCAAACTTAGAACTCCAAATTGACTATATATTGCCGATTTGATAACAACATGTTGTCAAGTCGATAGCATCATGTTGCTATCGCGATAAGAACATGTTGCTATCGCGATGACAACAGCGTCAAAGAATGTTAACATCATAAACGTATCAGGAAGCCGTTGTAG
>JBGXXU010000107.1:0-8579 GCA_041814865.1 Phocaeicola sp. | reverse complement strand
TGTCATCGTGATAGCAACATGTTCTCATCGCGATAGCAACATGTTGTTATCGACTTGACAACATGTTGCTATCAAATCGACAATATGTAGTCAATTCGGAGTTCAAAATTCATGAGTTGACGAGGTGCGAGAAGACTACCATTTCTCCAAACGATTCTCTTCACTCTGTCGGAAGGATATGTTGCAAGATTTTATCAATAATACTCTTTGGTACGTAGACATGATGCCGACTTGCATGATGGCTTTTTGCACAGACAAGACACAAGAAGAAAAGAGCGGAACAAACAGAACATGCGTCTATAAAAAAAGAGAGACACATCCGTAGATATGTCTCTCCCGAAGTCTTTCAAACACAGAATTAACTGTTGCGCTTTTCAGGAATTCTGGCTTTCTTACCTGTGAGTTTACGTAAGTAGTACAGTTTAGCGCGACGTACTTTACCAACCTTGTTCACTGTAATTTCGTCGATAGCAGGCGATTCGAGGGGGAATATACGTTCCACACCTATAGTTCCCGACATCTTGCGAACCGTGAAACGTTTCTTATCGCCATGTCCTGCGATTTTGATGACTACACCGCGGTACAACTGAACGCGTTCTTTTGCACCTTCGATGATACGATATGCTACTGTCACAGTGTCGCCTGCTTTGAAAGAGGGATGCTGCTTGCCGGTAGCAAATGCTTCTTCTGCAATTTTAATTAAATCCATTTCTATAAATTAAATTGGTTATCGTTACTACGCAACATATCAAGACTCTCTTTTCATTGACAGCGATTGCGCGAAAGCGTTGCAAAGTACGTACTTTTTGCACAGACAGCCAACGTTTCGTTGCTCTTTTTTTTGCTTTTCGTGCTTAAATTCAGCGAGTTTTTGCCTTTTCATGACGGTCCGAGCTCTTCGCCACCGGTGTTTCTTCTTATCGCAATTGTATATTTTCCGTAGGGAAACTCCATTCTTCCCAATCGGTCATGGCATTGAGCAAACGGATGTAAGGAAAACGTTGCAAGTCTTCGACACGCAGGTCCGCCTCTTCCACAAAGCCGTAGAACAGCAATTCCGCACGCTTCGTTCCATGAAGCAGAGGGCGACGCGGCGTGTACCAGTTCGCACCGTCCGAGAGTGCGATGTTGGCGATGGATGTATCCGTGAGCAAACCGTTTTTGACAATGAGAATATCATCGCATCTCCCCCGTTGTTCGTACAGGGATTGCAAGTGCGTGCGGTCTGCATATTTGAAAGCATAATCGATATCGTCGTCATACACCAATCGAAGACTTTCTATCAGCCGAAAAGCATAAGGCGTACATGTTATCTCCTCAATTCCTTTCTCAGAATACAGGATACGCAGTTTATGCCGGTCTTGAGGCAATGCGAAGTCGATTTGTCGGGCAATGTCTATCGGCGAAAATGTAGAAGAGAAGTGCGCCAATGTACGTATGATGCGTTCTTGATGCGCTTCGATATTATAGATTTCTCCGTTCTCCACACGGAGCGTTTCAATAAATAGGGACATAAGTTTTTTGTATTACTTCGTTGTATTCGTCCGGCGCATTGCTGCGTGCCGTGATACCTCCTCCTGCATGAAAGAAAAGCTCTCCTGCCGCATCTTCTTCGATGAAACGTATCATCACGGCACTGTCCAAATCGCGCCCGTCGAAATATCCCATGACACCGGTATAGTATCCTCTGCCTTCTCCTTCTGCCGAACGTATGATTTCGCAAGTCTTCTTCTTGGGCGCACCCGTGATGGAGCCTGCCGGCAAAAGGCGAAAGAGCAACTTGCCCAACTGTGCCGCATAATCGTCGGGAAGTGTTCCCGTAACGATGGAACTGGTTTGCAGGATAGCACCTTTGTTCGTCATGATATGGTCTATATAGCGATATCGTTCCACGTGCACATGTTCGGATACCATGCTTAAGTCGTTGCGGATAAGGTCCACGATGGTGGCATGCTCCGCTGTTTCTTTCGCATCGGCAAGGAGTATTTCTTCCGCACGAGGCAAGGTGGCATCAATCGTTCCTTTCATGGGAAAAGAACGTATCTTCCCTCCCTCGATACGTACGAATATCTCTGGCGAAAAACAGACACAGCGTCCACGCAACCATAACTTATATGGTGCTTTCGAAAGCAGAAAAATACGTTGTGTGGAAAGGTTGGTAAAGATGGGAATACGACAAGTCAGGTTGCACAAAAAGCTGTCTCCTCGCATCAAGTGTCGATGCACGATGTCGAACGAATGTTCATACGTCTCGAACGCAGGCGGTGTGATATGCCAAAGTACTTCTTCGGGAAGCGGTGGAACAGCCGTTCCGCCATTACTCGCTTGCGGAAAAGCAAACAAACACTCCGTCGGGTCTATATCGTCCATACGAGACAATACGATGTTCTCTTCTTCGTAGTCTATTACAAACAAGAAAGGCTCTCCTCTCCTGCCCCATTCGTTCATCTGTTTTATGGCATCTTCTTTGCCGTAAATTTTCATATCATTTTTGTGTGCAAAAGTAATTATTAAAGGTACACCATTGAACACTGTCTTCTCTTAACGAAGGAAAAAACAAAGGGAGAGACACTATTTATGCTCTCCCCTCACTTTCTATCTTTATGCCTTAATACGTCGATGTCATATTCTCCAGCACACATATATAATAATCCGCACGCCCATGATTTACTTCATCCAGTTGCTTAATTTGCTCTTGACGTACAGCACAAACCGTCTTGATGAGTGTATTAGGTCTATATTCCAACAAATAAGGAATAATACCTTTCTTAAAGTCCGTATGATAATTTCCATTGAAATGTAGGAACTTTGACTTCATGCGTTTGGCTATGAACCAACCCATAGTGGCATCTTTGACGGCTTGCGCCTGTGCCATATACTCTGTATTGGACAAAGCCATTTTCCCACCCATCATTTGCATCATGGAAAACATTTTCTCGCTCTCTTCGTTACGTGTGAAGCGAATAGGTAAAGGAGGTAAATAACGTTTGGCTTCTTCAGAAAGCGAATCAAGACTCTGAAGACCTTTGTTTTTCACCATGTTGGCATAGCGACGTGGCACATTGGTCGCAACAAAAGGTATTTTATTCTCTTTGGCGAAAGAAACAAATGGCGCATAGTCTGTATTATAATTAGGCCAAAGCCTTGCTTCATTCTCAAAACGGTCGTAACTAATCATATCGTTCATATACTCATCCAGTATCAATTGATTGTCTGCTTCAAACATTTCTGCTCCCATCATCAATTTATCGCCATGAATAGCATAGAGAGACCGGGACAACTCCAGTTCCAACCAATGTGTAATACAGCAATTGTGTATCTCGCCGACACATACAATATCTGCTTGTGAAAGCCCTCTCACAAGTTCTTCATAACTTATTTCTTTTCTGTTTGCATCAAAAATCGTATAAGGTTTTTTATACCCCTCCGGTGTTCCTCCTTTCGTTTCGGCAAACAATCCGAGAAAAAACATCAAAATAAATCCAAGTTTCTTCATGACTCATACTAATTATAGTTATTCTATCAACTTATTTTATATACAATAATACAGAGCGTTCAAGACTTAAATACTGCCGACAAGCTTCTCTTATGCTTTCGGGCGTAATAGTAGACAAACACTGTTCATACGCATCGAAATCTTTCAAACTTTCCCCGTTTTTCAGTAAATTCACTATCGTATTCTTCCAATCGGTAGTAGCTTTCTCATTCAAAACATGCCGTTTAGTAACCAGAAACGAACGTTTCAAATTTTCCAGTTCTTCCTTAGGCACAGTTTCTTGCTGTAACCTGACAACTATATCTCTCACCAAATTCTTTACGAGTTCCATATTCTCATTATCAATAGTTGCAGAAAGCTGATAGTAGTAATTTTGTTGTGGTACACCATGATAGTACACTGAAACATAGGGTGAATAAACGATATTCTCTTGTTCGCGCAGCACTGTCAGCATACGATTTTGCAAAATGTCCCGTATCAATTTCAGTAGCAAAGAAGAGCGAAGCGAAGGAAAATAATTGCCAACAAGCAGGTATTCCATTGAGGTAGCTTCTTGTTTTTTACCTTTGAAACTTTCGCTATAAAACTGTTTTATCGGTTCAAAAGGGATATCCACGGTCTGATAAGCATCTGACGGACGCTTCATACGGGCAAACGTTGCAACAAGAGAAGGTAAAATACTATCCGCATCGAAAGCTCCGGTCAACAATACAGTCATCCGAGAAGGGTCTGTGAATACACGCCGGTAATAATCTGCAATGGAATCCAAATTCAGTATCTTCAAATCATCTCGGGTTCGCAAACGAGGAAAAGACACCACATTTCCCATTAAAGAATCCAACTTATTATTTAGCAAACGCTCGGGACTTTGTTTTATCATTTTATCCAATAACGTTTCTTTTCCGAAGTCGTCGAGAGCTTCATTCCGTGCTTCTTCAAAATCTTCGTAACGCAATTCGGGATGATGTAATTTCTCATACACCAAATTGAAGAGCTCTACAGCTTTATCTGTCGGGGCTGTGGCAAGAAGTTCATGCCAATGAAGCCCTATTCCGATATTCATGGCGATATTATTTTGTGCCATATACACCATCAAAGAATCATAAGGAACGGAGGCTATTCCTCCCATTTCCATATATCCCGCAGCCTCTTCATAGCGATACATATCGTGAGGAAGTAAGTCGGCAGTCCCGCCACGAGCGAAAGCAGATAAATGAACCATTTCCGTACCATCATCGGTAGGACGCAACAGAATAGACAATCCGTTCTTCAAACGCAATTCTTTTACTGATAGGCTTTTATACGAAGTTGTAGAAACTGTGCTTGTCTCATCGTAAGAATTTTTCTTCGTCAGACATAAAGGTGTTTCAACTCTCTTTTCATCGGTTACTTCCTTTTGTTTATATTCATAAGGTTTTACCCGTATATACTTGCCACGTTCCCATGCAGCGGCAATATTATCGGTAAACACTTTTACAGAGGAAGTACGAGTACGATGAGCTATGAGCAATGTTTTTCTCGTGTATGAAAGCCATTCTTCCAATAAATTCTGTAACGTTTGGCTTTTCACAAGATATATTCTTTCACACAAGCGTTTCCAATCATCTTCAGAATGAATATAACGTTCTCCCGAAATGATATAATCCGTCAAATCTTCGCAGTATTGAGCAGAAGTAGATTGCACATCGAAAGCTTTCTTTTTCTGTACAAAAGCATCAATGCCTTCTTTCATTTCTTCTGCATGAAAACCTTCGGAAACGATGTAATGCAACTCTCCCGATAACTCTGTAATTTGCTCCAACAATGTATTCTTGTCTCCACCCGAAAGCTTGAAGACCAAATGGTTTGTATCAGATAAGTACCATGCATCCGATACCGAAGCAGAAATACCACGAGCATCAAATCTACGTGCTAAAGCATTGACTAATAATCTCCCCAATTCTTTACGATAGGTATTTCCCAAGGTGTTACCAATCACGCAAGGATGAGGAATAATCAATTCCAAACTACTTTGCAGAGTATCGCAGACTTCTTGTATCTGTATACCATGCTCGTAGCTCAAAGGATAACGGCAAGGCTCTTTTACGGTTTTCCGGGGAATGGTCATAAAGAGACTTTTGATTTTTTCTTCCACAGCTTGCGGTTCAATGTCGCCCACAACAACTACGGTAGCCAGGTTTGGTACATACCAACGCTTATAGAAACTTTCCAACTTTTGCCTGTCTATTTGTTGAATATGCTTGGCTGTTCCCAAAGGGATATGATGGGAAAAACGATTTTGTCCTATTTTCAGTTGATAAAAGTCATCGCCAATATCATAACCACGCAACTCTTCGAGGATGACTCCATATTCTTGCTTCACCTTATCCTCTTCAATCTCAATACCGCAGAGCCAATCGTAGAGAATGAGCAATGTCGAATCAATAGCAACATCGCATGATTTTTCTATCGGAACGGTCAACATATAAATTGTACGGTCATAGCCCGTTAAAGCATTAAGGTCTCTCCCGTATTTCATTCCGATACGTTCACAATAATCCACGATACCGCGTTCAGGAAAATGCTTTGTACCTCTAAAAGCCATGTGTTCGAGAAAATGCGCAACTCCTTCTTCACCTTTTTCTTCCAATACGGAACCAACCCGCATCACAAGGCGCATCTCTACCGCATGTGTCGGCTGCTTATTGGGTAATATCAAATAATGCAAACCGTTTTCTAAATAACCCTCTATTATATTGGGAGGCAATCCAATCAACGAACTATCGGCTAAATGTCGAGTTTTCGCATTAATACAGGGATGAATAAGAGCACAAAAAAGGCATAGAAAAATCAGGTTCAACAGTCTCATTTACGCATTGTATAAGTAACCGTAATTTGAGCATAACCGGAAAAAAGAGAAGCATCAAAAGGAAATACAAAACTGAACACACCCTTATCGAAGTCGTAAGAAGCACCAGGTGCTATATAATCCGATGGCTTATTTTTATATTCATCCGAATCATTTCCGGAGTAAAAAAGAAAAGTACGAGGATCTAATGAACCTGCCTGCGAAAACATATCCGAAATAAGCATGTTCTCATATTTGATATTTCCCTGTTCGTCTTCTCCTGTCGCCACTGGAACTTCTTTATCCTTCATGGTAAGCAATTTATTCCAAAGTGAAAAATCATATTCGAAAGGCACAGCTTTGATGAAATCATCGGGATAAGCATAAGTCGCTTTATCCCCAACAAAATAAATGTTCTTATCGAATGGACTCAACTCTATACCATCCAGTTGTGTCTCGAAAGTCTCTTTTCCTTTGATGTTATAAAAACCATTTTCCAGTACATACCCCAACGCTTTCATTATAGCCGAAGGTTGTGGATTTCCAGGATTACACCATTCTTCTTGTTCTGTTGTCATTTTCCGCATCATCTCATACAAGAAATCATTCAATCCCATAGGATTATTTATCATTTTCAGTATTGGTTTATCAGCTGTCGCTTTCTGGCTCAATGTTATGATAGAAGTGCCATCGATTATTCGTTCCACTTTACCGTTGTTATAAGCATCTTTATCAGCGGGATCTCCGGCAGAAGAAAATTTAATCGTTACCTGACAATTCAATTTACCAAGCATCCTATAAACATCTATGCCGTACTTTGTCTTATAATCGGCAATCATACGTTGCTGTTCTGTTGTCAGTTGCGGAAGATTTGTAGATGGCTTCACATTAAATACCCATTCTTTTTGCAATTCCATATTGTTATCACTGAAAGAAGCCTTCAAAGTGATGTTTCTCTGTACCAACAATATGTTTTTATTATTGGAATAGATTTTTATGCTTCCTCTTTTTCCACCTTTCTTTATCACCATGGGATTTCCTTCTATACGCAATATCTCTTCTTCATTATCTTGTAGTAAGAAGGTAATGGTTTCATCTTTTTCCAAGGTATGTGCCAAAAGAACATCCACGATAACAGGTTCAGTGGTATCTTCTCCTATGGAAGTACTACCCCCTGTACTCTCAGCTACGCTCAACTGTACGTAATTACGCGGTTTGGGCTCTTGTTCATCATTGTTACATGAAGTAAATATCACTAATGGCAATGCCATCAATAATGTCAAAAGTTTTTTTGTGTCTACCATATTGTTTTGAATTTATGTATTGATTCTGTTTATCGATTGATTGGCCAGCCTTCATTCTGTGTCACATTTTTATTATATCGATATTCGGTGGCTGGTATGGGAAATGTCCAACGATAGTTTTCTGCCGTAATAAGACTATGTGTAAGACTTCCCCATGTATTCAAGCGTTTCAAACTATTGATATGGGTACGTTTCATATCAAAATAAAAAACTCCTTCGCCTAAGAATTCCTTTTGTTTCTCTTGCAAAATAGCTTCCGTCAGTTCTGTTCCTCTTACGTTATCCGCTATTTTTTTTGCTTGTACGAGACCAAGAAAATGATTTATGGTTGTCCTGGCTTTTTCTTCCTTATCCGAAATCCGACTATAAGCTTCTGCCGCAATAAAATAAGCACCGGAATAACGCATCATATTCACATAAACACTCTTCTTTTCTTTCCTATTGTTGAGATTGTATTTCCCCAGAAGATTACAATCTTTTCCAGACATATTAAAAGGATAGAGATAATACGGCTTTCTCAAGTCTTTTTCATCATAAACGATGTCAGGATTCACAATAAAAAAATCTCCTTTTTCCTTCTCATAAAGAAGCCCAGTATAATACGTATTATTTGTATAGAAAGCGAAAATACGCCCAGCATACGATTGTTCCGCCCAAGTTCGTTCTATTCCTTCCGATGTGAAATACCTGTCTTTCACATCAGATAAGAGAATTTCCGCATAACGAGCAGCCTCCAGATAGTTCCCGGCATACAATTCGAGCTCCGCAAGCAAATAATACGCTGCTTTTTGGGAAAACCATCCATTTTGTTGTGGTACATTATCGACAGTTGATGCCTCCAATAACCAATTTCGTATCGTTTCCACACATATCCTAATAGAAGTACGTTTCGGAAATTCCAAACCGACTTGCGTTTTAAGTACAATACCGTCAGTATGGGGATTTCTGTCAT
>JBGXXU010000106.1:0-13830 GCA_041814865.1 Phocaeicola sp. | reverse complement strand
GATGACAACAGCGTCAAAGAATGTTAACCGTATAATCGCATCGAGAAACCGTCGTAGAGGTGTTTTCCTTTCATCGAAAAAGCAATTTTTCGTGGTTCTTTCGGACTGAAAAAGTATGTATGAGAGACTGTTTTTCGTACGAAAACACATCTCTTTGTTTGCATATTTATGCAGAAACGGGAGCGTTTTCTGTATATTTATGCAGGCAATAATAATCGGGAGAAGGCATGAAAGAATGGTATTTCCAACCCTTTTCGCGACTTTTCTTCGTGTTGAAAGCAGGTTAAAAAAGAATTCTTCACTTAAAAACGTAAAATCAGATTTGTATTATATGCCATAATAATGTACTTTTGCACATTGTAGGACTATTAGTGCAGTTTTGACGTATGGCAATATCGAAGACACGAGCTAAATTGGTGGATGTGGCACGTCTGCTCTTTGCAAAGCATGGAGTGGATGCAACGACCATGAACGATATTGCTCTGGCTTCCAAAAAAGGACGTCGCACATTGTACACCTATTTCAAAAGCAAAGAGCAGATATACATGGCGGTTGTGGAGTCCGAAATGGAGTCGCTTTCGAACGAAATGGCGCGTACTGCCGATAAGGAGATTGCACCCGACCAAAAAATCCTTGAGCTTATCATGACACACTTGGAAGCTATCAAAACCGTGGTGTATCGCAACGGGACTTTGAAAGCCGGTTTCTTTCGGGATATCTGGCGTGTGGAAAACGTGCGCAAGAATTTCGACATGACGGAAATCAAGCTCTTCAGACAAGTATTGGAAGAAGGCATGGAGCAGGGGATATTCCAAATAGACGATGTGAATATAGCCGCAGATATTCTGCACTATTGCATCAAAGGCATAGAAGTACCTTATATACGGGGGCACATAGGCGAAGAACTCGACGACGAAACCGGATGGCGTTATGTACGCAACATCGTTTTCGGTGCGTTGGGACACAAGGAAAAGACAGATTTTTAACAAATAAATTAAGAATATGGGATTATTGACAGGTAAAACAGCCATCATTACAGGTGCTGCACGCGGTATCGGTAAGGCGGTGGCGTTGAGATTTGCGGCAGAAGGCGCAAATATCGCATTCACAGACTTGACCATTGACGAAAACGCGTTGAATACAGAAAAGGAAATAGCGGCTTTGGGCGTGAAAGTAAAAGGTTATGCTTCGAACGCGGCTTCTTTCGAAGATACGGCGAAAGTCGTTGAACAAATTCACGCAGACTTCGGCTCTATAGACGTGTTGGTAAACAATGCCGGCATTACGAAAGACGGTTTGATGATGCGTATGACCGAAGCGCAATGGGATGCCGTGATTGCTGTCAATCTGAAGTCGGCATTCAACTTCATTCACGCTTGTACGCCTATCATGATGCGTCAGAAGAGCGGTAGCATCATCAATATGTCTTCTGTGGTTGGTGTGCATGGCAATGCGGGACAAGCCAATTACTCTGCTTCCAAAGCAGGTATGATTGGTTTGGCTAAATCCATCGCGCAAGAGTTGGGCTCTCGCGGTGTGCGTGCCAACGCCATAGCACCGGGCTTTATCATCACGGAAATGACAGCCGTTCTTTCCGAAGAAGTAAAAGCCGAATGGAACAAACGTATTCCTTTGCGTCGTGGCGGTACACCGGAAGATGTTGCCAATATCGCAGTGTTCCTGGCATCAGACCTCTCTGCTTATGTTACCGGTCAGGTGATACAAGTAGACGGCGGTATGAATATGTAATGATACAATAGAATAATGAGTAGCACGGAATTGACCGCATGGCAGTTCCGTGCTCGTTTTTTAGCGGAGTGATGTAGCGTATGACAGTAGTTTACGAAGACAATCATATTATCATCGTCAATAAAACAGCTTCGGAAATAGTACAGGGCGATAAAACGGGGGACACACCCTTGTCCGAAACGGTAAAGGCTTATTTGAAAGAAAAATACCAAAAGCCGGGCAATGTGTTCTTGGGCGTGGTGCATCGTTTGGACAGACCCGTAAGCGGTTTGGTGATTTTTGCGCGTACGGGCAAAGCTTTGACCCGGCTCAACGAAATGTTTCGCAACAACGAAGTGAAGAAAACCTATTGGGCAATAGTGAAAGGCACACCTCCCGCGCAAGAAGGAACATTGGAGCATTATCTCGTTCGCAACGAAAAGCAAAACAAATCTTACGCTTACGACAGAGAGACGAAAGATGCCAAGCGTGCCGTGCTTTCCTATCGGGAAATAGCCGTTTCCACGACGTACAGGCTATTGGAAGTAGATTTGCAGACAGGGCGACATCACCAGATACGTTGCCAGTTGGCAAAAATAGGTTGTCCCATCAAAGGCGATTTGAAATACGGCTTTCCACGCTCCAATCCGGATGGCGGTATCTCTCTCTTGGCACGAAGCGTTCGTTTCGTCCATCCCGTTTCGAAAGAAGAAATTCACGTGGAAGCTCCGTTGCCCGCAGGAGATTTGTGGGAAGTCTTCGATGTGTGAACAAAGCGTCAAAGTGCTTGCACACAGAAAAAGAGAAGAAACTTTTGCGGATAAATAAAGTATGTATAACTTTGCACCGCTTTATATGCACGAAAAACTTTGATTATTTTTATATTAAACATTAAACAAACATGATTGTAGTACCCGTAAAAGAAGGCGAAAACATTGAAAAAGCGCTGAAGAAATTCAAGAGAAAGTTTGAAAAAACAGGTGTTGTGAAAGAATTGCGTAGCAGACAACAATTCAACAAACCTTCTGTTTTGAAGCGCTTGAAGAAAGAACGTGCTATCTACGTTCAGAAATTGCAACAAATCGAAGATTAAAAACGGGCAAAACTTTTGGGAAATCAGAAGCTTTTCACTAATTTGCGTTGCCGTTAGATTTAGAGGCGATGAAAAATATGTGGAAAGAAGCTTTTCTGAAATATCTGACGCATGAAAGGGCTTACTCCGAACAAACTGTGATAGGATACGGAGGCGACCTTTCTCAATTTGAAGAGTTTTTCCGTGGTTTGGACGGCTCTTTGGATTTCTTTTCCGTAGACGCGGACGTGATAAGAGCTTGGATGGTGAGCTTGATGGAGCAGGGATACACTGCTACTTCGGTCAATCGTAAGCTTTGTTCACTCCGTTCTTTTTATCGCTATTTGTTAAAACAGGGAAAAGTGGAAGCGGCACCTACGGCTAAAGTCGTGGGTCCGAAGAAAAAGAAACCCTTGCCGGTCTTTGTGAAAGAAGCCGATATGGAAGTCCTCTTGCGAAAAGAGAACTTTAGTACGGACTTTTCTTCTTTGAGAGACCGCTTGATTATAAACCTGTTTTATTCTACCGGTATGCGATTGGCGGAGCTTGTAGGTTTGAGCGAAGGCGATATAGACTTCGTGGCGTGCACCATTAAGGTGACCGGAAAACGAAACAAGCAACGTATAATTCCTTTTGGCGAAGATTTGCTGGCTGACTTGAAAGCTTATCGGGATGTGCGTTTCGATATTGAAAAATGTTCGGACGCGTGGTTGGTAACGCAAAAGGGCGAGCGAGTTTCAAGAGGATTGGTGTATCGGACGGTGCGAGAAAACTTATCTAAGGTCGTTTCGTTGAAAAAACGGAGTCCGCATGTCTTGCGGCATACTTTTGCAACTTCAATGCTCAATAATCAGGCAGAGTTGGGAGCGGTGAAAGAGTTGTTGGGACACGCAAGTTTGGCTGCGACGGAAGTCTACACGCATACGACTTTTGAAGAATTGAAAAAGATATATGAACAAGCCCATCCACGGGCATAAAAAAGGAGGTTTGTATGGAACTGAAGATTCAATCAATTCGTTTTGAAGCAACGGAAAAGTTGGAAGCGTTTATTCAGAAGAAAGCTGATAAACTGATGAAGTTTTGTGATAATATAAAGAAAACGGAGGTGTCGCTGAAAGTCCTCAAGCCGGAAACGGCAATGAATAAACATGTCGGAGTACGACTTTTGGCAATGAATACGGAACTATACGCAGAAAAAGTTGCCGATACATTCGAAGAAGCCATCGACGAATGTATGGAGGCACTGTCTAAGCAACTTGAAAAGGCAAAAGCTAAGTCGCAAGCTAAGTAAAAAAGTCTTTGAAAAGTTTTGCGGATGAGAAAATAAGTCTAACTTTGCACCGCTAAACTACAAACGTGGTGCAAAGTATGCCTCTTTAGCTCAGTTGGCCAGAGCACGTGATTTGTAATCTCGGGGTCGTTGGTTCGAATCCGACAAGAGGCTCAAAGGAAAGGTCTTTGATATAAATAAGTGAAGGGCAAATACCAGAGTGGCCAAATGGGGCAGACTGTAAATCTGCTGGCTTACGCCTTCGGTGGTTCGAATCCATCTTTGCCCACACTTTGATTTGCGGAAGTAGCTCAGTTGATAGAGCATTAGCCTTCCAAGCTGAGGGTCGCGGGTTTGAGCCCCGTCTTCCGCTCTAATGGTCTTTCTTGCTGTTATAGCTCAGCGGTAGAGCACTTCCTTGGTAAGGAAGAGGTCCCGGGTTCAAGTCCCGGTAACAGCTCTATATATAATAGGAAAGCAACAAAGATTATTAATCATCTAAATAAACAGAAGCTATGGCTAAAGAGAAATTTGAACGTTCGAAACCGCACGTTAACATTGGTACAATCGGTCACGTTGACCACGGTAAAACTACCTTGACTGCTGCTATCACTACAGTGTTGGCAAAAAAAGGTCTTTCTGAATTGCGTTCTTTCGATTCTATCGACAACGCTCCCGAAGAAAAAGAAAGAGGTATCACAATCAATACTTCACACGTTGAATATCAAACAGCAAATCGTCACTATGCACACGTAGACTGTCCGGGTCACGCCGACTACGTTAAGAACATGGTTACCGGTGCTGCTCAGATGGATGGTGCTATCATCGTGGTTGCTGCTACTGATGGTCCTATGCCTCAAACTCGCGAGCACATCTTGTTGGCTCGTCAGGTAAACGTTCCTCGTCTTGTTGTATTCTTGAATAAATGCGACATGGTAGACGATGAAGAAATGTTGGAATTGGTAGAAATGGAAATGCGTGAATTGCTTTCGTTCTACAACTTCGACGGTGATAATACTCCTATCATTCGTGGTTCTGCTCTTGGTGCTTTGAATGGCGTTGAGCAATGGGAAAGCAAAGTTATGGAGTTGATGGATGCTGTTGATACTTGGATTCCATTGCCTCCGCGTGATATCGATAAACCTTTCTTGATGCCGGTAGAAGATGTATTCTCTATCACTGGTCGTGGTACTGTAGCAACAGGTCGTATCGAAACAGGTATTATCAAGGTTGGTGAAGAAGTTGAAATCCTCGGTCTTGGTGAAGATAAAAAGTCTGTTGTGACTGGTGTGGAAATGTTCCGCAAATTGTTGGATGAAGGTCAAGCAGGTGACAACGTAGGTTTGTTGCTTCGCGGTATCGATAAGAACGAAATCAAACGTGGTATGATTCTCTGCCGTCCTGGTCAGGTAAAAGCACACTCTAAGTTCAAAGCTGAGGTGTATATCTTGAAGAAAGAAGAAGGTGGTCGCCACACTCCGTTCCACAATAAATACCGTCCTCAATTCTACTTGCGTACAATGGACTGTACAGGTGAAATCACTCTTCCTGAAGGGACAGACATGGTAATGCCTGGTGACAACTTGACTATTACTGTGGAGTTGATTTACCCGGTAGCATTGAATGTTGGTCTCCGTTTCGCTATCCGCGAAGGTGGTCGTACAGTAGGTGCTGGTCAGATTACAGAACTTCTCGACTAATATGAAATAGCAGAGTTCCTGAGTAATACTTGGGAACTCTCTTTTACGGGAATAGCTCAGTTGGTAGAGCACTGGTCTCCAAAACCAGGTGTCGGGAGTTCGAGCCTCTCTTCCCGTGCCAAATAATAGATATATGTTTCAAAAGATAACTAATTATATCAAGGAATCTTACGACGAATTGGTTCATAAAGTTTCATGGCCTACTCGTTCAGAACTTTCAAGTAGTGCAGTGGTTGTATTGATAGCTTCCCTTCTCATTGCACTTGTCGTCTTTATTATGGATTCAGCCTTCCAGTTCGTTATGGAAGGAGTTATCTATCCGCACTAATAACGAATACAAAAGATGTCTGATGTCGTAAAGAAATGGTACGTATTACGTGCTGTGAGTGGTAAGGAAAGTAAGGTTAAGGAGTATATCGAGGCTGATATGCGTCATGGTACCCTCGGGGATTATGTGTCGCAAGTTTTGATTCCTACCGAGAAAGTCCTTCAGGTGCGTGCCAATGGCAAAAAAGTGGTTAAGGAAAGAAGTTATCTTCCCGGCTATGTTCTTGTAGAAGCTGCACTGATTGGCGAGGTGGCTCATCACCTGAGAAATATACCTAATGTAATAGGTTTCTTGGGAGGAAGAGACAATCCTGAATCACTCAGACAATCGGAAGTCAATCGTATTTTAGGTACGGTGGATGAACTTCAAGAAAGCGGGCATGATATGGTTGTGCCGTATGAAGTTGGCGATAAAGTGAAAGTTATCAGCGGTTCTTTTAGCGGATTTAGTGGTGACATTGAAGACGTGAATGTAGAGAAACGCAGACTGAAAGTGACCGTAAAGATTTTCGGGCGCGGAACATCGCTCGAACTTGACTTTATGGATGTTGAAAAAGAATAAGGCATTTTGTTACGTGGCTTATTCATTTCGTCTTTCTCAATAAATAAAATTTTAGAACAATGGCTAAAGAAGTTGCTGGACAAATCAAATTACAGATTAAAGGAGGCGCAGCAAATCCATCACCTCCCGTAGGACCTGCTTTGGGTTCAAAGGGTATTAATATCATGGAGTTTTGCAAGCAATTCAACGCCAGAACTCAAGACAAGGCAGGTAAAGTTTTGCCTGTTATCATCACTTATTACGCAGATAAGTCTTTTGATTTTATCATTAAGACTCCTCCTGTAGCAATTCAGTTGCTGGAGGCAGCTAAGGTTAAAGGTGGTTCTGCAGAACCCAATCGTAAGAAAGTGGCTGAATTGACTTGGGAGCAAATTCGCGTGATTGCTCAAGATAAAATGGTTGACTTGAACTGTTTTACAATAGAGGCAGCCATGACTATGGTAGCTGGAACAGCAAGAAGTATGGGTATCGCTGTAAAAGGTGACTTCCCGAGTAATAATTAATAACTTCAATTGAACATGGGTAAACTTACAAAAAATCAAAAGTTGGCTGCTGGAAAGATTGAAGCAGGGAAAGCATACTCGCTGAAAGAAGCTGCGCAGTTGGTGAAAGAAATTACTTTTACGAAATTTGATGCTTCGCTCGATATTGATGTACGTTTGGGTGTTGACCCTCGTAAATCAAACCAAATGGTGAGAGGTGTTGTTTCTCTTCCTCACGGTACAGGTAAGCAAGTACGTGTGCTTGTACTTTGTACTCCGGATGTTGAAACTGCCGCGAAAGAAGCCGGTGCCGACCATGTTGGTCTTGACGATTATATCGAAAAGATTAAAGGAGGATGGCTCGAAGTTGATGTCATCATTACAATGCCTGCTGTTATGGGTAAAATCGGTGCATTGGCACGTATCCTCGGTCCTCGTGGGTTGATGCCAAATCCGAAAAGCGGTACCGTAACTGTAGATGTTGCAAAAGCGGTAAAAGAAGTAAAGCAAGGAAAGATAGACTTTAAAGTAGACAAGGCAGGTATCGTACACACTTCTATTGGTAAGGTGTCTTTTACTGCAGAACAAATTCGTGACAATGCGAAAGAGTTCATCTCTACTATTATTAAGTTGAAACCTACTGCTGCTAAAGGAACTTATATCAAGAGTATTTATCTTTCAAGTACTATGAGTCCGGGTGTGAAAGTAGACCCGAAATCGGTAGATGAAATCTAATCATTAAGGAGGAATTATGAGAAAGGAAGATAAAGGTATTGTTATAAGCCAATTGGCAGAAACAATCAAAGAATATGGACATTTCTACTTGGTAGATACGACTGCTATGGATGCAGCTGCTACCAGTGGCTTAAGAAGAAAATGCTTTAAGGCGGGAATTAAGTTGGTTGTTGTGAAGAACACGTTGCTTCACAAAGCTTTCTTAAGTATCGAAGACAAGGATTTTTCTCCTTTGTTCGGCTCTTTGAAAGGTACGACTTCGGTAATGTTTTGCCAAACAGCAAATGCGCCTGCAAAATTGTTGCAAGAATACAAAGACAGTGTTCCGACATTGAAGGCTGCTTATGCTGAAGAATGTTTCTACGTAGGTGCAAACCAATTGGAAGCTTTGGCAACAATAAAGAGCAAGAACGAGCTTATTGCAGATATTGTGGCTTTGCTGCAATCCCCTGCAAAGAATGTCGTATCGGCTCTTCAATCAGGTGGCAACACTATTCATGGTGTGCTTAAGGCTATTGGTGAACGTAACAGCTAATTAGGATTGAAGTTCGCAGTAGTAAAACCAACAAATAAATCAGTAACAAACAATTAAAAACATAAGAAAATGGCAGATTTGAAAGCTCTTGCAGAACAATTAGTAAACTTGACTGTTCTTGAAGTAAACGAACTTGGTAATATCCTTAAAGAGGAATATGGAATTGAACCCGCTGCAGCTGCGGTAGCTGTTGCAGCCGCTCCTGCTGCTGCAGGTGCAGCTGCTGCTGAAGAAAAAACTTCTTTCGACGTAGTGTTGAAGAGTGGTGGTGCTGCTAAGTTGCAAGTAGTAAAAGCTGTGAAAGAAGCTTGTGGTCTTGGCTTGAAAGAAGCTAAAGACATGGTAGACGGTGCTCCCAGCGTAGTAAAAGAAGGCTTGGCTAAAGATGAGGCTGAATCTTTGAAAAAAGTACTCGAAGAGGCTGGAGCTGAAGTTGAATTGAAATAAAGAAAATCTCCTGTAAATCAGGAGAGTCCGGTTAAGAACCCTCATTCTTGAGGGCTCTTAACCTTTTTACGTCTATATATTATAGAGAATCTTATAAAACTAACTAGAGATGTCTTCTAAGACCCCAAACCAACGAATTAACTTTGCTTCCATTAAGAAGCCGATGGAATATCCGGACTTCTTGGAAGTGCAATTGAAATCGTTTCAGGACTTTTTGCAGTTGGATACTCCTCCCGAAAAGCGTAAAAACGATGGACTTTATGAAGTGTTTGCTGAAAATTTCCCCATTGCAGACACACGTAATAACTTTGTACTTGAGTTTCTTGACTATTATATTGACCCACCCCAATACTCTATAGAAGATTGTTTGGAGCGTGGTTTGACTTATAGTGTGCCTTTGAAAGCAAAACTTAAGCTATATTGTACCGACCCGGAGCATGAAGATTTCGATACAGTAATACAAGATGTGTATTTGGGACCTATCCCATACATGACTCCGAAAGGAACATTTGTTATCAATGGTGCCGAACGTGTGGTTGTTTCACAGTTACATAGGTCGCCTGGTGTATTCTTTGGACAAAGCCTTCACACCAATGGTACAAAACTTTACTCTGCCCGTATTATTCCATTCAAAGGTTCCTGGATAGAATTTGCTACGGATATTAACAATGTGATGTATGCTTACATTGACCGTAAGAAAAAACTCCCTGTAACAACATTGTTACGCGCAGTAGGATTTGAAAATGATAAAGACATCCTTGAGATATTTAATCTCGCAGAAGAAATTAAAGTCAACAAGACCAATCTTAAGAAAGTTGTAGGTAGAAAGCTGGCTGCACGTGT
Source organism: Phocaeicola sp. (assembly GCA_041814865.1). GTDB lineage: Bacteria > Bacteroidota > Bacteroidia > Bacteroidales > Bacteroidaceae > Phocaeicola. Next base: position 4,129 of record JBGXXU010000106.1, on the reverse strand, counting down.
TTTGAGAACATGGACGGAGGATTTTGTTGATGAAGATACCGGTGAGGTAGTTTCTATCGACCGTAATGAGGTTATTATTGACCGTGAAACAATAATTGAAGAAGGGCATGTAGCGGAAATTCTTGAATCGGGTGCGGAAACCATTCTTGTTCATAAAGAGAATGCTAACTCATCCGACTATTCTATCATATTCAATACACTGCAGAAAGACCCTAGTAACTCGGAGAAAGAAGCAGTATTGTATATTTATCGTCAGTTGCGTAATGCAGACCCAGCCGATGAAGCAAGTGCACGTGAAGTAATAAACAATCTCTTTTTCTCTGAAAAGCGTTATGACTTAGGAGAAGTTGGTCGTTATCGTATCAACAATAAGTTGAACTTGACGACTGATATGGATGTGCGAGTATTGACGAAACATGACATTATCGAAATTATTAAATACCTGATAGAACTGATTAACTCTAAAGCTGTGGTGGATGATATCGACCACTTGAGCAACCGTAGAGTACGTACTGTGGGCGAGCAGTTGTCTAATCAGTTTGCTGTTGGTTTGGCACGTATGTCCCGTACTATTCGTGACAGAATGAATGTGCGTGATAACGAAGTGTTTACTCCTAGTGACTTGATTAATTCCAAAACAATATCTTCTGTTATCAACTCATTCTTTGGAACCAATGCACTTTCTCAGTTCATGGACCAAACTAATCCGTTAGCAGAGATTACGCACAAACGTCGTCTATCGGCATTAGGACCGGGTGGCCTTTCGCGTGATAGAGCTGGTTTTGAGGTACGTGACGTGCATTATACTCACTATGGTCGTTTATGCCCTATTGAAACGCCGGAAGGTCCGAATATCGGGTTGATTTCTTCTCTCTGTGTATATGCGAAAATTAATGATTTAGGATTTATCGTCACTCCTTACCGTAAGGTGGAAAATAGTGTGGTAGACCTCTCTGATAAAGGTATTAAGTATCTTTCGGCAGAGGAAGAAGAATCTAAGATTATTGCACAGGGTAATGCTCCTCTTAATGAAAAAGGACATTTCATTCGTAACCGTGTAAAGGCTCGTCAAGATGCTGACTATCCTGTCGTAGAACCTTCTGAAGTTGAATTGATGGACGTATCTCCACAACAGATAGCTTCTGTTGCTGCATCGTTAATCCCTTTCTTGGAACATGATGATGCTAACCGTGCATTGATGGGTTCTAATATGATGCGTCAGGCAGTTCCTTTGATACAGCCTGAAGCTCCGATTGTAGGAACAGGTATCGAAAAGCAATTGTGTGAAGATTCTCGTACACAGATTACAGCAGAGGGTGATGGCGTAATAGAATATGTTGATGCTGAAGTAATACGCATCGCTTATGATAGAACCGAAGAGGAAGAATTTGTAAGTTTCGAATCTGCTGTAAAAGAATATGTCATTCCTAAGTTCAGAAAGACCAATCAAAGCATGACAATTGACTTGCGTCCTATTTGTGACAAAGGTCAGCGTGTGAAAGCCGGTGATATCTTGACCGAAGGTTACTCTACTGCTGATGGAGAATTGGCTTTAGGTAAGAACTTGTTAGTAGCTTATATGCCTTGGAAAGGCTATAACTACGAAGATGCTATAGTTCTCAATGAACGTGTAGTACGCGAAGATATCTTGACCTCGGTACATGTGGATGAATATACACTTGAGGTGCGTGAGACGAAACGTGGTATGGAAGAACTTACTGCGGATATACCTAATGTAAGTGAGGAAGCGACTAAAGACCTTGATGAGAATGGTATCGTACGTATAGGTGCTAAAATCGAACCGGGAGATATTCTTATCGGTAAGATAACTCCCAAAGGAGAGTCTGATCCATCTCCCGAAGAAAAACTGCTGCGTGCCATCTTTGGCGATAAAGCGGGTGATGTGAAAGATGCTTCGTTGAAAGCAACTCCTTCATTGCGTGGGGTAGTAATAGGTAAGAGACTCTATTCTCGTGTGATGAAGAGTCGTTCGGAAAAAACTGCCGATAAAACTCAACTGCAAAAGTTAACAGAGGACTTTGATGTAAAAGTGGCGGCTTTGAAGAATACGATGATTGATAAGTTGATGACTCTAATCGATGGGAAGCTTTCGCAGGGTGTGAAAGACTACTTAGGTACAGAACTTATTGCAAAAGGTGCTAAGTTTACAAAACATGATTTGGGTATCTTGGATTATACTATCATTCAGTTGAGCAAATGGACTACTGATGAGCATACAAATGAGATGATTCGCAACTTAGTCATGAATTATCTCAAGAAGTATAAAGAATACGATGCGGATTTGAAACGTAAACGTTTTGCATTGACTATTGGTGATGAATTGCCTTCAGGTATCATGCAATTGGCAAAAGTATACATCGCAAAGAAACGTAAAATCGGTGTCGGTGATAAGATGGCTGGACGTCACGGTAACAAAGGTATCGTTTCGCGTGTTGTACGTCAAGAAGACATGCCTTTCTTGGAAGATGGTACTCCTGTAGATATTGTACTTAACCCATTGGGTGTACCTTCTCGTATGAACATCGGTCAGATTTTCGAAGCTGTATTGGGACGTGCCGGTAAAGAATTGGGTGTGAAATTTGCAACACCTATATTTGATGGTGCAACGTTGGAAGATTTGGACGAATGGACAGAAAAAGCAGGTTTGCCACGCTATTGTAAGACCTATCTCTACGATGGTGGCACGGGTGAACAATTTGACCAACCGGCGACTGTTGGTGTAACTTATATGTTGAAGCTTGGTCACATGGTAGAAGATAAGATGCACGCGCGCTCTATCGGTCCTTATTCTCTCATTACACAACAACCTTTGGGTGGTAAAGCACAATTTGGTGGTCAGCGTTTCGGGGAAATGGAAGTTTGGGCAATCGAAGCATTTGGTGCTGCGCATATCCTTCAAGAGATTTTGACCGTTAAATCTGACGATGTGATTGGTCGTTCGAAGGCTTACGAGTCCATTGTAAAAGGTGAACCTATGCCTACACCAGGTATCCCAGAATCGTTGAACGTATTGTTACACGAATTGAGAGGTCTCTGTTTGAGCGTTACATTGGATTAAGTAGTATAATTCGTTCTTATAACATAAAGATATGGCTTTTAGAAAAGACTCCAAGATAAAGAGTAATTTTTCCAAGATTACTATCGGCTTGGCTTCACCCGAAGAGATACTTGAGAACTCTTTCGGGGAAGTGCTTAAGCCCGAAACAATCAATTATCGTACATATAAGCCTGAACGCGATGGTTTGTTCTGCGAACGCATCTTTGGTCCGGTGAAGGATTATGAATGTCACTGCGGTAAGTATAAACGTATTCGCTATAAGGGTATTGTCTGCGACCGTTGTGGTGTAGAGGTTACCGAAAAGAAGGTTCGCCGTGAGCGCAGTGGGCATATTCAATTGGTTGTGCCTGTTGCTCATATTTGGTATTTCCGTTCTCTCCCTAATAAGATAGGTTATCTGCTTGGTTTCCCTACAAAGAAACTCGAATCCATCATTTACTATGAACGTTATGTGGTGGTGCAACCGGGTATCATGGCAGAAGAAGGTGTCAATACATACGATGTTTTGTCGGAAGACGAATACAACGATATTCTTGACAAGTTGCCAACAGACCAACAGTACCTGGAAGAAACAGATCCCAATAAGTTCATTGCAAAAATGGGAGCAGAGGCTATCTACGACCTTTTGTCACGCCTTGACCTTGATGCTCTTTCGTACGAACTGCGTCACAAGGCAAGCAATGATTCTTCTCAGCAGAGAAAAAATGAAGCATTGAAACGCTTACAAGTCGTAGAATCTTTCCGTGCTTCTCGTAATCGCAATAAACCTGAATGGATGATAGTGCGTGTATTGCCGGTTATTCCACCCGAATTGCGTCCTTTGCTTCCTTTGGATGGTGGACGTTTTGCTACTTCGGATGTGAATGATTTGTATCGTCGTATCATCATTCGTAACAATCGTCTGAAACGTCTTATTGAAATCAAGGCTCCCGAAGTCATCTTGCGTAATGAAAAACGTATGTTGCAAGAAGCGGTAGATTCTCTTTTCGATAACTCACGTAAGTCTAGTGCTGTTAAGACAGACGCCAATCGTCCTTTGAAATCGCTTTC
>JBGXXU010000105.1:0-14379 GCA_041814865.1 Phocaeicola sp. | reverse complement strand
TGCTTATGTGGAGGCGCAAAGACGTTTCCCCAGCAGAGAAATCGCTCTCGAAACGAAAGACAATACTTATTATTGGTTCAAGGCAGACATCCTGAAGGGTATGATAACTTACAGTACGGACAAACGCTTCCTCGCCAACGAAGCTACGATAAGTGTCAAGCAGGCTTTCGATGTCATCAATTTGAACAAAAACGGAGAAAAACCGGATAAGCTCTCCGATGAACTTGCGGATATTACTTCCGAAGCACCGAAGGATTTGTTGGAACAAGAGAGTTTGACGCGTTTTGACAAACAGCGGAACAACAATAACAAAAACAAGAAGCGCAAACAACGTCCCGATAGAGAAACACAGGACAACAGGCATGCGCAAACTTCGGAAAAGGAAGCGGAACCTGCAGGCGCAACTCCCGAGCAGAGAGCCAATGGACGCAACGACCGCAACAGAAATCACCGTCGCAATGACCGTTATCGACAGAACGGAGAGCGAAAAGCTCCTTCCTCCAATCATGACACACCATCGCACGAATAATACAAGCAAAATTTTACGCAAGGCATCGCTCAAACTGCTTTTGTTCGGGTGGATGTCTTGCTTGTTTGTGTCTTGCTACGATATGACGACTTATCATGAATATCGCCCCACACGTCGGGACAACCGATGGGCGCGCAAAGACACGCTTGTTTTCACACTCCCTCGAAACCTACCTGCCGGTATTTATGATGTGGACATTGCTCTGCGCCACACCAACAATTATAAGTTTCGTGATATTTGGTTGCTGTTGGAAGAGAACGGACGAGACAGTTTGCGTTTCTCTTGCGATACGGTGCACGCCATTCTTACCGACGAACATGGACGCTGGAAGAAAGACAATACCTCCGGCTCGCTTTATACACATATCGCACGCTTGCCCCGACAGATGATATTGACACAGTCTGCCCACACACATATCATACGGTTGCAGCACATCATGCGTATGCAGTCTTTGGAAGGAGTGGCGGATGTAGGGGTGAAATTAACCCTTGCGCGCCGCATCAAGACGCAAAAAGACAAAAAGCAGAATGGTAAAACTCCATAGCGAAGAACCGCCATAGCTGAAAAAAGGTAGAGGAATACCTATCACGGGTGTCAAACCCAACACCATTCCGACATTGATAAAAAGGTGGAAGAAGAAAATACACAGTACACCATATCCGTAAATACGCCCGAAACGTTGGGTTTGTCTTTCGGCAAGATATATCAAACGCAAAATCAAAGTACCGAAAAGCAGTAATACCACAGTTGCGCCCACGAAGCCTTCTTCTTCACCCACCGTGCAAAAGATGAAGTCTGTGTCTTGTTCGGGCACGTATTTCAGCTTGGTTTGTGTCCCGTTCAGAAAACCTTTGCCGAGCAAGCCGCCCGAACCGATGGCTATCTTACTTTGATTGACATTGTAACCTGCGCCGGCAGGGTCGTCTTCCATACCCAGCAAAACTTCGATGCGTATCTTTTGATGAGGCTCCAATACTTTTCCAAAAACATAATCGGTAGAAAAGAAAAAAGCAGCAGACCCTATGACGAACAAAGCCATGAAAAGATAATTGCGATATCTCATCTTGATAGACAAATACAGTAGGAATATCACCATCGCAATCAAAATTCCCCACAATACGTAAGCTATATCAAAGGGAGATATATATACAGACGTAAGTACAGACAGTAGTAAGATACCCAAAATGCCTAAAAAGATATTTCGTGCCATGAAAATCGTACGTTTGCCGTAAGCTCCCAAAAGCCCTGCCGCCAAAAACAAGATGATGGAAAGTACGGAAACTTCTCCCCACGAACTGACTTCGTCGGGCATATAACTCGCACCGAACTTCACACCGACTACAAAATACACTATTGCACATATTCCGGCAAATAAGACTGTACCCGTCATCCCCTCTCGATACAGTACCAGAAAGAAAGCCAGATAAACCAAAGCCGAACCGGTCTCTTTCTGCAGGATGATAAGCAGCATGGGTACAAGAATGATGGCAAACGATATTGCCAAATGCTTCATACGATGTATGTTGAACGTATATTCGCCCATGAACTTACCCAAAGCCAATGCCGTGGCAAACTTGGCAAACTCAGCCGGTTGCAAACTCACAGGTCCTAAAACAATCCAAGAGCGAGAGCCTTTGATTTCGTGCGGATTGAATATTGTACCGAAGAGTAATAGAAGCATTACTCCATACAGCAAATAAGCATAAGTATCGTAAACATGGTCTTCTATCATGAGTATTATGAAGCCCAGTGTGACAGCACATCCCATCCACATCAATTGTTTGCCCGAGCGTGTGGCAAAGTCGAAGAAGTTCGGTTCGCCGTAATCGTAGCTTGCCCCACAGATGCTGAACCATCCGCAGACGATAAGTAACAGATAGATGGTTATCGTCCACCAATCAACCCGTTTCCATATACTATCTCTCCTGTAATCCATAACTGATAACTCTGTTCTGAATACTTTCTGCCAATGCTTCTGCTTCCGGCGATAATTTTCCTTTAAGGTATTTTTCCATGATGATGCGACCGATAGGTACACCAAACACGGCGCCGAACCCACCATTTTCTACATACACGGCAACAGCTATCTTCGGGTCTTCCATTGGTGCAAATCCCATGAAAGAGGAGTGGTCTTTGCCTCGGTTTTGTGCTGTACCGGTTTTGCCGCAAACCGCAATATCGGGAAGATTTGCTCCGCGACAGGTTCCACCGGTCACGGCGGCACGCATTCCCTTTACCACTTCTTCATAATGACGGCGGTCTACCGGTATATAACGTTTGGTGGTATAGATGGAATCCAGTCTGTCGTTTTCTATGGCTTTTACTACGTGGGGTGTAATGAAAAAACCGCGATTGGCTATTGTTGCACCGAGATTGGCTATTTGCAGGGGAGTGAGTGTGACTTCTCCTTGCCCGATGGCGATACTGATAACCGTCAATCCGTTCCACGAACCTCTGTATCGTTTATCATAATAAGAAGCATTGGGTATCATTCCGCGCTTTTCGCCCGGTAAGTCGATTCCGAGCGGATATCCGAATCCCATGGACACCATGTAGTCGCGCCACGTATCCATTGCTTTTTGTACCGAACCATACTTTCCTCTTGCGCCTATCATGTGCACCAATCCCCAGCAAAAATAAGCATTGCAAGATGTTGCGATAGCCGGTGCCAAAGGTAAGGGTGAACCATGTGCGTGACAGCCTACGCGCAAACTCTTGTAACGGAAACCGCCCGGACAGGAGTAAGTGGTAGTCGGCGTGATGATGCCTTCTTGTAGAAAAGTTAAAGCTTGAGAAGTCTTGAAAGTAGAGCCTGGAGGATAAGTGCCCATGATGGCACGATTAAGCAACGGTTTCCATGGGTCTTGTTGAAGGGCATGGTGGTTTTTTCCTCTGTCTCTTCCCACCAACATATGTGGGTCGTACGTAGGTGAAGATACCAAACAAAGGACTTCGCCGGTAGAGGGCTCGATAGCTACGATACTGCCTATTTTACCTTTTAACAGACGCTCACCCAACTGCTGTAATTCTATGTCGAGACTCAATGTTAAACTCTTACCCGGTACGGCAACTTTATCGAATTGTCCGTCCATGTACTTTCCTTGTATTCGTCCTCTCGCATCGCGCAATAAGATTTCAATACCTTTTTCTCCACGCAGCTGCGTTTCATAAGAACGTTCCACACCAAGTTTGCCTATATAGTCGCCGGCTATGTAATAAGGGTCGTTTTTCATTTCCTTTTTGGAAACTTCCGCTATATCTCCTAATATATGTGCTCCTGCATCACAACTGTATTGACGTGTGGCGCGTTGTTGGATGTAAAAACCCGGAAAGCGGAACAGCTTTTCACGAAAAACACCACATTCTTCGGGCGGAATCTGTGTTAGCAAGACCTGATGTGTATAAGGAGAATAACCGGGATTAAGTCGGCGGTCACGCATATCGACGAAACGCTTACGTACTGTTTCGATGGGGATATTCAACGTACGACAGAATTCAAGTGTGTCGAGATGTGTGATTTCTTTCAGAATAACAGTGATATCGTACGACGGCTGATTGTAAACCAACAAACGTCCTTCTCTGTCGTAAATGTTGCCTCGACTGGGATATTGTATTTTCTTGAGGAAAGCGTTGCTGTCTGCGTTACGTTTATAGTCTTCGCTGGCTATCTGCAGCGTAAACAAACGAATGATGAAGAGGACGATTACGAAAACAACAGCTCCTCCGATGACATACTTTCGACGTTCCAGCTCATACTCTTTCATAAGCGGTCTGTCTTTACGAAATCAAGGCAAAGAATGCAGAATACGGTGGAAAGGGTACTCGTTACTGCTTTGAATAGAATTTCGCCCGGTCGGAAGAAAGAGAAGTTGTCCAACAGATGTACAGACAAACTGCATACCAGTGTGCCTAAAGAGATATATAGCAAAAAAGATACGAACCCCATACTGCGTATCGAAGGTACATATACTTCATACGGGTCGCGTTTCGAATTCGTGCGTAACAAAGGTTTACGCAAAAGTGCCACCCACAAAAGTGCAGAGGCGTTCATTCCTGCCGTGTTACTGAATATATCGACACACAAGCCCAAAGCAAAAGCCCACAAAAGGAGTGTGGTGATAGTGGTATCGCTCTTTAGTTTCAGGATGAAGTAAACATACAACAACGGAGTGGCATATTGTCCTATATGTATGTGATTGAGCACTAAAACCTGTACCAAAACCAAAACGACAAACCAGAAAAAACGTTCCAACTGTATTGCCATCTCTTATCCTCCCGTCATAATACGTACACTGTCTTCCAATACTTTCAATTCCTGTATTCCACTTCTGCCTACTACCACGACTTCTTTTAATCGGGCAAAGTCTGCCATCAGTTTTACTTTCAGGATGTACGATTGTCCGTCTTTGCTGTCTGCCATGTCGTCTACCGTACCGATGGGAACGCCCTCGGGAAAGACGGTACTGTGTCCGCTGGTGATGATAGTATCGCCTAACGAGAATTCAGCATGGCGAGGTAAGTCTTTGATGTAGGCAAAACGTGCGGAAACGCCATCCCAATTCAGCGAGCCGAAGTATTCCGTACGAGCTATTTTGCAACTGATGCTACTCTTGGAATTAAGTATCGGCAGTACTATCGAGTAGTTTTGACCTGTCAAATATACGATGCCCACAACGCCCGTACCGGATAATACGCCCATTTCTTCGCGTATGCCTTGTGAGGACCCTTTGTTTATCGTGATGAAATTGTCTGCACGGGTTACACTGTTGTTCACTACACGAGCCGGTATCAATGTGAAATCGCTTCCCAATGCAGGTGTCCAGCGACCTGTGTAAACGCTGTCTGTTGTAAGCGAGGTAAGTACGGCTCTCAGTCGGGCATTTTCTGCTTCGAGGCGAGCATTGCTCAATGTTATTTCCTGATTGGCTTTGCGCAGCCCGAAGTATCCTGTCACATTTGCAGTCCATTCGTGCACTTGCCCTGCCATACGATTGGCTGAAGTCAAAAAAACACTTGCTTGGTAATTGTTGAACCGTATCAACAAAACCAAGCTAAGTACTTGTAGCAGTACAAAAAGTACCAAGAAATGATACTTCTGCAAAAACTTCAGCAGGTAACTCATACCGGCAGTGTGCTGTTATCGCATGAGGAACGTAAATCTGTCTACATTCTTCAAGGCAATACCTGTTCCTTTTGCCACACTTAACAGAGGTTCTTCTGCAATGTGGAAAGGTATATTGATTTTATCTGTCAAGCGTTTGTCTATGCCACGTAATAATGCTCCACCACCGGAAAGATAAATACCATTGTTCACAATATCCGCATAGAGTTCGGGTGGAGTGGATTCCAGTGCGTTGAGTATGGCTGTTTCTATTTTCGCAATGCTCTTGTCCAAGCAGTGTGCTATTTCTTTGTAGTTTACGGGAACTTCCATCGGGAGTGCCGTGATACGATTGGGGCCACGCACGATATAATCTTCGGGAGCGTCTTCGCCTAAATCCAAAAGTGCCGCGCCTACGTTTATCTTGATACGTTCTGCCATACGCTCACTTACTTTCACGTTGTGTTGACGGCTCATGTATTCTTGAATATCTGCTGTCAAGTCGTCGCCGGCTATACGAATAGAGTTATTGGATACGATACCTCCCAACGAGATGACTGCAATCTCCGTAGAACCTCCACCTATATCTACAATCATGTTGCCTTCGGGAGCTTCTACATCCAAACCGATACCAAGGGCGGCAGCCATCGGTTCGAAGAGGAGGTAAACATCGCGTCCGCCTGCGTGTTCGGCACTATCGCGTACGGCACGCAATTCTACTTCCGTAGAGCCGGAGGGTACGCCGATGACCATGCGCAAAGAAGGTGTAAAGAGATGTCGCCCGGTTTTGACTTTCTTGATAAGTCCGCGCATCATTTGCTCGCAAGCATTGAAGTCGGCTATCACTCCGTCGCGAAGAGGGCGTACGGTACGTATGTTGGGGTTTTCTTTTTCGTACATCATTTTGGCACGGTCGCCTACTGCTATCATTTTGTCTGTTTTGCGGTCGAGTGCCACTACCGAAGGCTCGTCTACCACTATTTTACCATTGCTGATGATGATGGTATTGGCAGTTCCGAGGTCTATTGCTATTTCTTGTGTAAAGGAGAACAATCCCATTTTTCTTATTTCTGCTTGACGTTAATATATTGTAAGTCTGTATTTATTTGCGAACAAAGTAGGCATTGATGGCGGTGTCGTAGTGCGATGATACGCCGAATGCTTCTGCCGCCAATGCGCGACGTTCTTCACGGGTGGTTTGTGCTCCGTTCTTGTCCAGTATCCGTGCCAGTGTGGCATACTGTGCTTTGGAGGGGATTATCACCACGTCGTCAAAGTTCTTCGCTGCCGCACGTATCAGCGAAATGCCACCGATGTCTATTTTTTCGATGATGTCGGCTTCGCTTGCTCCCGATGCCACTGTGGCTTCGAAAGGATAGAGGTCTACGATGACAAGGTCTATTTCCGCGATGTCGTACTTCGCCATTTCGGCACGGTCTTCGGCAAGTTCTCTACGACTCAATATGCCACCGAAAACTTTGGGGTGCAGCGTCTTCACACGTCCGCCCAAAATAGAGGGATAACCTGTTACCTCTTCGACGGCATCGCAAGGCAATCCCAACGATTCTATGAAAGCACGTGTTCCACCGGTGGAAAGCAGGCGTACTCCTTCGGCGTGTAGTTGTTTCAACAACGCATCCAATCCGTCTTTATGAAAGACAGACACCAAAGCTGTCTTGATTTTTTTTATACCTGACATCGTTTTATCTTTTTATTTTGCTGACAAATGTACGAAAAAACACACCATATATAATATATAGCCGTTACTAAAAGATGTTTACACTGAAAGTTTTGTCGGTTTCCGAGTAGCTTTTCGTGGCATTTTTTCAGTCTTCGGCAAATCGGAAAAATGCCGATGCAAGAACTCGCCTGCGCAGGCGAAACAATGCCGTCTTTCGAGCGATAAGTCGGGAGGAGAAAACAGAGAGAATACGAGCAGGTGTACGTAAACCAAGGAGCAGAATACGAAGCGTGTGTTCCCGCATGTGACTCGGCGATTTTCCGTAAAGCGTTGTGGTTTCGCAAACAACCAACATATCATGACATGTTCTCTCGGTGTGGCTTCGAACTTGCCTCTCTAAAAATGCTCTGTTGAAAATGTGGGATTTACACGGAAGTTGCTTTACTTTGTCCACGTATTAACTATTAAAAAAAGAACAAATGAAAAAGAGTACATGGATATTGTTGGCTGTTGCGGCTGTGGTTGTGATTGCTTTCTTTTGGGGAATAAGCAAGAGAAATGCTTTCGTAGGATTGGAAGAAGGCGTTAAGACGGCTTGGAGTCAGGTGGAAAGCCAATACCAACGTCGCGCGGATTTGATACCCAATCTCGTGGCAACGGTGAAAGGTTATGCCGCACACGAGAAAGAAACGCTCGAGAGTGTTATCAATGCAAGAAGCAAAGCCACATCGACCACTATCAATGCAGACAAACTGGACGAAGCGGCGTTGCAACAATTCCAACAAAACCAAAATGCACTGTCTTCGGCACTTTCACGCCTGATGGTAGTTGTGGAAAAATACCCCGAACTGAAAGCCAACGAAAACTTTATGGCATTGCAGTCGCAACTCGAAGGTACCGAGAACCGTATCACCGTTGCTCGTCAGGATTTCAACAAGGCGGCACAGGAATACAATAAGGCTATACGTCTTTTCCCCGGCAATATCGTAGCCTCCATCAGCGGTTTCGAGGCACGTCCTTATTTCACGGCACAGCCCGGTAGCGAGGTGGCACCTACCGTCAGCTTCTAACTTCTTTAACAACAGACCAACGTGAAACAACAACTCCCACGCTTGCGTGTATGGTTTGGGGTGTTATTCCTTTTCTTTGCCCTCACAGTACAAGCGCAAAAAGTTTATACGGTAGAGGAAGTTCCCAACGTACAGCTTTCCGACCGTAACAATTACGTATCCGACCCCGATGGAGTCATAGATGCAGAGACGCTTCGCGTACTCAACGATACTTTGCACGCGTTGCGCACAGACCACGACATAGACTTTGCCGTGGTGGTGTTGCCGTCTATCGGCGAAAGGGATATAGAATCCTTTGCCGTGGATTTGTTCCGCACATGGGGATTGGGCAACAAGAAAACGAACAATGGCTTGTTGCTCCTTGTGGTGATGGACCAACGTGCCATGCGTTACGAGGTGGGATACGGACTCGAAGGTGTGGTGACGGATGCCGTCGCGTCTTCGGTACAACGCCGTTACATGATACCGCTTTTCAAGAAAGGTGCTTATTCGCAAGGTATATTGGATGGCGTGAAAGCCATTTCTTCCGTATTGCGTACGGGAGAGTTGCCGCCGAAAGCGGAAAGAGATACGGGCGGAGAGTTTCCTCTGCTCACCGTATTGTTGATAGTGGGTGTCATCGCTGTTTTGTGCAGTCTCATTTTGCTTTTTGCCATGCTTTCCATGCTGCGTTCCGTAACCAACGGCGAAAATGCACGATTGAAGTTGCGCACGCTGGAAAAGAATTACTCGGCTTTTCTTATTACCTCTGTTATTCTTTGTTTTCCCGTAGCCATTCTTTTAGTCTTTTTTGCTCGCAAGGAAATGGCACGTATCAAGGCTTTGACGGGGCATTGCCCGAAGTGCGACAGCGACAAGATGACGCTTCTTTCTGCACATAGTGCACTTTCTTACCTCAATCATACGCAACGTATCGAAACCCAAATACAATCGCGCAAGTATGATGTCTATCATTGTGCCAACTGTATGTACAACGAAGTGCAACAGTCGGAAATGCTTTACACGCCTTACCTCGTTTGCCCTGCCTGTCATGGCAGGACTTATCGTCGAGACAAGCAGGTGACGCGCTATATGAAAGGAATGAACAGCTATGTGCGCGTACACTTCCGCTGTCTGGCTTGCTCGCACGAGGAAAACCAGGACCATCGCGATTACGACGGAGGTACGTTGGGCGCATTTCCTTTGGGACGTTCGCGTACTTACGGCGGTGGCAGTTGGAGCGGAGGCAGCAGTTGGGGCGGTGGCTCGAGCGGCGGTAGCTGGGGCGGCGGTTTCTCCGGCGGTGGCGGTGCCACAGGCAGGTGGTGATAGTCTCGTATTTCGAAGAATAACAGGGTTGTCGTCTGTTCGCACGTATGGATGCGGACAAACGACAACCCTTTCTCTTTATTCTTGCTTATTGCTATCGAATTTCTTATTGACAGACAAAAAGAGCAGGAGCGAAACCCTCTCCTCGCCGATGTATAAATATACGGAAATGCGTGTCTTTTCTGTATATTTATGCAATGCCGTGCATGCGTTTCGGCGTGGCATTCGGTGGCTGCGCAATGATTTTTCAGTCCGGAAAAGCTCCGAAAATACGTGTTTTTGACGAGAGAAAAACACGTCTACAATGCCTTCTTGATGCGATTGTGTCGTTAACATTCTTTGACGCTGTTGCTATCGCGATAGCAACATGTTCTTATCGCGATGACAACATGATGCTATCAAGTTGCGTACATGTTGTTATCAAATTGGCAACATGTACACAATTTGAAGTTCTAAGTTTTTGAGTTGATGAGTTACAAGGGGGAAGCGTATATTTATGCAGAAACAGCCGTTTTGTACCACAGGAATTTTGCGCCCTGATGTACAGGGGCTATGACAACTTAACGACAAAAGCAGTACCTTTGCGCCCGAATTAGAAAAAGAAAGAATGCAGAAAATTAGAAACATTGCCATCATTGCCCACGTAGACCACGGGAAAACAACATTGGTGGACAAAATGATGCTCGCGGGACATCTTTTCCGCAACGACCAAACCAACGGCGAGCTGGTGCTCGACAACAACGACCTCGAACGAGAAAGAGGCATCACCATTCTGGCAAAGAATGTCTCCATCAATTACAAAGACACCAAAATCAACATCATAGACACACCGGGACACGCCGACTTCGGCGGTGAGGTGGAGCGTGTACTCAACATGGCAGACGGCTGCCTGCTGCTGGTAGACGCTTTCGAAGGACCTATGCCGCAGACACGTTTCGTACTCCAAAAAGCATTGGAAATAGGATTGAAACCGATAGTTGTCATCAACAAAGTGGACAAACCCAACTGTCGTCCCGAAGAAGTACACGAAATGGTCTTCGACCTGATGTTCAGTCTGAATGCGACGGAAGAACAGTTGGACTTTCCCGTGATTTACGGCTCCGCAAAGCAAAACTGGATGGGCGACGACTGGAAAACACCGACAGACAGCATCGCTCCTCTGCTCGATGCCATCCTCGAGCATATTCCCGCTCCGCAACAACTCGAGGGTACTCCGCAAATGCTCATCACATCGCTCGACTACTCTTCGTACACGGGGCGTATCGCGGTGGGGCGCGTGCACAGAGGAACACTCACGGAAGGCATGAACGTAATACTTGCAAAGCGCGACGGTACACAGATAAAATCGAAGATAAAAGAATTGCACACGTTCGAAGGCTTGGGGCGCAAGCGTGTGGAGGCGGTTTCGTCGGGCGACATCTGCGCACTCATCGGTATAGAGGAATTCGAAATCGGCGACACGGTTTGCGATTTTGAAAATCCCGAACCGCTCACGCCCATTGCCATCGACGAACCTACGATGAGCATGCTTTTCACCATCAACGATTCTCCTTTCTTCGGCAAGGAAGGAAAGTTCGTCACTTCCCGACACATACAGGAACGTTTGGAACGCGAACTGGACAAGAACCTGGCACTTCGCGTAAGCAAGACGGAAAACGAAGACGGCAAGTGGGTGGTATCCGGACGTGGCGTATTGCACCTCTCCGTATTGATAGAAACCATGCGACGCGAGGGTTACGAATTGCAGGTGGGACAACCGCAAGTCATCTTCAAAGAAATCAACGGCACGCGTCACGAACCCATAGAAGAACTGACCATCAGCGTACCCGAAGAGTTCGCCAGCAAAATGATAGATATGGTGACACGTCGCAAAGGCGAAATGGTGTCTATGGAAACCAACGACGACCGCGTGAATATAGCTTTCGACATTCCCTCGCGCGGTATCATCGGGTTGCGTACCAATGTGCTCACCGCATCGCAGGGCGAAGCCGTCATGGCACACCGTTTCAAGAGTTACCAACCGTACAAAGGCGAAATACCGCGTCGTACCAACGGTTCGATGATAGCCATGGAAGCCGGTACCGCTTTCGCATACGCCATCGACAAGTTGCAGGAGCGAGGCAAGTTCTTCATTCATCCGCAGGACGAAGTATATGCCGGTCAGGTAGTCGGCGAGCACGTACACGAGAACGATTTGGTTATCAACGTGACCAAGTCCAAGAAGCTGACCAACATGCGCGCTTCCGGTGCAGACGACAAAACACGTATCATACCGCCCGTCATCTTCTCGCTCGAAGAAGCGCTCGAGTATATTAAAGAAGACGAATATGTGGAAGTGACTCCCAAAAGCATGCGCATGCGCAAAGTCCTCCTCGACGAAAACGAACGAAAAAGAGCAAATAAAATCTGAAGCAATGATATCGTCCGTCTTAGCCATAGTTATAGTGTATCACCCGGAAGAAGATTTGTTGCTCGAAAACATATCTTCTTTCGTCGACGGTGTGGACAAAGTTTGGATTTGGCAAAATTCTCCCATTTCGGCAGAATTCAAACAGAAGCTGCAAAGTTCTCTTCCACACACACACGCGCACACAACTGAAAATTCATCTCACGTCCATAAAATAGAATTCGTAGGAAATGGACAGAACATGGGTATTTCCAAAGCTCTGAACGAGGCTTATCGTTTTGCTCGCAGAGAGGGATACCGATATCTTCTTTCGATGGACCAAGACTCTGTATGGAAAGATTTCAATGCTTTTCTTACTTATGTGAATACGTGTATTTGTACAACGGATAATGAAGCGAAACTTTGTCTTTGCGGTCCTACACTGGATGATGAAGTCGTCGGCGGCAAACACGAAGAAGTCCATCACTTGATAACTTCGGGAATGCTTGTTCCTGTTGAACTCTTGAATAAAACAGGAGGTTATTGCGAGGACTTCGTGGTAGACGGCATAGATGTGGAACTTTCTTTGCGAGCAAGAAGTTTCGGCTATCCTTCGTACAGACTTTACGGTTCGAAGTTGATACACAAAATGGGGTATGTGGAGAAAAGAAAAGTGTTCGGACGTATCGTCGAGACTGTAAATTATTCTCCTTTCCGATTGAAAGGCATTGTCCGCAATCATCTTCTCATTCTGCGAATGTACCCTCATCAGCCGGCGTGGTTCAACCGAATGGTTTGGAGGAAATACATCTGTCGCTTTGCCTGCAATATCATATTGGCAGAAAGTGATAAAGTGGCAAAACTTACAGCCATCTTCACAGGACTTTTGTCCGGTCTTTTCAGTAAAAAGCCTGTTATTCCTAAAGACTGAATCTCCTGGAGACGTATTAAGAAAACAACCCTCTCCCCGAATGCTGCGCACAATCAGCGAGGGGAGAGGGTTTTGTTTAACCAATAGTGTGGCGAAAGAAACCGGGATACCTTACTTGACGAGTTGCTGTATTTCTTTCTCGGAGAAATTGCCCAGTATCTGGATGAGCTGCGTCGACTCTTTGTCTATCGTGAACAGCAACATCTCTTTGAAGTAGCGAGTGTCTCCTTTCTTGATGGGAAGGATGAAGATTTTGGATATTTCGCCGTCGGTTTCCGTCGATATGAGGAGTTCGTAGTTCTTGTTCTTGGCGATGTTTTCGCAGTCTGCCTTGATGATTTTTCCTACGGCTTCCGTTTCGCTTTTCAATATCAGTATTCCGCCGATGCGTTTCAGCATTTCCGCGTGCGAATATCGTGAGGTGACTTCCGTAGTTTTGTCCGAAGTCGATTTGTTGCCTTGCGAAATGATACTGCCAAGTCCGACCATGTTTAACATGGCACCGGAGATATATACGCGGTCCATTCCTTTTATCTTTTCATATTTCTTCAGCCATGCGGCTTGTGCAAATGTTCCTAAACATACGGACATCAGGAGCACGAGTGTCAATAGTCTTTTCTTCATAATTTATTCTTCTTTTCCTGTGGCGCGAGCCATCACTGAGGAAAACTTTTCCAATGCGGCAATAGCTTGTTGCTGTGCTTCCTCAGGGCTTTTGCAGGTGTCTGTGTAAAGTGTGGATACGGTATTGCGTTCGTAGTAGCGTATGACGCCGAATGTGAGCAGCAGACAGGCGGCTGCTCCTGCGAGAGCGAACCACAAGTTGCGTCGGGGGCGAGAGGCTGAGACGGGAACAACGCTGCTTTCTTCGGTCAAAGTATCTACGTGCGAGGTGATTTCCTGCCATACGTCGGCAGGCATTGCGTAGCTTTCGGCATCTGTCAGACGCAGGAAGAGAGTGCGGTCGGCTTCGTATTTTCGGTCGACGGCGGTGTGTTGCAAATCTTTGCGCAAGCGTGCGATTTCTTCGGCACTCATTTCTGTTTCGAAGAAGTGTAACAGTGTTTTTTCTCCGTCGTTCATTGCATTTCGTTTTTTAGTTGTTCTCTCATTTGTCTCAAGCGTCGCGACAAGATGGTGCGTACATTGTCGGGCGTTTTGCCTGTTTTCGTGGCGATGGCATCTGTGGTGAGTCCTTCCACAAATCGCAGGCGGAATATCTCTCTTACTTCCGGCGGTTGTTCGGCAAGGAGTGCCTGTGCTTTTTCTTCGAGTGCTATGCGCTCGCCGTCGTCGTCGGTATCGGCGAAGTCTGTTTGTGTTTCGTCGATGTCTTCCCAACGTGCGGCTTGACGTATGCGCAGTATGCAGAC
>JBGXXU010000104.1:0-2970 GCA_041814865.1 Phocaeicola sp. | reverse complement strand
CTTGATGGAGTTCTTGTTTGCACCTACTGTTCCATCCGCACCGAGTCCGTAGAACTTAGCTTCGTACATACCGTCGCCACCCAATGCGATTTCTTCTTTCTGCGGAAGAGAAGTGAATGTCACATCGTCCACAATACCGATGGTAAAACGGTTTTTCGGTTCGGGCAATGCCAAGTTTTCGAATACGGAGATGATTTGTGCAGGTGTGGTATCTTTCGAAGCCAAACCGTAACGACCACCTACGATAACAGGAGCATCAGCCTTGCCATAGAAACAGTCTTTCACGTCGAGATACAAAGGTTCGCCCGTAGCTCCGGGTTCTTTTGTACGGTCGAGTACGGCTATGCGTTTTGCTGTTTTGGGTACAGCAGCGAGGAAGTGTTTGGCAGAGAACGGACGGTAAAGGTGTACCGATACCAAGCCGACTTTCTCGCCTTGTTCCATCAAGTAGTCGATGGCTTCGCGCGCAGCTTCCGTAACAGAACCCATAGCGATGATGACACGTTCTGCATCTTCTGCGCCATAGTAGTTGAACAAACCGTATTTGCGACCTGTCAGTTTGTTTATTTCGTTCATGTATTCTTCTACGATAGCGGGTACTGCATCATAGAAAGGATTGGATGCTTCTCTGTGTTGGAAGAAAGTATCCGGATTCTCTGCCATACCGCGCGCAATCGGTTTGTTCGGGTTGAGTGCACGAGCACGGAAGTCTGCCAATGCTTTTTGGTCGATGAGCGGAGCGAGGTCTTCGTTTTCCAACATCTCAATTTTTTGTATCTCGTGTGAAGTACGGAAACCGTCGAAGAAGTTCATGAAAGGAACTCTCGACTTGATGGTAGCCAAATGTGCCACGCCCGAGAGGTCCATGACTTCCTGTACGGAACCTTCGCAGAGCATTGCGAAGCCTGTTTGACGAGCAGACATGACGTCTTGATGGTCGCCAAAGATACTAAGCGCATGCGATGCGATGGTACGTGCCGATACGTGGAAAACGCAGGGAAGAAACTCGCCGGCGATTTTATACATATTGGGTATCATCAACAACAGACCTTGTGATGCCGTATAAGTAGAGGTCAGTGCACCTGCCTGCAACGAACCGTGTACCGCACCTGCGGCACCGCCTTCCGATTGCATTTCTTGCACCAATACTGTTTCGCCAAAAATGTTCTTGCGTCCTGCTGCCGCCCATTCGTCTACATATTCCGCCATGGTTGAAGACGGAGTGATAGGATATATGGCAGCTACCTCCGAGAACATATAGGAGATATGCGCAGCCGCTTGATTACCATCGCACGTGATAAACTTCTTTTGCTTAGTCATACTGAAAAAAGTTTGAAATAATTATTAGTTGAGGATTTTATTCTATGTGTATGTTAGTCGTCAGTATAAGAAACCGAAAAGCCATAGGGGTATTTGGTTCCTGTTGCCCACCTCGATGTCTTTGACGGCATAAATCGTAGCCGGGTTTCTTTTTATCTTTTTCTGCTCGGCGCAAACCTTGAATTGCAAGTGTTCGTCTACGAGATAGGTATTGTTTTTCTCGCCTTTGTTCACTTTGTGGTCTTTCCACAGTGCGTTGACAAAGTATGTTTCGAGCACGTCTTGCTCTTCTACTTTGTTGTGACAAATGCAATACATCAAGCTGGTGTTTTGCAACAATACTTTCGCCGGTTTCTTCGGGAAGTCTTCGCCTTTGGCATATACCATATTTATAAGGCGTGCATCGGCAAGATACTTGATGTAGTTCATCACTGTGGCGCGAGAGGTTTGTATCTCTGCTGCCAACCTGCTTACGTTCGGTGCTCCGGGACCTTCTATTGCCAAGAGATACAACAAACGTTTGATTTTGGAGAGATACTTCAGTTCTATCTGTTTGATGAGCAGAACGTCTATTTCCATTATCATGTTCATGGTCTTCAACAAGTTTTCCGAGAAGTTGCGTTTCTCCAGAAAAAACGGATAAAAACCGTGATGAATGTAATCTTGGAAATAGTCGAAAGGATTGACTTGTGCAAGAATAGTATGCGACAATTCTTCGGTACGTGTCAATATCTCGTCGAGTGTGTATGAGGGAAGTTCCAAACCTGTCTGCAGGTTGAGAAATTCACGAAACGAAAAACCACGTAAGTTATACGAAACCACAATTCCGTTCAGGTCGTAATTCTCGTCTTTCAAGCGCATGACGGACGAACCTGTAAATACGATTTTCAGTTGCGGATACTTGTCGTAACAAGTGCGCAATGCCTTGCTCCAATCGGGGAGTTTGAATACCTGGTCTATCAAAAGCACTTTACCGCCCTGTTTTACAAATTCGCCGGCAAAGTATTCCAGCCCCACTTCCGAGAAGTAGAAATCGTTCATGTTCACATACAGGCACGAACGGTCCAAGCCGAATTTTTCTTTGGCATATTGCAAAAGGAACATAGTCTTGCCTACGCCACGAGTACCTTTGATGCCGATAAGACGGTCGTTCCAGTCTATTTCGTCCATCAGTTCGCGACGTAAGAGCGAAGGCAGATGCTCCAGCAGATAATGATGCGTCCGATAAAATGATTCCATATTTTATTTCTCTGCAAAGATAATCAATACTCTACGATATTGACAAGTGGAGTTGACAAAATACAGCGTTTTTGTCTTTTTTAGTTTTTGCTTTTGTCCGATATGGAGAGAAGTCGTATCCATTTGCCTCTGCACGGGCAAACAGTTGCTCCAGGAAAGTGCGTGAAAAGTCCCGTTTCTGTCCGGTCGTGTATCCATTGCAAAATGTATAGAAGCATGTTTTCATACAGTTTTTTCGTACGTAGAAATTCTTTGATGCTGCTGTCATCGTGAAGCAAGATGTAGCCAACCGGGAATACCGGATTTGAAAGTAGACGAGGTACAAAGAAGAGAGCATGCGATGCGGAAGCCGGCGAGTGGCTTTTAGAGGAAAACGCGCGTTTCTCCTATACCTATTTATATATAGGAATG
>JBGXXU010000103.1:0-9789 GCA_041814865.1 Phocaeicola sp. | reverse complement strand
TAGTGCTGTGTTGTGCAAGCGGATTTGATACGTGTGTTACGCAAGTTGATACGTATAGTCAGCTATTTTGATAGCATCATGTTGTTATCGCGATAGCAACATGTTCTTATCACGATAGCAACATGTTCTTATCACGATAACAACAGCGTCAAAGGATGTTAACGACAAAACGCTGTCAGAATAGCTTACAGACGGTATGGAGAGAGATGTGTGAAAGCACAATAGAAAGCACATTCCTATATATATAATAGGTATAAGAACAACATTCGTTTTTCTATGAGAGCAATCCGATGCTCTGCTTCTCTATTTGGAGGTGTGGAAATACTCATCGCGATGCGACACGAAGCAAAAATCCGGCAATCGCGATAAAAAATAGTCCGATGTATAGAATTATAATAAGAAGTTCTCTATCTTTGGCATCGTATTATAAACCTATAAAAGCATTTTTATGGAAGTTAAAAAATCTCCGAAAGCTGACCTCGAGCGTGGTAAGCTTACATGGACATTGGTAGGTTTGGTACTGGTATTGGCAGCGATGTTTGTTGCGTTCGAATGGACCGAATATGACAAGAAACTCTCTGCAGATAGCGGTGTTGTTGAGCCGATGTTCGAAGAAGAAATTATTCCTATCACGGAACAGAAAGAACCTGAAACGGCACCTCCTCCTCCCGAAGCTCCGAAGGTGGAAGAAGTTTTGCAAATTGCGGAAAACGATGCCAAAGTAGAAGAGTCTACCATTCAGACGAGCGAAGACAATAAGACGGCTGTGGAAATCAAGTACACTCCGAAGCAAGTTGTTACTCCGGTGGAAGAACCGGAACCAGACGACAAAGTTCCCTTTACGCTTGTGGAAGAAATGCCTGAATTTCCTAATGGTGGTATGGCAGGATGTATCAAATTCCTCCAATCCAACGCCAAGTATCCTGCGATTTCTCAAGAGAATGGTATGCAGGGACGTGTACAAGTGCAGTTTGTTGTGGAGAGAGACGGTACTATTACAGACGCAGTTGTGGTAAAGTCTGTCGACCCGTATCTGGACAAGGAAGCACTTCGCGTTGTAAACTCCATGCCGAAATGGAAACCCGGCAAACAGCGTGGAAAACCTGTGCGTGTAAGATATTCCGTGCCTGTGACATTCAGATTACAGCATTGATGAAAAACAAAAAAGCTGCTCGAAAGAGTAGCTTTTTTATTGATGACAAAGAGGATTTATAATATATGAAGCAATACACAGACGAAGAGTTATTGACCATTGTGCGTGAGTACATGGAGCAATTGGACTATGCTCGTGAACCGCGTAAGTTGTATGCGCCGATAGACTATGTCTTACCGTCGGGTGGGAAAAGAGTAAGACCCGTGCTGATGCTCCTGGCATACAATTTATATAAAGAAGATGTGTCGTCTATCCTCTCGCAAGCGGCAGGCTTGGAAACTTATCACAACTTCACGCTCTTGCACGATGACTTGATGGATGGTGCGGAGCGCAGGCGTGGTTTGCTTGCCGTACACAAAAAGTGGGACACCAATACGGCGATACTTTCGGGAGATGTGATGCTTATTCTTGCTTATCGCTTCGTGCAACAGGGCTGTGCTCCTCAGTATCTGAATGCTGTCATGCAAGAGTTCACTCAAGCCGCATTGGAAGTTTGTGAAGGACAACAGTGGGATGTGGATTTTGAAACACGTACCGATGTCACGGTGGAAGAATACATCGAAATGATACGTCTGAAAACTTCGGTGTTGTTGGGTGTGGCATTGAAAATCGGAGCAGTATTGGCAGGCGCTTCGTCTCGAGATGCCGGTCTGTTGTATGATTTCGGTGTGAAAATAGGCTTGGCATTCCAATTGCAGGACGATTTTCTCGATGTGTATGGCGACCCGATGACTTTCGGCAAGAATATAGGAGGCGATATTCTCAGTAACAAGAAAACCTTCATGCTCATTACAGCGCAGCAGTTGGCAAAAGGCAAAGATGCCGAAGAACTAAAGTCTTGGATAGAAGCTAAAGAATTTGATGGCGCAGAGAAAATCCGTTGTGTGACGGAAATTTACAACCGTTTGAATATAGCCAGGTATTGTCGTGAAAAAATAGAAGAACTCTACGCCGAGAGTTTGGATTTGCTTGCGCAAGTCGAAGTGAAAGAATCGCATAAAGAAAAACTGCGTGCTTACGCTGCTCGTTTGATGGGGCGTAATAAATGAGACAAGGAGACACCGAGGCATGATGGGATTGATAGACACGCACACTCATTTGTATGTCGAAGAATTTGATGCAGATAGAGATGCGGTGATGGCGCGTGCTTATGCCGCAGGAATTTCTCATCTTTTTCTTCCGAATATAGACGACACTACATTGGAGCGTTTATGGGCAACTTGTCGCAAGTATGAAAGGTGCTACCCTTTGCTTGGTTTGCATCCGACTTCTGTCGATACCGATTGGGAAAGGCGTTTGTCCGTTATACGTTCGGTTTTGGAAAGCGGTACTATAATATATGGTATAGGAGAGGTTGGTATGGACCTCTATTGGGACAAAACTTTCGTTGAAGAACAAATGTTGGTATTCGACAAGCAAATACAATGGGCATTGGAGCGTCGTTTACCAATTGTAATGCACTGCCGTGATGCTTTTCCCGAACTCTTCGAAGTGCTTGCACCTTATAGAGGAATGGGATTGAGAGGGATATTGCATAGTTTTACGGGAACAGCCGATGATGCTGCACAAGCTCTGTCGCACGATGGGCTTTTGTTAGGCATAAATGGCGTTGTGACTTTCAAGAACAGCACGCTTCCTGAGGTCTTGCAACAAGTACCGTTGGAACGTATCGTAGTCGAAACAGATGCTCCTTATTTAGCCCCTGTGCCATTCAGAGGAAAACGCAATGAGAGTGCTTATTTACCGAACATTGTCAAAAAGTTAGCGGAAGTTTATGCTTGCGAAGAAGACCTTGTGATACAAAAGACGACAGAGAATGCCTATCGATTGTTCTTAGCGGAAAAAGAATAGTACTTATCTTTTGTATTTTAATGGAATAGGATTTTTTGCTTGGCTTTCTGTGGCTGTAATGGAAAAAAAAGATACATTTGTACCAATAATCGCTTGCACTATGGTTGTTTTAATTATTTTTGCAGGCGATATATAATTAGGAGAGATGCTCGAGTGGTTGAAGAGGCACGCCTGGAAAGCGTGTAAACGTCAAAAGCGTTTCACGGGTTCGAATCCCGTTTTCTCCGCTAATGAATTATAAAACAAAAAACAGATAAAAACAATCAATTATTTAATCCTAAAAAATTAGACGCACAATGAAAAAGTTATTTGCAATCATTGCAGTGATGGGAGTCCTTACATTCGGTATGACTCAAACTATCTTGGCACAAGACAGTACAGCAACTGAGCCTGCACAAACAGAGGAAGTAGTTGCAACTGAAGCAACTGAAACAGTAGAAGCTGCTGAAGAAGGTTCTTTCTTCAAAGAAATGAAGACAAAATTCATCGAAGGTGATGTAATTTTCATGTCTCCGGTAGCTTTGGCTTTGTTGTTTGGTTTGGCACTTTGTATTGAACGTATCATCTATTTGACTTTGGCAGAAGTTGATTCTAAGAAGTTGATGAAACAAATCGAAGAAGCTTTGGAAAGAGGCGACCTCGAAGGTGCTAAAGACATTGCTCGCAATACTCGTGGTCCTGTTGCATCTATCTGCTATCAAGGTTTGATGAGAGTGGAAGAAGGACTTGACGTCGTAGAACGTTCGGTAGTTTCTTATGGTGGTGTACAAGCTGGTTACCTCGAAAAAGGTTGCTCTTGGATTACATTGTTTATTGCTTTGGCTCCTTCACTCGGTTTCTTCGGTACTGTGGTTGGTATGGTGCAAGCGTTCGACGATATCCAAGCTGCAGGTGACATCTCTCCGACAGTTGTTGCCGGTGGTATGAAAGTGGCGTTGATTACTACTATCTTCGGTTTGATTGTAGCTATGCTTCTCCAAGTATTCTATAACTATATCTTGACCAAAATCGAAGGTATCACAAGCGATATGGAAGATTCTTCTATCACATTGCTTGACATGATTATGAAATACAACTTGAAGTTCAAAAAATAACTATTGAAAGAATGGCTAAATCATATAAAACATCCTACTATATATTGTACGCTTTAATAGCAGTCATCGTGGCTGTATTTGGCTTATTCTTTTTGGTAGGATACGATAACTTTGAAGGAGCGTTGAGAGCTCCTGAAAATACAGGACTCTTGATGTGGTTAATGTTTGCTTTGTCCGGAATCACTTTCGTTATGTTCCTTTTGGGCGTGTTGAAAGAGATTGCAACAGCGAAGAAACCACGTCTTATCGGAGCCTTGGTATTTGTAGCTCTGTTGGTAGTAACTTATTTCATAGCTTCTACTGAACCTTTGGCTTTGCCGGGTAATAAAGTTATGGATAGCGAAGTTGCACTCCGTTTTACAGAAATGTGTCTTTACTCTATCGCAATTTTATTTGTAGTAACAGTTGCTGTTGCTTTATTTAGTCTTGTGAAAAGTTTGGCAAAGAAGTAATATCAGACATTGAGTTTATAACAGATAAAACGAAGTAAGAAAATGGCAAAAGGAAATAGAACAGTCCCCGGAATCAATTCGAGTTCTACGGCAGACATCGCTTTCATCTTGCTGATCTTCTTCCTTATCACGACATCAATGGATACTGACCGTGGTTTGGCGAGACGTCTACCGCCTCCACCCGAATCGTTGGAACAGAAGAATGATATTATTGTTAAGGAACGAAACGTTTTCCAGGTGCGTATCAACAAAGATAACCAGTTGATGATAGCGGGAGAATGGTCAGATATAAGACAACTGAGAGAAAAAGCGAAGGAATTCATTGCAAATCCGACAGACAATCCGAATCTGCCGGAGAAGTACCACAAGAATTTACCTTTCTTTGGTGATGTGATGATTACCGAAAAACATGTGATTTCTGTACAGAATGACTTGGGTACAAGTTATGGTGCTTATCTTCAAGTTCAAAACGAACTTGTGGCTGCTTACAACGAACTGCGTGATGAATTGGCAAAAAGACAGTTTGGTAAATCTTACGTAGAATGTAACAGCGAGCAAAAAGATGCAATTGCACAATACTACCCGCAAAAGATATCTGAAGCAGAACCTAAAAAGTATGGAGGAAAATAATAATGGGAAAGTTTAATAAATCAGGTAAGCGCGGAATGCCGGAGTTGAATACTTCATCTCTTCCTGACCTTATCTTTACCATGTTGTTCTTCTTTATGATTGTGACAACGATGCGTGAAGTAACGCTGAAGGTACAGTTTAGAGTTCCTGCTGCTACAGAACTTGAAAAGCTTGAAAAGAAATCTTTGGTTTCGTTCATCTATATAGGTAAACCCTTGCCCGAGTACCAAAAGAAATATGGTACGGCAGAACAGATTCAGTTGAATGATAAATTGACAGAAGCGTCGGACGTGCAAGATTATATCTATCAAGAGCGTGAAAACATGAAAGAAGAAGACAAACCCTTCATGACAGTTTCACTGAAAGTAGATGCAGATGCCAAGATGGGTATTGTGACAGAAGTAAAGCAGGCATTGCGTCAAGCATATGCTTTGAAGATAAATTACTCTGCTACACAACGTCTCTAATCTTAGAGTAGCTAATATAAGGAGCTATACGGATGATTTCGTATAGCTCTTTTTTTATGTAACTGTTGGTGAAATGCTGAAACACTCATCAAGCGGAAAAAATAGATTGATACATGTGCTTTCTGCTCTGTTTTTATTTACCTTTGTTGTACTTAATCTAAAAACAACTTAAATCTATTTATCGTTATGTTAACGCAAGAAGAAATAGCAAAGTCAGGTTTTGCAACGCGTACAGTGCATGTCGGTGCGGAAAAGAATATGTATGGCACCCTTTCATCTCCTATTTATCAAACTTCTACTTTTATTTTTGATAGTGCAGAACAAGGAGGAAGACGTTTTGCGCTTGAGGAAGAAGGATATATTTACACTCGACTGGGTAATCCTACTTGCACTGCGGTAGAGCAAAAGGTTGCATCGCTCGAAGGTGGAGAAGCTTGTGTAAGTGCATCTTCCGGTATGGGAGCTATTACATCGGCTATTTGGGTATGTGTACAAGCGGGTGACCATATTGTAGCCGGTAAAACTTTGTATGGATGTACTTATGCTTTTTTGGAACACGGACTGAAGCGTTATGGAGTAGATGTGACTTTTGTGGACTTGCGTGACCCGGAGAATGTGCGAAAAGCCATGCGTCCCAATACAAAACTCGTTTATGTCGAAACACCTGCCAATCCGAATATGTATCTTGCCGATATCGAAGCAATTGCCAATATAGCTCATGCACAAGAAGGTGTAAAGGTGATGGTAGACAATACTTATTGCACGCCTTATCTTTGTAGACCTTTGAGTTTCGGAGCAGATATCGTAGTACATTCGGCAACAAAATTCCTGAATGGTCACGGTGATGTCATTGCCGGATTTGTAGTGGGAACGCAAGAATACATCAATCAGGTACGTTTGTTGGGGATAAAAGATTTGACAGGTTCGGTATTGGGACCGTTCGAAGCTTTTCTGATAAATCGTGGCTTGAAGACTCTGCATGTACGTATGGACAGGCATTGCAGTAATGCACAAGTCGTAGCGGAGTACTTGGAAAAACACCCGAAAGTGATAAGCATTGCATATCCGGGTTTGAAGAGTTTCCCACAATATGAGTTGGCTAAGAAGTATATGCGCATACCGGGTTCTATGATTGCTTTCGAAGTACAAGGAGGTTTGGAAGCCGGACGTAAATTGATGAACAATGTGCATCTTTGTTCTTTAGCTGTAAGCCTTGGTGATACAGAGACGCTTATCGAACATCCTGCATCCATGACACACTCTCCTTACACGCCCGAAGAGCGTGCAGCTTCCGATATTTCGGAAGGATTGGTGCGTTTATCCATCGGATTGGAAGATGTAGAGGATATTATCGCAGATTTGGAACAAGCTTTGGCAAAGATTTGATAAAAGATTGATTCCTATCAGGAAGAGGTCTGCATCCGTCAGAAGATGGATGCAGACCTCTTTGTTTTTTCTATTGAGCGATGTCGGATTTGTTTTTCTCTGGTTGGAATGAATAAGAAAGAGGAGTGTCGGTACCGACACTCCTCTTTCTTATTTGTATGGGGGTAGGTTTATAGTTTACCTTTCAGTATCGCGATGGTATCCGATGCGATGGTCAATTCTTCGTCTGTCGGGATAACCACAACCTTTACGCGTGAATCGTCGGTAGAAACAACTTGTTCTTTACCGCGTACATTGTTCTTGACTGGGTCTATCTTCACGCCGAGAAACTCCAGTGTTTCACAACTTAAAGTACGTGCGGATACTTGGTTTTCGCCAACACCACCTGTAAATACGATGACATCCACACCGCCCATGGCTGCTGCATAAGCACCGATGTATTTGGTCACGCGGTAGAAGTACATCTTTTCTGTGAGGATGGCACGTTCTTCGCCTGCTGCCACTGCATCTTCGAGTTCGCGCATATCGCTGGAACGTTCGAATACACCGGCTACACCGCACTTCTTGTTGAGGAAATTGGAAAGTGCATCTGCATCCATACCTTCTTTCTTCATGAGGTAAGTCAATGCACCGGCATCTATATCACCGCAACGTGTACCCATCATCAAACCTTCTACCGGTGTAAGTCCCATGCTCGTGTCGATGCTTTTGCCGTCTTTCACTGCAGCGATGGAGCCACCGTTGCCGATGTGGCAGGTAATGATTTTGGTACCTTCTTGCGGTATGCCGAGAAATTCGCAAACGCGTTTCGATACGTATCTGTGAGAAGTTCCGTGGAAACCGTAACGACGGATGCCGTACTTCGTATAACATTCATAAGGTAGAGCGTACAGGTAAGCATGTTCGGGCATTGTTTGGTGGAAAGCCGTGTCGTACACACCAACTTGCGGGATATTCGGAAGCAATTCTTTTACAGCTTCCACGCCTTTCAAGTTTGCAGGATTGTGGAGGGGGCTGAGTTCGCTGCATTCGCGTGTTGTTTCGATAACTTCGTCGGTGATGAGTACGGAAGAGCTGAATTTCGTACCGCCGTGTACCATACGATGTCCTACGGCGTCTATTTCTTTCATGTCTTTGATAACACCGTATTCGGGGTGTGTCAATGTCTCGAAGATGAATTTCACCCCTGCTCTGTGTCCGGGGATTTCTCTTTCGATGATTTTCTTCTCACCGTTGGGGAGTGTGAATTTCAGGAATGTGTCGGGCAAACCCAGTTTTTCCAAACCGCCTTGTGCCAAAACATCTTTGCTTTCCATATCAAACAACTTGTATTTGATAGAAGAGCTGCCGCAGTTTAATACCAGTACTTTCATATTCTTTTGTGTGCTTAGTGCATACTTGCGTATGCGTGATACATTAGGTTTTTGTCGTTGTTATTTGTTTGCTTTCGCAGCTATTGCCTGATTGGCTGTGATGGCAATCATTTTGTACACGTCGTCGATACAGCAACCGCGCGAGAGGTCGTTTACCGGCGAAGCGATACCTTGCAATACGGGACCGATGGCTGTGGCATGTCCCAGACGTTCCACCAGTTTGTAACCGATGTTGCCGACTTCGAGACTGGGTACAATCAGTACATTGGCTTTTCCTGCTATCTCAGAACCCGGTGCCTTGCTTTGTCCGATGCGCGGAACAAGGGCGGCATCTGCTTGCAACTCTCCATCGATTTTCAATGTAGGAGCCATGCTCTTGGCTATTTTCAGAGCTTCGGTTACTTTGTCTACAACCTCGTGTTTCGCCGAGCCTTTGGTAGAGAAACTCAACATGGCTACACGTGGCTCGATGCCTGCTACGGCTTGTGCCGTCACTGCCGTACAAACTGCGATTTGTGCCAACTGATTGGCATCGGGGACGGGTGTCACGGCTACGTCGCCGATAACGAGCAAGCCGTTTTCGCCGCATTCGGGAGCATGGGTCAGGAGCAACATTGCACCCGATACGCAATTGATACCCGGTGTGGTCTTGATGATTTGCAATGCAGGGCGGAGTACATCCCCCGTTGTATTGCGGGCACCTGCCAAAAGTCCGTCTGCGTCGCCGGCTTTAATGATAAGACAACCCAAATAGAGAGGGTTGTACGTCAGTTCGCGTGCTTGTTCGATGGTCAAGCCTTTGCTTTTGCGCAATTCGAACAAGAGTTGTGCATACTCTTCGTGTTTCGGATTGTTGTTCGGGTCGAGAATAGTTGCTTTGGAGATATTACCCAATCCCCAATCCATGGCAGCTTGAGCGATTTCTACAGGGTCACCGATGAGAATAAGGTCGGCAACATTGTCTGTCAATATCTGATTGGCAGCTTTAAGGGTACGTTCTTCGGTACCTTCGGGGAGTACGATGCGTTGTCTGTTGGCTTTGGCACGTTCCACGATTTGACTAATAATGTCCATCTGTATATAAGTTTTTAGTTAAAAGACTTTCCGGTGGCTCTTTCTCTGCAAGCGGTTTCTTGAACGGGGAATAAGAGCGGTTTGTATGGTGCAAATATAGTTGTTTTTGATATATGTACTTTGCAAAAATATAAGTTTTTTCCGGTCGTTTTTACAGCTTTCATCTTGTTGTTTTTCGGTTTGTCCGTCGTCGTTATTGTTCGTAAGGAAACGCCTATTAAATGCCTCTACAATGCCTTCCTGATGCGATTATGATGTTAACATTCTTTGACGCTGTTGTCATCGCGATAGCAACATGTTCTTATCGCG
>JBGXXU010000102.1:0-11681 GCA_041814865.1 Phocaeicola sp. | reverse complement strand
TTTGAATGTGCCGGACATCTATAACAATCCGGAAAACATTTATATTCGCCTGGCTCCGTATGTGTTTGGTTTGAGCAGGGCTATTTGTGTATCCGACGAATTGTTGGCACTGTACGATACGAACAACGACCAACGTGCCAAGTTATACATCACCAATATGCCGTACGGTTATCCTTCAAAATACAATACCTGGTTGCCTTTCCTTCGCGCCAATGTAGCTGTGTCTACACCGGAGATGTACCTCATCGCCGCAGAATGCGAAGCACGTATCGGCTCGAAAGACAAAGCATTGGAACTGGTCAACAAGTTGCGCGACAACCGTATCTTCAACAACACGCCGCTTACAGCCTCTACCAACGATGAAGCTTTGAATATCGTGCTCGAGGAAAGACGCAGAGAATTTGCCATGACGGGTATGATGCGTTTCGTAGATTTGAAACGTTTGAACAAAGAAACACGTTTCGCGAAAACCATCACACACACCGTCGGAACGACAACGTACACGCTGGAACCGAACTCTCCGAAGTATGTTCTTCCCATTCCGGCAAAAGTGATGCGTTTCAATCCCGGCACCATGGTGCAAAACGAGCGTTAAGACAACTTTTCAGGGAATAAAGAAAATCGGCGTCGATAGCATTTCTATCGACGCCGATTTTTTTGTTTGCGCGACCGAGAGTTACCTCCGACCGAAAGTCTCTTTCCTCTTATAGATATCTCTTTCCAACTGTTCCTCCATCGCAGGATTGAAACCTATTTTCAGGTATTGCCGGAACAGCGTCTGCAATTCTTCTACTTCTTTTGCTGTTGCCATTTCGAGCAAAGCAGACAAAGACGAATAATATCCGTACAACATGATGCCCGAGATACGAGGTATATCCGTATCCGGCAATTCCTTTAAGTTTTGCAATCGCTCAGGTTGCAACAAGGCAAGTAGTTGGGCTTTGTCCGATGCATAAGCGGTACCTTCCGTAGGAAAAGGAAGCAGACGGGATATCAAACCTTCGTTTCGAAAGTTCGTTTCCAAGCCTCCATAAAAAGCAGGCGAACAAAAACGCGTGAAATATACGGGACGACAGCGAAAATTATCCTCGATGATTTGAAGCAGCACTGCTCTCTGCGGACTGAGATAAGAGCGTTTTTGTGCTTCTTCTCCTACCATCTTGCTGTGCATGCGGTCGGACTGCAAGTCGGGGTGTACTTCCCATTGCATCGTATAATCTTCGGGAAGCCCGTAGCCGATTTTGTCTACCGATGAAATCGACACGGAGACCGTAACCGGTTTCCACTTGAAAGGATGTATATCCATGATTTGTTGTTCCGTCAGTCGAATTTCTATTTTACGAACTCCATCTTTCAGACCTTCTTTCAGAAACTGCACATACCAAGGACGGTCTATATTACCTATAGGTATCAGTGTGACATCCGTACGCATACCCTCGTGCAATTGCAAATAAGTACAGATATCGAAATCTGCATTTCCTCCCGTAAACAAAATGGCGTCCCGTTCGCAAGTACTCAGCAGATTTCTCCCAAACTCTTTCAACCAAGCAGGATAAGCACCTTTTTCGTTTGCCAGTCGATAATAATGACGCAACTTCTTCACATCTCTATGTTGCATGGCAATGAAAGCATTCCCGCTACACTCGGCACCATAGAAGTACTTCGCATCTCCATAATTCGGGTTTAGCATGAGTGCCTTGTCCAGATACTCGAAGATTTGTTCGGAATAGGCATAATCGTATCCAGCCAAAGGACGACTGTCATATGCCTGATAATGATGAAACCAACCCAAATAATAAAAAACCTCCGCATCATTGGGTGTTTGCAGAGCAGCTCGTTTCAACAAGTCTATCGCTTGTCCATAATGTTCTCTTTTGAATGCTTCCAAAGCCTGCTCTTTCAATGAAGGCTCTTGTCCGTATCCATAAAACATCCCTGCAACAGTCAGCAAGGCAAAAAACAGAAAATGTTTCATCGCAATGGTATTAAGGGGTTCAACTCTCAAATTAAGACAAACTTTTGTTGAAAAGCAACCATATCAATTACTCATCCTGCATGACAAACCAATGAAGTCTGTAAATTTTCGTTTGTCACAAAACCAGACAAAAGACCTCTATCCGGAGTAGTCGCCGGATTATAAACTCAACAACATTTTTGAGATAAAAGTATCTCCACAACAGCTTCGTATTAAACCTTTATAGGGTAAATCTACAAGTAATAGTTCAAAACAAAGCCGCAATGCATCCGTTTTTGAAGGAGTGATTCACCAAAGCGAGTCAAACATACTTGATAGTGCATAAAAAAAGCGGTTACGAATTTCGTAACCGCGGGATAGTTTCCTTTTGTGGACCAGCCTGGGCTAATCCATAATATACCCAAATCACTAAAAGCTAAACACTTACCTTTTTATTCAGATAATCCGTGTAACAGAAATGTAGCTGCAAACTGATTGGCTTATAACCACTATTTTGACTATCTGTTGAAAGCACGCTCACTCTCATTCTCTAAGTACAAAGTTAGTTTTTTTGTTCACATCTCCAAATCTTTGTATCATAAACATTTAGACTTTTTATTGCTACACTTTCCAGTGCAT
Organism: Phocaeicola sp.; assembly: GCA_041814865.1. GTDB lineage: Bacteria > Bacteroidota > Bacteroidia > Bacteroidales > Bacteroidaceae > Phocaeicola. The sequence goes on along the minus strand of JBGXXU010000102.1, from coordinate 9,088 downwards.
GGTGCAAGCCCTTATATATAAAGGGTCTTGCACCATGCACTGGTTCTTCAAAAAACAGTTTGTTTTTGCTGTTCTGGAATCATTACAAAGTATTTTCGTAATAGATTATAAAAATCAGAACAAACATCCCATGCTGACACTGTTCACAATATTCATCTGCACCTAATGCAAGCCACCTTGCATGGGACGCAAACATTTGAATGTAGCGGGTTGCTCAAATTTAGGTGTCTTTGTAACTTTATAGATATGAAACAATTGCACAAAACCCTAAAGGAAAAACGAGAGCATGAAGGTTACTCTCAGGAGTATATCGCTGAAAAACTGAACGTTAGATCAAGCACCATCTCGAGATGGGAGAACGGTGCCATATCAATGAGTATCGTACAGATTTACAACTATGCCAAGGCTTTGGATATGGACGAGGGTGACCTGCTTGCATCCATTGCAAGAAGAAGGCAGGAAGTACCACTTCCGTTTGTCCGACTGAACATTGATGTGTTTGATGAGGAAACTTATGGAAGTGTACGTTGTCAAATAAAAGTGCACAATTGCAAATTGTAGTTATTTATTTTGATAGTTGCTCATTTTGTTCTCATAAATTCTGTTAATAATTGATTTTTGCTTTCTCATTTCTCTTATTTTCTTAATCTTCTTTCCATGTCCCAAATACACATCCCTTGGCGTGGGATTATCGAGTGATTCGTGGAACCTTTTCTCATTGTAGTATTTCACCCATCCGTCAATGGCTTTTTCCTGTTCAGAAGGACAGAAATAATGGTTGATTTTACCACATTCTTCATCGACCTGTGATAGCGTTCTATCTTTCCCTGTGTCTGTGGATGCAAGGGTTTCCCGTGGATATGCTTGATATTGTATTCGCCTCTGAGATATTTTTAAGCGAAGAGGCGAACACCATCCAAAGCGTTGTCCCGAACCTCATTCTTGACATTATTCTCCATAATAAGAAGACATGTGTTTTATCAATTTTGCTATTTCTTCCCGTACATGTTCAGGTGAGACCACTTCTAACTGGTCAGCCTGTCCTAACAAGGTTAAATAGAAATCGAAGGTTGGTCTTACCCGATATTCAAACATTGCAAATGAAGGGTCTGTGACAGGTAATTCCTTTTGTGAGGAGTGGAGCGGTAGTGAACGGAGATAATTAGGGCCACAATAATACGATTTCACCACCACACGTTCTATGGGGGCTTCTGAGCGCATAATGCCACAACAGCCCTCAAAGAACTTATCTATATCAAATCGTTTATTATATTTGAATTTCTCATTCATAATAGCAGCCTCTATGATACGGTCAAGGGCGTAAACGCGAAAGACATATTTCTTTGGTGAAGCCTGCTTCCTCGACACGATATACCATCGACGCTTGACAACTTTAAGGCAATACGGTTCAATGGTTATAGAGGTGGCCTCTGGTTTCAAAAAACCTTGATAGATTATATTGATTTTCTTGCTCTCACGCATAGCTTGGGTAAAAATCGTGAGCCACTTCTCGCCCGAAGGAATTTGCTCATAGATAATACGACCTTCCAAAGAAGAGTCGACCCTTACTTGGTTGAGCGCGGAGTAACTACTAATAATCCACGAGCGCAAATGATCTTTTTCTAAAAGGTCGGGATGGTCTATGTAGTAAGCATACTCACCCTTCCGCTCACACTCAATGCTGATACCAAAAATATCAAAGATGGCATCACGATGATTTTGGAATGTGCGCCAAGCCAAAGGTTCCCCATAGTTTAACCCACTATTCTCCCATTTATCGCTGATCTGCTGAAATGTCAGTCTACCATATTGGCGAAGAATATCGACCAACCAAACATAGCGACCTATAAGATTTGCATTCCTGCGAGACATAGGCTACAATTCGATGTTAAGTTTATGTAAAAGATTCAGAAGTTTTGTTTTGTCAACCATCTTCTCTTCTCGCATTTGCTTGTTCCATGCTTTGGTGCTGAAAACAATAATAGTTCCCTTTGCTAATCTTTCTGTCTCATTGTTAGGAAGAATGGATTGCTCGCTATCTGTCCAGCCAATGATTTCATAAGCATCTACCCCTTCTATTTCTAACTTCTTGAACTTATAACCCATCCATGGGTTTTTGTCATTGCAATACTCAGGCGCATCAGCTTTGAACCCCCAATAATAAGAAGTCATAGCAAATAGGTTAATTATCACCTTAGGTTGAATGGAAAGAATACGTTGATGTGTTACCTGTAGTAGTCTTGCCCGAATTTTATGATGTGTACGGAATACCGCTTCAAAATCCCCCAAGTCTGTTTGTTTGATGGGAAATAGATCAAGATAAGCTGCTTGATAATTTCTTGTCAGACATGCAAGATTAGCAATTTCTTTCCAATGTTTATCTTCAGAATGATACAGTTCATCGGTTGTCTTCATAAAGTTTTCATCGTTACCGTCATCTTGACCGGTATAAGATGGGTTAGCGCCAACAATGAGAATACCATTCGCATTAGTAGAAAGATTAAAAGGAAGAAACAATCTGCGTTTCAACATCATTAAGACTCTATCATTTTCACCGCTCGGTTTGTAGTCTTCAAATGCGTTGTAATACTTTTCGAATACATTACGATAGTCACGAACACATGGGTAGAGGTCAAGGCTTCCCATAATCTCATTTAATGTAGTTTTCTCCATATTCTGAAATATTAGCTTGATATACGTTGTAAATTTACATCAAATTGATAAGCTTGTGAAATAAAGAAAGGATTTTTGCTCTTTAGAGGAAAAATAAGTAATCTTATGAATCATTATGTCATATCATAAACCTTTTTTTTGCCGAAAAAATAAAGTAATGGATAAAATAGATTTCATATTGAAGTTGGCAGATAGTCATTCTACGCCAAATAGGGCAGATTTAGCTATCTGTAAGGCAATTATTGACACGCTTTCAGAAGAGGAAGCTCATAACATAGGATCATGCAACTTTGAAATAGATAGTTATATAAGCTGGCGTTTTAGTCATATCCCCTCTAAGGCACCTGTACACTACAAATCTTGGCAGACTTACTTTAATGACTTAAAGCTACGCAGGCGAGGAGTGTATTATAAGAGCAGGCGTATTCTTTGCCACCTGCTTCCCTACATCGGGTGGACTGGACAGCTTAAAGTCATTTACTTTCTCATCAATTCGCCCATCAGGACGGAACAAAATTTAGCTTGCATTTTTCTTTTGTCACACTGGGAGATTATAAACGATTTGTCGGATAAAAAGAAAAAAGAATGGTATAACATAATCATCGAAGCATGGCTACAAAATATGAGCATTGCGAGTGCCAAACTGATTGTTAGACATTTCCCTATACAATACATTCAAAAATATTCAGAAAAGCTCATTGAACAATTCGATTATTTTCATGTGGCCGTAAGATTGGCAAGCTTACCAACGTATAATGTTAAACGAGAGTTACTCACAGATAATGAGTACTTCTATATAATGGCAAAGACGAATAGAGATGTATCCGAAGAATTATGTCAACAGGCATTGGCGAAGCTGCTACTATCAAAAGCTAAACTCACAACGGAAGAAAAATTATATTTGTGGGAAGACAGGGGAGAGTACTCTTTTTCTTTCTTGTCATTCAAAGATGTCAGTAAAATCGTTTGGTGTTTTAGTAAAATGAAGAAAAGCACTCTACTCATGCAATTCTATCGCTTTGATAAGATGGTACAAAGATACTTGTCGCATCGTTTTGAGAGAACAGACCAGTGGGAGTTTAGAGAGTATATTGAAGCCGAACTACAACATTTATTACGGTTTTACTCCCCTATTATACAATTTAAGAAAGGACTTTTAGAAAAAATGATAACAGAGAATCCTCATATAGGAAAACTCGTTAGAGAGTTGCAATTGTATATTGAATAATTGACAAGATTAATGTAATTTCAACAAATCGCTTGAGGATACTTTTCTCTTAAAAGGCCACTTGAATATTACCAACAAAAAAGCACTTGCGAGAAACTCGTAAGTGCTTTTTAAATGTGGACCAGCCTGGGCTTGAACCAGGGACCTCCAGATTATGAGTCTGTTGCTCTAACCAACTGAGCTACAAGTCCGAAAGCATTTGTCTGCTTATCTTTACGGATGCAAAGGTAGGGCATTAGCTTTGAATATGCAATACTTTGCTGCAAAAATTGAGTGGCGTACGGAGTTTTTAGCCTGTTGTATCGATGCTTTTCTCCTCGTACCTCGTCAACTCTCAAACTTCGAACTTCAAACTGATAACATATTACCGATTTGATAGCAACATGTTGTCAAGTCGATAGCATCATGTTGTTATCGCGATAGCAACATGTTCTTATCGCGATGACAACAGCGTCAAAGAATGTTAACAACAAAACGCTGTCAGAATAGCTTACAAAAGGAGTTGAAAGAGATGCGTGAAAGTACGGAAAAACCTCGTTTGCGTAGCTCCTTACCTCTTGTCTGCTAAGAGATAACTCGTATCTTTGTCCATACTTTTCAGATATATACACAAACATGATACAACAACATCCTCAGCACGACGGACTGACCTCTCAAGAAGTCCTCGAAAGCCGTCAGAAACACGGCGAAAACGTTCTCACTCCTCCCAAACGCCCATCGATGTGGCGACTTTATTTGGAAAAATTTTCAGACCCTGTCATACGCATATTGCTTGTTGCAGCCTTTTTCTCGCTCATCATTGCGGTATGGGAAAACGAATACATCGAAACCATCGGTATCTTTTTTGCCATCTTTCTGGCTACAGGTATCGGTTTTTATTTTGAATACGATGCTGCACGCAAGTTCGACTTGCTGAATGCCGTTGCCGACGATACCCTCGTCCCCGTGCGTCGCAACGGACAGATATTGGAAATACCCAAGCGCGAAATAGTGGTCGGCGACATCGTTCTGCTCAACACGGGCGACGAAATACCTGCCGACGGAGAACTGGTGGAAGCCATTTCTTTGCAAATCAATGAATCCACACTGACGGGAGAACTCTCCGTAAGCAAAACCACCAACGCCGAACACTTCGACGACGAAGCCACTTATCCGTCCAATCACGTATTGCGCGGTACTACCGTCACAGACGGACACGGAGTGGTACGCATCCTGCGCGTGGGCGATGCCACCGAAATAGGAAAAGTAGCCCGACAAGCATCGCAGGACAGCGGAGAAGACACACCGCTCAATTTGCAACTGAAACGCCTTGCCCAACTTATCGGTCGCATCGGTTTTATCGTGGCAGGAGCGATGTTCGTACTCTTCACCACCAAAGACTTGTACTATTATCTCTCCGCCCACGAGTTGGCAGTGTGGGAAGACTATGTCCCCGTCGTCAAAATCATACTGAAATACTTCATGATGGCTGTCACGCTGATTGTCGTAGCCGTCCCCGAAGGCTTGCCCATGAGTATCACACTCAGTCTGGCACTGAACATGCGTCGTATGTTGAAAACAAACAACCTCATACGCAAGATGCACGCAGGCGAAACGATGGGTGCCATTACCGTCATCTGCACGGACAAAACCGGTACACTGACACAAAACAAAATGCAGGTGTACGAATACAAACCCACCGACATCTCGCAGGAAATGATACACGAAGCCATTTCCGTAAATACGACAGCCTTTCTGGAAGAAAAAGACGGAACAATGGTTCCCGTAGGCAATCCTACCGAAGGCGCGTTATTGCTCTGGATGCAGGGACAAGGCATCGACTATCTGGCACAACGCAATGCCGCCGAAGTAGTAGACCAACTCACGTTCTCCACAGAGCGCAAGTACATGGCAACACTCGTGCAATCGCCTTTGCACGGCAAACGTATCCTATATATAAAAGGTGCTCCCGAAATCGTATTGCGTCAATGTACACTTTCCGAAGAAACCCGGACACGCTACGAAGAACACCTCTACGGTTATCAGCAAATGGCGATGCGAACCCTTGCTTTGGCTTATAAAGAAGTGCCGGAAAACGAAACCGACTGCGAAAACATCGTAAAACAAGGCGATTTGACACTGATGGGTATCTTTGCCATCAGCGACCCGGTACGGATGGATGTACCCGATGCCGTGGAACAATGCTACAACGCAGGTATCGGTGTCAAAATCGTGACGGGCGACACTTCTGCCACAGCCATAGAAATAGCCCGACGCATAGGTTTGTGGAAAAGAGAAGATACGGCGGAAAGCCAAATCACGGGTGTGGACTTTGCCGCACTGACGGACGAAGAAGCGTTGCAACGCATCAAGAAACTGAAAGTGATGAGTCGCGCACGTCCGCTCGACAAACAACGCCTCGTGCAACTCTTACAGCAAACGGGCGAAGTAGTGGCTGTGACCGGCGACGGAACCAACGATGCCCCCGCACTGAACCATGCACACGTCGGTTTGTCGATGGGTACGGGAACTTCGGTGGCAAAAGAAGCCAGCGACATTACGTTGTTGGACGATTCGTTCCGCTCTATCGTTACTGCGGTGATGTGGGGACGTTCGCTGTACAAAAACATCCAACGCTTTATCATCTTCCAATTGACCATCAATTTGGTGGCACTGGCAAGTGTTCTGCTTTCAGCTTTCATCGGCACCGAGCAACCGCTCACCGTGACACAGATGCTTTGGGTCAACCTCATCATGGATACTTTTGCGGCAATGGCTTTGGCAACTATCTCTCCCGATGTGGAAGTAATGCGCGATGCACCGCGCAACCGTTCGGCATTCATCATCACACCACCGATGATGCGTTTCATTTTCGGTGTGGGTATTACTTTCCTCATCGCTTTGTTGGGTATGCTGGTTTACTTCCATCAATCGTATGGCGAAGTGGACGGCTATCATCTCACGGTGTTCTTCACGACTTTCGTGATGTTGCAAGTCTGGAACCTGTTCAATGCAGCATTGTTCGGCACACATCACTCCGTATTTACACATTATTCGCAAATCGTGGGCACGCTCTCCGTAGTATGGTTGATACTCATTCTACAGATATGTATCGTGACCTTCGGCGGAGCTTTGTTCCGTGTCGAGCCTTTGACATTGGAAACTTGGCTATATATCATACTTGGTACATCGCCCGTATTTATCGTGGGCGAAGTATATCGAGGTATCATGCGATGGAGAGCCAAGAAATAAACCAGCCATGCACATCATCAACAATCCGAACTCCGAACACATATCTCCCTGCGTTGCCACCATCGGTTTCTTCGATGGTGTGCACAGGGGGCATACTCATCTCATAGAAGAAGTAAAGACCATCGCCCGACAAACGGGAATGAAAAGCATGGTCATCACTTTTCCGCAACATCCCAAACAAGTATTGCAACCCGAACGGCAAGACCTTTTCCTGCTGACAACGCTCGAAGAGAAACTGCGTCTGCTCGAAAAAACAAATGTGGATAGCTGTCTGCTCCTACCCTTTACCGGAGAACTGGCACAGTATTCGGCATTGGCTTTCATGCGCTTGCTGTACGATGTGTACCAAGTGCGTACGCTGGTGGTAGGACACGACCATCGTTTCGGACATAACAGACACGAGGGCTTCGAACAATACAGACATTACGGAAAAATGCTCGGTATGCAAGTGGTGTCGGGTACGCCGCTCGAAGAAGACGGTTTTCAAATCAGTTCTTCGCTTATCCGACGACTGCTCGGCACAGGCGATACGGCAAGAGCCAACCGTTATTTGGGTTATACTTATCCTGTTTCGGGTGTGGTGGTGAAAGGTTTCCGCATGGGACGCACACTGGGCTTTCCCACTGCCAATATCTCTCCTTGCGACAGCTGCAAACTGCTCCCTATGGGCGGTGTATATGCCGTGTACGTGTGGGTAGACAATACGCGGTACAGAGGTATGCTGGACATAGGCACGCGTCCCACAATGGGCAACGGCGACCATTATTCGGTGGAAGTACACATCCTGGATTTTCATCGCGATATTTACGGAGAAACCATCACGGTGGAATTTGCGCATTATCTGCGCGAGGATATCAAATATCCGAGCATCGAACCGCTCATAGAACAATTGAAACAAGACGAAATCGATACCCGACAATTGTTGACACCATGAACCGTTTCACACTCGAAGACTTTTGGGGAGTAGCCAAGTATTTGGTGTTATTCATCGCTTGTCAACTCGTGGCGACAGTCATTCTCGCCGTAGTTTTCCGCACATCGACGAATACGGAAGATGTCGTACAAACCATCTATACCATGCTTTTGGCATTTGTATTCATCATCGGACACATCTTTTATTGGAAAAGCATTGACCTGACGGAACTCCGTCCGCAGGGTTTGAAATGGTCGATTGCCGGGTGGACGGTGCCGATGACACTTGCCGCAATGGTCTGTCTGACGGTAATAAACGAACTGCTCCAGCCTGTCGACACGATGCAAGAGACTTTCGAGGAAATAGTAAAACACCCCGCAGGTTTCTTGGAAGTCGCACTTTGCGCTCCCTTTAGCGAAGAATTGCTGTTTCGTGGCGGTATTCAAGGTTTTCTGCAACGCAGATACGGACGCCCCTACATGTCAATCCTTATCAGCGCGCTGATATTCGGCATCATACACGTCAACCCTGCACAAGTGATAGGTGCCGGATTGCTCGGCATTTTGTTGGGCTGGCTTTATTATCGTACCCGAAATCTGTGGTATCCCATCTTTTTGCATGCCATCAACAACACATTGGCAGCCATCGATATCATGCACGAAGAAGCTTTCACACAAGCCATCCTCTCCGGCGGACTTCTCATATCTATCGGTATAGGTGTCGTGGCATTGGCTGTCACGGCTTTTTGCGTAAAAGTCATTCACAAAGAAACCGGAAGATAATTTTTCGACCATTCTCCACATCCGCTTTTTGTTTTCCGTGCGTACCGTTCTCGTCGCCGAGTATCGGGAGAAGTGGATTTTTCGATGATGCGAAAACGGCTCTACGATGCCCTCTTGACGCGATTATGATGTTAACATTCTTTGACGCTGTTGTCATCGCGATAGCAACATGTTCTTATCGCGATAGCAACATGATGCTATCGACTTGACAACATGTTGTTATCAAATTGGTAATATATTATCAGTTTGAAGTTCTAAGTT
>JBGXXU010000101.1:0-17738 GCA_041814865.1 Phocaeicola sp. | reverse complement strand
TGTCATCGCGATAGCAACATGTTCTTATCGCGATGACAACAGCGTCAAAGAATGTTAACATCATAATCGCATCGAGAAGGCAGTGTAGAGCTGTTTTTTCTTTGTCAAGAACACCATTTTTACAGACTGTTTCGACCTGAAAAAGCATTGCGTAACGACCGATTTTCGTACCGAGAAACACACCCGCCATTGCATAAATATACAGAAAAGGATACATTCTCTGTATATTTATACATTACAGGATGAGTATTATTTTCAGCATCGACATAAAAAAGAGAGTGTTTTGTAAGCATACGACAAAAAAGATAGTATATTTGCATGCATAAAGAAACAAAACCAAAAAATCTTGTTTGGTTTATGTCTTTTGTCACTAACTGACTTATCAAAAAACAAATCAATCATAATCTTTGTTTGTAGTTAACCTCCATGTGCTTCTCTCACAAGACAAGTATGGTGTGTCAACTCCAGCACATAAGTATTTCAACATTCTATATGTACAACATTATTGAATTAAACGACAAAAGTTTATCAGACTTACAAGAGATAGCCAAAGAGTTGGGTCTCACAAAAACTGATTCATTATCAAAAGAAAATCTGGTTTATAAAATCTTGGACGAACAAGCCATTGTCGGTGCCAGCAAAAAAGTAGCCAAAGATAAAGCCAAAGAAGAAAATCGTGACGCCAAAACACGCAAAAGAGAACGTATCAACATCAAAAAAGAAGGAGACAAAGTTTATACAGCCAATCAAAACAAGGCACAAAAATTAGACGTGGCTCCCGTAGAAAAGAACAACAAGCCGGAGGCACCGAAAGTCGAAAAAACAGAGCCTAAAGCCGTAGAAACTGTGAAAGCTCCGGAAAAGACAGAAACTCCGACAACAGAAGCAACAGAACAGCAGCCGGTCGCTCCTGTCAAAGAAGAGAAAAACAAACCCGGACGCAAACCCGGCACCAAAAACCGCAAAACAATCCTCATGGAGGAAAAAGCCAAAGAGAAACAAACAGTCTCTGTTGCTCCTCCGGTAGAAGCTCCCGAAGGATTGGAAAACATCGTAACGGATTTGTTCAGTATTCGTCAAGAAGTCAGCAACGATTTCATTCCCATAGAAGACCTCTCTTCGGATGTCATCGAATTGCCCACCGAGCTATTGGCAAAGTTCGAAGCCACGAAAGTAGAACCTCCTGTATTGCCTGTAAAAGAAAACAATAAGGCAAACAAGAACAAAAAGGCATATAAACCCAATCAAAACAATCTCCCCGTGCCATCTCATGAAGAAGCGGAAGAAACAGGAAACGACCTGCTCCCGATGCCGGAACAGATGTACGAGTTCGACGATATTTTGGAAGGCACAGGCGTACTCGAAATCATGCCCGACGGCTACGGTTTCCTTCGTTCTGCAGACTACAACTATCTTTCTTCACCGGACGATGTTTATGTATCGCAAGCACAAATCAAACTCTTTGGTTTGAAAACGGGCGATGTTGTAGTAGGTGCCATTCGTCCTCCCAAAGAGGGAGAAAAATACTTCCCCCTTGTCAAAGTTTCGAAAATCAACGGTCTTAATCCGGATTTGGTAAGAGACAGAGTGCCTTTCGACCACTTGACACCGCTTTTCCCCGATGAGAAGTTCCAACTCTGCACAGGTGTGAAAGACAACTTATCGGCACGTATCGTAGACCTGTTCTCTCCCATCGGTAAAGGACAGCGCGCACTCATCGTGGCACAACCTAAAACGGGTAAAACCATCTTGATGAAAGATATAGCCAATGCCATCGCAGCCAACCACCCGGAAGTTTACATGATTATGTTGCTCATAGACGAACGCCCTGAAGAAGTAACGGACATGGCACGCAGTGTGAATGCAGAAGTGATAGCTTCGACATTCGATGAACCTGCGGAAAGACATGTCAAGATAGCAGGTATCGTATTGGAAAAAGCAAAGCGCATGGTGGAATGCGGTCACGACGTAGTTATTTTCCTCGACTCTATCACACGCTTGGCGCGTGCTTACAACACAGTATCTCCCGCATCGGGAAAAGTTCTCTCGGGTGGTGTGGACGCCAATGCCTTGCACAAGCCCAAACGTTTCTTCGGTGCAGCTCGCAATATCGAAGGTGGCGGTTCTCTGACCATCATCGCTACGGCTCTCATCGATACGGGTTCCAAGATGGACGAAGTGATATTCGAAGAGTTCAAAGGTACAGGCAACATGGAATTGCAGTTAGACCGCAACCTCAGCAACAAACGTATCTTCCCTGCTGTCAATATCACGGCATCGAGCACTCGTCGCGACGACTTGTTGCACGACCAGTTTACGATGGAAAGAATGTGGGGATTGCGTAACTATCTCTCGGATATGAATCCGGTAGAAGCCATGACTTTCATGAAAGACCGTCTTGAAAAGACCAAAAACAACGATGAGTTTCTTATCGACATGAATTCATAATCTCATACGATAAAACGAAACTTGCCCGAGTCTATTTTGATAAACTCGGGCAAGTTTTTTATTTAAGCGAACTTGAGGATATCAGTCAGCACATTCTGTCCCGATAATCTTCGTAAGCAAAGTGTTTGTAGATTTCTATTTCTCCGTTACAGTGTTGCAATGCAATGGACGGATGATGAATACCGTTGAACATATTTGTCTTGACAGTGGTATAGTGTATCATGTCTTCGAATATAACCTCATCTCCTATTGTCAAAGGCTTTTCGAACTTCCAAGATGCCATATAGTCGCCACTTAAACAACTGTTGCCTCCCAACCGATAAATGTTTTCCGAAAAGGGAGCTGTTTTCACAGCATCGAAAGATAAACTCTTTGCTCCTCGTACATTCGGTTGATACGGCATTTCCAAGCAATCGGGCATATGGCAAGTAAAACTAACATCGAGAATAGCCGTACGAATACCTTTGTTCTCTACAATATCCACCACAGTGGAACGAAGATAACCTGTTTGCCAAACAAAAGCCGAACCGGGTTCCAATATAATATGCAAATGAGGATAGCGTGCCCTCAAACCACACAACACTTGTATCAAATGCTCCACATCATAATCTGCTCTTGTCATCAGATGACCACCACCGAGATTCAACCATTTGATTTGTCCGAAGAAATGAGAAAACTTTTCTTCCAGATGCTTCAACGTACGCTCCAGCTGATAAGAATCGGACTCGCAATGACAATGACAGTGAAAACCTTCTATACCTTCGGGCAATCGGTCGGATAATTGGTCTGCAGTAATACCGAAACGACTACCGGCAGCACAAGGATTATACAATTCCACTTCTACCTCCGAATACTCGGGATTGATGCGAATGCCACAAGAAACAGGATGGTCTGCCGACTGTGTACGAGCATAAAAACGTTCGAACTGTTGCAAGGAATTGAAAGTAATGTGATGGCTGTAAGCTATAAACTCTTCTATATTGTCTTCTGTATAAGCCGGTGAATACGTATGAGCAGGACTGCCAAACTCTTCGAAAGCCAAGCGTGCCTCATATACGGAACTTGCCGTAGTATGAGCGATGTATTCTCTGAATATAGGAAACGACTTCCACAAAGCAAAAGCCTTGAAAGCCAAAATTATCTCTACGCCACTCTCGTCTGCTACCCGCTTTATCAGTTGTAAATTCTTTCTCAACCTGTCTTCTTCCATGACATAGCAGGGAGAAGGTATTACTTGTATTTGATTTGTCATATTATCAATAACGATATATCGTTTGTTTATTCAGACGCTCTATTTGTTGTTTGCGTTCCGTCAATATATTTTTGTATTGTGCTATCATCATAGCTTCTTTGCTTGCCGGTGTTTTCCGAATGTGCATTTCTGCTTTTCTCAACCACTCCAATGCTTCTTCCGCATGCCCCATTCGTTCGTTAATCAGTGCACAGTTGTATGCCACACGGGCACGATAAGCCTCTTTTCCATCTTCTTCATAAGACCTTTTGCAGAGTTCGAGAGCTGCAACCCAATTGTCTTCTCGCATGTACAAAGCGACATCGCGCATATCCGCTCCGCTTTCGAAGAAGTATCTGTCGACGGTTTTCCACGTAGGTATCAACTTTGCCACGAGTTGCTGCGCCATACTGTGAGAAGCTTTCGTACAAAACGTTGTCAAATCGACTTCGCCCGCGCCCCAATACAAAGTATCTTTGATGGAAAGACGTGTCAAGAGTTTCTTCTCCAAACTGTGATACAGAGTAATCTGCGGACATGTTTCGGATATACTGATGCCCCAAGGGATATTGGGCAACTGTCCGCCACTCTCATGCAAAGCAATAGGAAGTTCGTCCAACACAAGCAGCATATCGACACTCAACACTCTACTCAAAGAGTCTATCTCATGAGCAGTAAATTGGCGAGTAGCCGTGGTATGATTAAGTGCAGAATCGCAAAGCACCACTTCGTTGAAGAACGATGTCTCTGCCAAAGCCTTAGCCAAAGCCTCTGTTCCTATCTTACCATAAGCAAAAGGTTTTCCTCTCCTTGTGGCAGCAGGAGTTTCACCTTTTTCGGGGATATTATTGACCACACCGATGGTTCGTGCCGTAAGTGTCAATTCCGTATCAGCAGGTACCAGGTGGTCGAAACTGAACATAGTTATCGTGTTGCAGGCAGAAAAAAGACAAGCAACAATCAGAATAACCATCCAAGAATATAAATACTTCATACTCTGCAATCAGGTTTAGTATATTACAGAAGCAGAGAATGTATGAAACACTCTCTGCCATTTACTGCACAAATGTATAAAATATACATTGTAGCTATTCCATCGGATAGACTTATTTTACGGATAAATCTCTTTCTTTCCTGCCAACAAAGTATTTTTCATAAGCGAAACGATGGTCATCGGACCTACACCACCCGGCACGGGTGTGATATAAGAACACTTCGGCGCAACTTCGTCGAAAAGCACATCGCCGGTCAATTTGAAACCGCTTTTCTTTGTGGTGTCCGGCACACGCGTAGTACCTACATCTATTACCACAGCTCCTTCTTTCACCATATCGGCAGTAACAAAGTTGGGTTGTCCCAAAGCTGCAATCACGATATCCGCTTCTCTGCATTCTTTCACCAGGTCTTTGCTACGGCTATGGCAAACAGTCACAGTAGAATCTCCGGGATAAGTTTTCTGCATCATCAGAGAAGCCATAGGTTTGCCTACGATATTGCTTCTTCCCAGAACCATACATTTCTTGCCCGAAGTTTCTATGTTGTAACGACGCAACAACTCTATGATACCGTTGGGTGTTGCCGATACATAACAGGGAAGACCTATAGACATACGTCCTACGTTGATAGGATGGAAACCATCCACATCCTTGCGATAATCTATGGTTTCGATGACTTTTTGCTCCGAGATATGTTTGGGAAGCGGTAATTGTACGATAAATCCATCCACTCCGTCGTCTTCGTTCAGTTCTTTCACCTTTGCCAACAATGTCTCTTCCGTAACATTATCTTCAAAACGTATCAAAGAAGACTTGAATCCACAAAACTCGCAAGCCTTGATTTTGGCTGCAACATATGTTTCGCTACCTCCGTCGTGACCAACCAAAATAGCAACGAGATGAGGAGGGCGTTTGCCCTGCTCCACCATTTTCTTCACTTCCTCGGCAATCTCTATTTTCACTTGTTCAGCTATTGCCTTACCGTCTATAAGTTTCATTTTTTTGAGGTATTAGTGATTAAGTTTTAACTACGAATGCAAACGTAGTCAAAAAAACGCGATTTCGAATCTTGGAACCAGAAAATATAGAGCCGATAACAGGCAACGATGATTTCGTCATGTCGATGCGATTATGATGTTAACATTCTTTGACGCTGTTGTCATCGCGATAGCAACATGTTCTTATCGCGATAGCAATATGATGCTATCGACTTGACAACATGTTGTTATCAAATCGGCAATATATTATTAGTTTGAAGTTCCAAGTTGATGAGTTGACGAGTTAGGAGGAATGAGAAAAAGACGTCGAAGAAAGAAGTTACGGCAGACTTGCCCTATACCTCAAAAGTAGCTCCACCCTCTGTAATGGAAAAGAAACGACAACCGTGTGCTTCGGCTATCGTACGAAAAGCATTGGCTTTATCGTATTCGGGAGCAAAGTGCATCGGAACAAAGACATCGGTGACGATGTTTTCTACCCACTGTTTGGCTCCACGCATATATTCTTTGCCCAAACGCGGGTCTACGGGAAACATCGCAACATCTACCTCAGATACGGATTTCTTGATTTGAGAAAGTTCTGCAAGGAAATTCTTCTCATACTTCTGCCAGACTTTGGGCGCACACTCATCCATCCAATGCCAATTGTTCAAATCGCCTGCATGAAAAATCCTTTTCTCCTCTACCTCTATATAAAAAGATATACCTGCATCCGTAGAACCGAATGCCTTTACCAGGAGATAATCGTCTCGGAATACATCGCCTTTTTTCAACCAATGCGCCACATCTTTGTGAACACGTCTGCGACGCAATATATCTTTCGAGAAAATGTAGACAATATCCGGACGCACAGCTTTCCATGTAAGAACAGAAGGATGAAAATGGTCTTCATGAAAATGCGAGGAAAAGACATAAAAGCGTCCCGGTCTTTTCAACAACTGGTCGTGCAATATGCCTCTATCCTCTTCTCTCGTATCTCTGAAAAAGTCGAAAACCAACGTAGCCTCCTCGCAAAGGATAGCAAATCCACTATGACATAAATATATGATTTCCATATTAGTGTATGATTTATTTGCCTATGGGTTGTATGAGTGCGCGTGTTTTTTTATTTATTTCCAAAAGCATGTAACGAGGAGTACCGGAGTGCAACAAAGAATCGTTCTCTTTGTAAATGCGTGTGGCATATTCCTTCGATTTTTCGAAAAGCAATCGCGAAGCATATTGTTGAGACTTCCCTACCATGGTAGAGTCCAGGTTTTCGTCGGGAAAAAACTCTTCAAGATTGACATCGCCAATCATGGAAGTTTCCAGAAACTGTAAACTCTTTTGCGACTTATCTGTATAATATCCAACGAACATATGTCCCGGCAAGCGTATCAACACAGGGTCTATATTGATGGCTTTCAAGAGCGAAGCAAAAAGTGCACTGCCATCCACGCAATTGATTTGAGAGGCAGCCAACGCTTCATTGAAGGTACGCACACGTTGAGCCACCACGACATTGGAAGAAAGACTGGTATTGCTGATGGAGCTATATTTGAAATCGCGCTTTTGCAACACGTACCACAAAGCATAAACTTGTTTTTCCACCATTTTCGGGTCTCGGCTTTGGTAACCCCAAAAACGATTGACGATACGAGAATTCAAAGCTTCGCGCAACAACATATCTATTTGAGGGTTATCTTCATTGACATAAGCAGCAAAAAAAATACTGGTATCATGAAAGTTCATCTTCTCATCCAAATATCCCAACAAACACTCATTCACACTACGCACCGAATAAGTGGAAGATATGGGCGAAAGCATCTGTTTGTCCACTTCTGCATGCACTACTACATTTATGGGTTCTGCTTGTACGTGTTTCTGCAACACCTGATATTTCCAAAGAATATCAGGATATATCCGATAAGTTTTCCCTTTCTCCGGTAAGATGAATTCGGACAAAGAGCGCGAGAAAAAAGGTCCTTCTTCTATTTCAAGTCGTACTTTCGTATTCTCCGAAGGACTATACACTTTAATGGCTATACCCGACTGAGGATTTCCCAGATAAAGACTGTCGGCAAGTTGTATCACATTCACATTTGTGGTTGCCGTAGACAGAATGACAACAGGAAAGATATTACCGCCAAAGTCGCTTGTGAGTTCTATTTCCGGTTTTCCAAAGTTGCTCTTATATATGTAGAGAGCTATTGTTCCCATAAGCAACAACGCCAAAAGGCAAACCACAACCTGCCACACCCTCAATTGCTTGCGCAGTTTCAGTATCAATACTTTCATAATGGTAAGTAGTACAACGGTGGATATGCTTTTCAAAAGACATACCCACCGTATATATTGTATTTCGTCAAAGACGATTTATCTCACAGCAATACATTCTATTTCTACCAAAGCTCCTTTGGGAAGCTCTTTCACAGCTACTGCCGAACGTGCCGGATAGTTACCAGTGAAATAAGTTGCGTAAATTTTATTTACATCGGCAAACAAAGACATATCAGCCAAGAAGACTGTAGTCTTCACCACGTTTTCCAATGTTACCCCCGCTGCTCCCAACACGCTCTTCAGATTTTCAAATACTTGTTTGGTTTGTTCTTCTACTCCTCCTTCGATGAACTCGCCCGTAGCGGGAACGATGGGAATTTGTCCCGATGTGAAAATCATACCATTGATTTCAATTGCTTGGCTATAAGGTCCGATAGCCGCCGGTGCTTTTTCTGTAAAAATTACGTTCTTCATATTTAATGTTTTGGATGTTGATGAATTGTTTTCTCGGCTAAAGTAGCCATTTTTTCGGTACGTTCGTATATACAAATGCTTAAATCCATACCTTTGCGGTACTATACTTATTATTTTACATGAACATGAAAAAAGGACTTATTGCCATCGTGGCTACAACATTATTATTAAATGCTTGTTCGAGCGTACCTATTACCGGACGCAAACAATTGTCTTTGGTATCCGACCAAGAAATACTTACAAGCAGTCTGACGCAATACAAAAGCTATATCGGTTCTGCCACTCGTTCGACCAACGCCGTGCAAAACGCACAAGTCACACGTGTAGGCAAACGTATCGCCGCGGCAACAGAACAATATCTGAGAGAAAACGGTCTAAGCAGTGAAATATCCAATTTCAGCTGGGAGTTCAATTTGATAAAAGATAAACAAGTCAACGCCTTTTGTATGCCCGGCGGTAAAATCGTCGTTTACGAAGGGCTGATGAAACTGGTATCTTCGGACGACGAGTTGGCTGTGGTGTTGGGGCACGAAGTGGCACACGCAGTTGCCAAACACAGCAACGAACGTATGAGTCAACAAATCATGGCACAATACGGCGCACAAGTTTTGGGTGGTGTACTCTCCGGTAAAAGCAGTGCCGTACAGTCTTTGGCAGGTCAAGTTTATGGCTTGGGTGCTCAATACGGTGTGATGCTTCCTTTCTCACGCAAGCACGAAACCGAAGCAGACTATATGGGATTGGTATTGATGTCTATTGCCGGCTATAATCCCGATGCCGCCATCGGTTTTTGGAAGAAGATGTCTGCGGCAAGCGGTGGAAGTGTTCCAGAATTTATGAGTTCGCACCCCAGCGATGCGACACGTATCAGTACTATCACCAAAGAGTTGCCTGCCATCAAACAAAAATACGCAAAAACGGTCGTCGAACCTGTCAAGAATACGCCTGCTCAAAAGAAAAGAACAACTTCTCAACAAAAGAGAAAATAACAACACTTACACATAAAACTACATAAATGGGGACTGAAATCAGTCCCCATTTATGTTTTCATATTTCGTGCTATTGCATTACTCTCCTACTCAAGTTCGAGAACAATCTTTCATAATGGACAATACCAACATAATCCCTACAAACATAGCCAGCATATAAAGCCAAGGTTTCACCTTTTGCCAAGTCGTGGCTGTTCGGAACTGATTGTCGGGCAATTCATCCAAAAGTTTATCTATTACTTCTGTGAAGTAGGTCGACGGCTGTTCATAATTCATATTCTCCAATAGTATCGTACTCAGATTTTGCTCTGTCAATCGCTTGGTGGCTTCCTGATAAATGTCTTGACACTCCTGTTCTTTCATCATCAGAATTTCTGCAACCTTTTCCACCGGTCTTTCTTCGACAAGCAAAAACACCAAACGCTCTTTCACGGAGAGAGACAAGAATGCGTTCCTGAAACGT
Source organism: Phocaeicola sp. (assembly GCA_041814865.1). Classification (GTDB taxonomy): domain Bacteria; phylum Bacteroidota; class Bacteroidia; order Bacteroidales; family Bacteroidaceae; genus Phocaeicola. The sequence continues at coordinate 7,881 of JBGXXU010000101.1, read as the reverse complement.
TGTATTTCTTCTTCGAAAGCAGTCTCTTCCGGTGTGAAGCCGTGCTTCATTTGCGCCTGACACTCCAAGAAACAATAACGATACAGCCACATATCCGCATCTTCCTGTTGCATGAAGAAAGGTGCGTTGTCCCATACATTGGCAAATATATTGCGCAGCAACAGTTCTGCATCTTGATGCGAAGTACCCAAGCGACGAAGATACACGTATATTGCCGGAACATGTTTGTGAATAAATTGCCTGAAAGCATCTTTGGTTTGTCGGATGTTGTCGTGAGATGTCATGGAATCTGTATTATTCGGTCATAATTCTATTTTCATATTCTCGTATGCCAAGAGTACATTCGGGAAGTGGGCTTTGGCTTCTTGCAACAATACGTTTTCGTCTTCATAACGCGCAGAAAAATGTCCAATCAACAATTGTCCGACTCCCGACAACGAGGCTATTTTTCCAGCCTGAGCAGCAGTGGAGTGCATGGTTTGCCGTGCTCGTGCGCTTTCAGTTTCTGCAAAAGTTGCCTCGTGATACAGTAAGTCCACGCCTTTGAGTTGGTCGGACAATTCGGGCAGATACATCGTATCCGAACAATAAGCATACGAACGAGGAGCTGCAGAAGGTTTTGTCAGTCTTTCATTGGGTATGATTTGTCCGTCTTCCGTGACGAAATCTTCCCCGTTCTTTATACGAGGAATCATGTAAACGGGTATCCGATAGAAGTCTATCATTTCGCGTATGATATGACGAGGTGTGGCTTTTTCCCGAAACAGGAAACCGCACGTCGGTATTCTATGTTGCAAAGGAATACTCTCCACCGTCACACTTTTGTCTTCGTAAACGATGGTTTTCGTCTTGGGGTCGATGGCATGAAAAATCACCTTGTAAGGCAATCCGTTGCAAAAATAAGCCAGCCATGGCTTCAACAATTCCTCCAAATAAGGATGGCTGTGAATATGCAAATCTGCAGTCCTCTCCAACAAGCCGAAAGTGGAAATCAAGCCGATAAGCCCGAAACAGTGGTCGCCATGCAAGTGGGAGATGAAGATATGATTCAGTCTATTGAATTTCAGATGACTCCTGCGCATTTGCAACTGTGTGCCTTCGCCACAGTCTATCATAAAGAGTTTGTCGCGTATGTTCAAGATTTGAGCACCGGGCAAATGTCGAGTGGTAGGCAATGCCGAACCGCAACCTAATATATGTATGTCAAACTTCTCCATTATGATATTATCGATGTCTACCGAACAGTTTCTACTCGATGCCTTTGTTCGCTCACATCTATCCTACGTATTGTCCGGCAAAGATAAATCTTTTCAAGCAGATATGTATTGCCTTCATTTCGAGACGACACAGCGTGCTCTTCCTTACATCGCATTTGCAAGGCAAAAAGTATGTTGCTGAAGTCCGTTTCTGCGTAAAGATACGCTCCCCTCTCGTACCTTGTCAACTCAAAAAACTCGTCTCCTCAAATTAGCTATATATTGTCGATTTGATAACAACATGTTGTCAAGTCGATAGCATCATGTTGTCATCGCGATAGCAACATGTTCTTATCGCGATGACAACAGCGTCAAAGAATGTTAACAACAAAATCGCATCAGGAAGCCATTGCAACGAGATAGTATTCTGGTATAATACCAATGCAGTGACAATAAAGAAAAGACACAAATACGGCGACTTTGTGCATTTTCTTTTAGTTTTTCATGGAAGATAACAAGCTTTTCTTAAATTTGCCCGAGTGAAAAAACACCTAAAAAAAGAAAAACAATGAGTTTGAAAATTATTGTATTGGCAAAACAAGTTCCCGACACACGCTGTGTAGGAAAAGATGCCATGAATGCCAACGGCACCATCAATCGTGCCGCACTTCCGGCTATCTTCAATCCGGAAGACCTCAATGCACTGGAGTTAGCACTCCGCCTGAAAGACGAACATCCCGGTACTACCATCACCATCCTCACAATGGGACCGGGACGTGCTGCCGAAATCATACGCGAAGGATTGTATCGCGGAGCAGACAACGGTTATCTACTTACCGACCGTGCTTTTGCCGGTGCAGACACACTTGCCACTTCTTATGCTCTCTCCATGGCAATTCGTAAAATCGGCGAGTTCGATTTAATCGTCGGCGGTCGTCAAGCCATAGACGGAGACACAGCGCAAGTAGGTCCTCAAGTGGCAGAGAAATTAGGTATCCCTCAAGTTACTTACGTAGAAAAAGTATTAAATCTGAAAGACAAAACCATTCGCCTGAAAAGAGCCATAGATGGCGGTACTGAAGAAGTGGAAGCTACGTTCCCCTTGCTTTTGACAGTCAACGGAAGTGCCGCTCCCTGTCGCCCTCGCAATGCTCGCCTGGTACAAAAATATAAGTATGCATTGGGACAACAGGAGAAAGATGCCATCCTGAAAAACGGCGAGTTGCCTTACGATTATTTATATGCAGACCGCTCTTATCTCAATCTGCCCGAATGGAGCGTGGCAGATGTTCAGGCAGATGTGGAACAATGCGGATTGTCCGGCTCTCCCACAAAAGTGAAAACCATTCAAAACATCGTTTTCCAAGCAAAAGAAAGCAAGACCATCAGCGGAAGCGACGAAGAAGTAGAAGCACTCATTGTAGAATTATTGTCTAACCATACAATCGGCTAAGCACTATGAATAATGTATATGTATATTGTGAGATGGAAGGCAAACGTGTAGCCGATGTATCTCTGGAATTATTGACCAAAGGACGCAAACTCGCCAACGACTTGCACTGTGCATTGGAAGCAGTTGCCATCGGTCATCAGTTGGACGAAGTAGCAGAACAAACACTGCCTTACGGTGTAGACAAACTGCATTTGTTCGATGATGCCCGTTTGTACCCTTATACCACCTTGCCACACACTTCTATTCTTATCAAACTCTTTCAAAAAGAACAACCGCAAATCTGTTTACTGGGTGCTACGGTTATCGGACGCGACTTGGGTCCCCGTGTTTCTTCCGCACTGACCAGCGGTCTGACGGCAGACTGTACGGAATTGGTTATCGGCAATCATGAAGAAAAGAAAATCGGCAAAACTTACGAAAATCTTCTTTACCAAATACGCCCCGCATTCGGCGGCAATATCGTGGCAACCATCATCAACCCCGACAATCGTCCGCAAATGGCAACCGTACGCGAAGGAGTGATGAAAAAAGAAATCGTAGACCCGAAATATGCAGGAGAAGTGATTCGTCACCACGTGGAAGAATACGTATCGGATACGGACTTCGTGGTAAAAGTCATCGACCGACAAGTGGAAAAAGCCAAACACAACTTGAAAGGTTCTCCCATCGTCATAGCCGGAGGTTATGGTGTGGGAAGCAAAGAAGGTTTCGACCTTTTGTTTGAATTGGCAAAAGAACTGCATGCCGAAGTCGGTGCAAGCCGTGCAGCAGTAGATGCAGGTTTCTGTGACCACGACAGACAAATCGGGCAAACCGGGCTTACCGTTCATCCGAAATTGTATATCGCTTGCGGTATCTCCGGACAAATCCAGCACGTTGCCGGCATGCAGGATGCAGGTATCATTATTTCTATCAACAATGACCCCAACGCACCTATCAATGCCATCGCAGACTATGTGATAAACGGCACAGTGGAAGAAGTGTTACCCAAATTGATTAAGTACTATAAAAAGAACAGTAAGTAATGGCAAACTTTTATACAGACCACCCGGAACTCAAGTTTCACTTGACGCACCCGACCATGCAACATATCTGCGAATTGAAAGAACGCGGATACAGTGATAAAACACAATTCGACTATGCACCGCAAGATTACAACGATGCCATCAACTCCTACCACCAAGTATTGGAAATCACCGGCGATATTACCGCCAATGTCATTGCAGTAAATGCAGAAGGCGTGGACGAAGAGGGACCACACTGCGAAAACGGACGCGTACGCTATGCTTCGGGGACACAGGAAAACCTCGATGCCATGATACAGGCAGGTCTGACCGGTATGACTATGCCCCGTCGCTTCGGCGGTTTGAACTTCCCTATCACACCTTATACTATGTGTGCGGAGATTGTGGCAGCAGCCGATGCAGGTTTCGGCAATATATGGTCTTTGCAAGATTGTATCGAAACATTGTATGAATTTGGAAATGAAGACCAGCACAGTCGTTTCATTCCTCGTATCTGCAAAGGCGAAACCATGTCTATGGACTTGACAGAACCCGATGCCGGTAGCGACTTGCAAAGCGTAATGCTCAAAGCTACCTTCGACGAAAAAGAAAACTGCTGGCGTTTGAATGGTGTAAAACGTTTCATCACCAACGGAGACGCAGACCTTCACTTGGTACTCGCACGTTCAGAAGAGGGAACCAAAGACGGACGCGGCTTGTCCATGTTCATCTACGACAAGAACGATGGCGGAGTAGATGTACGTCGTATTGAAAACAAATTGGGTATTCATGGCTCTCCCACTTGTGAATTGGTGTACAAAAATGCCAAAGCAGAACTTTGTGGCGACAGAAAGCTCGGTCTTATCAAATATGTCATGGCTTTGATGAATGGTGCTCGCTTGGGTATCGCAGCGCAATCCGTAGGTTTGAGTCAGGCGGCTTACAACGAAGCTTTGGCTTACGCAAAAGACCGCAAACAATTCGGAAAGGCTATCATAGAGTTTCCCGCAGTGTATGATATGCTGGCTACCATCAAAGCGAAACTCGATGCCTCTCGCGCATTGTTATACGAAACAGCACGTTGCGTAGACATCTATAAATGTTTGGAAGATATCGCTCGCGAACGTACACTTACGCCCGAAGAACGTAAAGAACAAAAAACTTTTGCGAAACTTGCAGATAGCTTGACGCCGCTTGCCAAAGGTATCAACTCGGAATTTGCCAACCAAAACGCTTACGACTGTATCCAAGTACACGGAGGTTCAGGATTTATGCTGGATTATGCGTGTCAACGTATCTATCGCGATGCCCGTATCACCAGTATTTACGAAGGAACCACACAGTTGCAAACCGTAGCGGCAATTCGTTATGTGACCAACGGTTCTTACATCGCCACTTTGCGTGAGTACGAAACAAAAGTTTCTGCTCCTCAGTATGCAAGTATCCTGGAGCGCATCAAAGCAATGACAGATAAGTTCGAAACAGCTACCGAACAAGTAAAAGCTTTCGAAGACCAAGCCACGCTTGATTTCCTCGCACGCCGTCTGATGGAAATGGCAACATTCAACATCATGTCTCATTTGCTTTTGCAAGATGCAACTCGTGCACCGGAATTATTCGAAAAATCGCTCAACGTCTTTGTCAATTACGCAGAAGCGGAAATCGAAAAACACTACAAGTTCATCCAAGATTTCAAAATTGAATCGTTGAACCATTATATTCCGTAACAACTTCAGACGCAGGAATTCAATAACTCTCATCTTTTCCTGCGTCACGAAACAATAGCAAAACCATTCAATAGTCGTTTGGATATTCGATTGAAATCCAAACGACTATTTTTTACCCCGAAGCAAAAGATTTCTACTAATAAAAGCACAAAAAAAACAGGTGAGAAATATCTTCTCACCTATCTATTCTATATTACACACGAATACTTGTTCCTTACTCTTCTGAGGGTTTCATGTTTGTGTATACGTTTTGTACATCATCGAAGTCTTCCAACTTCTCTACCATCTTGTCGAGAATTTCACGTTGTTCGGGTGTGACGTCTTTCTGGTCATTTGGGATATAAGTGAAGTCGCCACCGACATCCTCAAAGCCCAACTCTTCCAAATGTTTTTGAATTGCGGCGTAACTTTTAGGGTCTCCATAAATAGTTATAGTACCTTCTTCTGCATCTTCATCAAACTCATCCTCCACATTCAAATCTATCAAATCGAGTATCAACTCTTCCATGTCTACCCCGTCTTTCTTCTTGAAAGTAAAGACACATTTATGGTCAAACAAGAAAGCCAAAGAGCCGGTTGTTCCAAGATTTCCACCAAACTTATTGAAGACAGAACGAACATCAGCCACTGTACGAGTGGTATTATCCGTCAAAGTATCTACAAAGACCGCTATACCATGAGGACCATAACCTTCGTATGTCATGCCTTTGTACTCGCTTTGGTCTTTTCCCATCGCATTCTTGATAGCACGTTCTATATTATCCTTAGGCATATTCTCGCGTTTACAAGTAGCAATCACAGAACGCAATGTCGGATTTGTTTCCGGGTCAGGTCCGCCAGATTTTACTGCTATCGCAATCTGTTTGCCAAGACGAGTAAAGGTTTTTGCCATATGTCCCCAGCGTTTCATCTTGGCAGCTTTTCTATATTCAAATGCTCTTCCCATAGGTTAATTATATAATTGAAATTATTATCGTAATTGTGCTCCTAATTTGTTTTGAAGATTTTGCACCATTTTCTGCATAATCTTCTCTATTTGTTTTTCGTTGAGTGTAGCCGTATCGTCCTGAAGCAAGAAACTTACCGCATAACTTTTCTTTCCTGCTTCGAGATTTTTTCCTTCATATACATCAAAAAGTTCCACAGCTTTCAGCAACTTGCGTTCGGTTTCGTAAGCTATGGTTTCTATTTGTGCAAACTGTATACTTTTATCCAACAGCAAAGCCAAGTCACGACGAACAGAAGGAAACTTACTCACTTCTTTGAAGAGAACGCGTTGCCCCTTCAACAACTTCATGATAACTGTCCAGTTCAGGTCTGCATAATAAACTTCGGCAGAAATATCCATCTTTTTCAAAAGAGTACGTTGCAAAATACCCAATGTTGCCACCAATTCACCGTTGCGTGTATGGACAGAAATGGCACTGCTGTAAATATCATCTGTCAAATGCCCGAATACGATTTTACCGAAATTCAAACCAAGACGACGGAATATATTCAACACGTGTGCTTTCAACTCAAAGAATGTAGTGTCTTCATCCGGATGCGCCCAAGAATTGGTTACACGCTTTCCCGTTATCCATAAATCCAAGTGTAAAGCCTCGCTATAAGGAGCCAAGACTTTTTCCGAACTGCGTTTGGTCGCATCGTAATGATAACAGTTTCCGAATTCAAAGAGATGTAAATCGGCATGTTTACGTTTGCTGTTGTGTTCGATAGTCTCCAAACCGCCAAACAAAAGTGTTGCTCTCATTACATTCAAGTCGTTGCTCAAAGGATTCATCAACTGCACCAAATTCTCAGACTTAAAGCTGTTCATTCCTTCGTAGTATTGCGCAGCCGTAAGAGAATTGCAGAGTATTTCATTAAAGCCGGCACCTGCCAATTGTTCGGAAATCAATGTTTGCAGTTTGGCAGAAGTATCCGCATCTGTCTTGACAGCAAGACTTGACCGAAGAGATTGCGGGATTTCCACATTGTTGTATCCGTAGATACGAAGAATATCCTCCACCACATCGCAAGGACGAGTCACGTCTACTCTGTAAGGAGGAACTTGCAAGTGCAAACATTCTGCGGTTTCTTTTATAATCTTTATCTCCAAGCTTTCCAAAACTGCCTTGATAACAGAAGGTTCCAAATGTTTGCCTATGAGAGCATCCACATAGTCGTATTCCAAAATAACAGGGAATTCCATCATCGGCGAAGGATATACATCCACGATTTCGGAAGAGACTTTTCCTCCTGCCAATTCTTTTGTCAAGGTCACAGCTTGTTGCAAAGCCATCACCACCATATTCGGGTCGGTACCACGTTCGAAGCGGAAAGAAGAGTCCGTACTCAAACCATGACGACGAGCCGTTTTGCGTACCCACGAAGGATGGAAGTAAGCACTTTCGAAAAATACGTTTACAGTCTGCTCGGTAGCTCCCGAAGCTGCTCCGCCGAAAACTCCTGCCATACACAGTGGCTTTTCTTCGTCACATATCATGAGGTCGTCTGCC